>PLIO01000080.1 GCA_003140075.1 Acidobacteriaceae bacterium | reverse complement strand
GTCTGCGCCGTGATACCACTTGAAGATTTTTCCATTCGGAGAGATGACGGCGGTGCTGAGCGAGTGCGTGATCAATCCACCTTCTTCTTTGTAGGTGAGGGCAAAATACTTGGCGAAGTCGGGTAACTCGGCAGATGGGATCGCGGAGAATTCCCAATGCGTGAAGAGCGCCGGATCTTTGCTTCCGGCGCAGGAGAAGCCATATGCGCGAAGAACCTTGGGCGTGTCATGCGTGGGATCGAAGCTGATGCTGAGCAGGTGAGTCTTGCCGTAGCGGGTGGGATCGGCGCGGACCTCGTGGTCGATGGCTGAAAACTCGTGGCTGACGCGCGGGCAGAAATCGGGGAACGGGCAGCGCGTGTAGATGAGGGTGAGGAGCAGGGTCTGGCCGCGATATTGACGCAGCGAGATGCGCCTGCCGTTCTGATTAATGAGTTGGAAGTCGGGCACGTCGTCGCCGGGAGCCGGGATGTGCATCGTGGCCGCGGGCTTGGCGGCAGGCGTTTCCGAATGCCCGACGACTTTGACGTTCTCCAACCAGTATTTCCCCGGCTCGACCACGACGTCGGCGGAGATCGAGTCGCCGGGCTGCAGTTGATCGATTTGTGTGGGCGGCTTGAAGGTGTAGGGCATGATCATCGCGTCCATGAATCCGGCGATGGGCTCGTTGTCGATGTTGGCCGTGCCGGCGTTCTTATCCACGGAAATGACTTTGCCTTTGAGGGAATAACGCTTGGCGGACTGAGCGGTTGCGGCGCTCGTTTGCGGCTCGCTGCGGTTGCAGCCGGCGGAAGGAGTGAGCAGGGCGCAGAGGACGAACAAGGCAGAATGAATCGAGAGTGAGTTGAGTTTCTGACGCATATCGATCTTTTAATTATCTCCGATTCTGCTGCTGAGGTTTGCACGATCTGATTTTGGACGACGGCCCATTTGCCGCATGACGCAGCCGTCGAGCTGCGCTCGACCGGACAGCCGAGGGCGGCTGTCCCCACATGATTCGATACCGTCCCCACGTGATTCAGTAATGGAAGCGATAGCGGAGTTCCGCAAAAATCTGGCGCGGCAAGTTCCAGTGGAATCCACCGTAGGTCAGGCTGTTGTCATACTCCACGCGGCGATTGGCTACGTTTAACGCGGTGAGCGATGCGGTGAAACTCTCGCCAAAATCTTTGCCGAGTGACAGGTCGAAGCTGGTGTGCTGCGGCAAATAATTCCCGGGATAGGGTGCGCCCGGGAACCCGTTGCTGAAGCCGGAACCATAGTAAACATTGGTCGAGATGTAGGCCCGCCGAGGCAGTGTGACGTCGCCGCCTACGTTGAGCGTGTTGCGCTGGTCATGATCGAGCGGGCAAAGGTAGGGCGTGGCGCCGTTGGGCAGGGGCGCGCAGACGGCGACGTTATTCAATCCTCCCGTGATGACGCCGCCGCCCTCGGCAATCTGATTGGAGTAGGCGAGGTGCAGTTGTCCGTGCTGCGCGATGCGGGGAGAGCGCAGCGTTAGTTCCCACCCGCGAATCAAGGCTCGTGTATCGGTGAGGGGAAAGAAGATATTGGAAGCTCCGATGTTGTTGTGATCGAGAAAATTAGCGACATCGGTTTTGAAATTGTCGAGGTCGAGGACCCATCCGCGGTAAGGAATGGTGACGCCGAACTGATGTTCTTCGTCGCGCTCCCCGTGGAGCGGCAGAAATTCGCAGGCCGGTGGTTCGCACAGGGATTCGACCGGACCAGAAACAGTCTCGATCGGAGGAGCTTGATAGTAGTGTCCGTAGAAGGCGCGGAACGTCCAATTAAGTTTAGGAACCGTAGCGGTCGCCCCAAAGCGCGGGCTGATGGCGGATTCGGAAATGGGCGGCTCGATTGACTCGGTCGAAAAGTTTCCTTCGGAGAAACGCGTGGGGCGCATGCCTGCGGAAAGAGTCAGCCAGGCAAAAGGCTTGAATCTGTCGTCGATGTAAAAAGTCTCGAGATTTGCGGTGGGACTCTCGCTGATCGTGAAGGGTGCGGGGACGGGTTGGAGCGTGTAGGCGAGCGGATTGAAGATGGCGCCAAACACCTGGCTATCTTGCTGGTAGAAGCTGAGGAAGCCAACCTGCAGGTCGTTCTTCTTGTAGTTGGCGGCGAAGCTGGCCTGGCCTCCAACATAAGTGGAGCCGCGGTTTTCTGTGGTGGCGATGGGATTGTCGTTGGGATTGCTGGCGTAGTCTCCGCTGTTGTAGTGGTAGAAGGGCGAAACTGTGGTGAGGAGATGGGAATTGAAGGTATGGAGCCACGTGAATAGGACGCCCTCATCATTCTCGGTTTGACCGTCGCGAAGGCCGATGCTGGGGTATTGCGGCGAGAATCCGTTAGCCGCGATCGATCCATTCTCGATGTCGTTGGGATTCGGATCATAAGGAATCTGATAATAGTCGCGGCGGACTGAGGTCATCAGGCGAAGCTGGTTGGAAGGATCCACATTCAAGATGAACGACCCGAAGCCGCCGACGCCGTTGACGGCATCGTGCACCACCTGAGGAACAGGCGGCTGCAGTCCGAGATCGCTGCGGTTGCCATTGACGCTGGCGTAATACGCGAAGCGATCGGTGTGGCTGCCGAAGCTGAATTGGTCGTCGGTCTGGTAGAAACTGCCGGCGGTCAGGGTGAATTCGGCCTGGTTGTTGCGCTCGAAGCCGGTGCGGGGCACAACATTGAAGACGCCATAGGTACGGTCGCCGAACTCGGCGCTGTAGCTGCCGCGGTTCACTTCCACGTAATCCAGATCCTTGGGATCGAACTGCGGACCCAGATTCTGCGCAATGGCGGTGTTGATGACCGGAATGCCATCGAGGAGCCAGGTGATTTGGTGGCCGCCGCGCATGTGAAGCATGTCGTGCGTGACATAGGCGCCGGGGGTGTAGTCGGTGATCATCGCCATGCTGTTGGTGCTGTCGGCGCCGGGCGTGCGCTCGATGTCGAGCCGGTCGACGAGAGTGGTGGGAGTGAAGCTGTCCGTGGCCACGACTGCGGGCGCGGCGGAGACGCTAACTTTTTCGTGAGCCGAGGGCACTTGCAATTGAAAGTGAACGACAGGAACGGATCCCGAGATGACGGTCACATCCTGTGAAGTCTGCGCGAAGCCCTGGCTCGCAACGCTGACGGTGTAATCGCCAAGGATGACAGCATTAAACTGGAATTCACCGTTGGCGTCGGTAGTGAGGCTCTTGACCCACTCCGACGATTTGGCTTTGAGCATTACCATTGCGCCCTGCACTGGGCGATGCTGCGGATCGTGCACGATGCCGCGGATCGCGCCGTAGTCGTTAGCGAGGGCGGAGATGCCGGCGAATAGCACCGTCAGAACGAGGATCTTTTTTCGAGTCATACTGCCTCCCTGCGATTCGGGTTGGGCGTAGCCGGAGCGGCGCCGATCCCGACTTCGGCGACGGCCAGCGCCACGTTTGCAGCGAACGCGCGCACTTGAGCAAACGAAGTTAAGTGGAGCTGGAGACAGCTAGCAGGCGGGGGGAGCGCGGGAAGCTTGAAATTCCGCGGAGGCGGAGATCGGAGTGTTCGATGGCGATCCGGCTACACGCGCATTGATCGGGCCCAATAAAAAGGATGCCGCTCGCGATTCGGGATGCGCCCACTGGGCCGAGATGGTCGCCCCACGGCAATCGTGGTTGCAACAACTGGCGTCGCGGATGACAGGCTGGTCGGTTTCCGGCGCCAGCGAATCCTGGCAGCGGTGAATCCCCTTGCGGACGCAGCAGGCATGCGGAGGCGCAGACGTGGCCGCCAGCGCCACCGGGGCGAGATTCCCCACGAGCGCGAAAAACAGCAAGAGTCTGGCGGTCAGGCGATGCATGGCTTCTTGGAATCAGAACCCAAGATGGGGCTAGCATAAAACAGAGTCACGAATGGGTGCAAGCAATCGGAATTAGCCAAATCGGCTATTTCATCAACACATAGGCGCCGCCATTGGTGAAGGCGATGACCAGGTTCATCAGGATGAACATCAGGTCGTAATGCCAGCCGGAGGCTTTCTCGCCCCAGAAGCCGGTGTGCCAGGCGAAAATCTTTTTCTGGATTGCGCCGAACATGATGAGAATCAAGCCGAGGGCTGCGAGTTGAGTAAGAACTCCGAAGGCCACGCCCAGGCCTCCGGCGACTTCCGCAATGCCGAGGAAGATGGTGAAAGCCTTGCTCATCCCGATATCCTTGGCACGAGCGGTGGAATTTTTCAAATGCCTGTAACCGCTGGTGACAAAGACCAGACCGACCATGAGTCGCAGAAGAAGGATTCCGAGATCCGTGAAGCGCGCGAGTTGAGGAAACATGGCGAGGTGTCCTAGAACGATCTCAGGCTTTGCCGTGAATCTTGGCCCACCACCAGCGCACGCCGACGAACAGGAAACGCCAGTCGCCGAAAAACTCAGGCGCTTTGCCCTCGAAGGCGTGGCCGATAAATTGAAAAATCCATCCCAGAACAAACAGAGCGAGCGCGTAGGGCCAGAGGCGGTGGAAGAAAATGCTGCCGAGGAAAATCGGGAGTGAGAGCAGGATGGTAGGAATGCCCAGGGTGTGGCAGACGCGGTTCACGCGATTCTGATGGCTGGAGGCGTATTGTGCGATCCACTGTTCGTTGGTGCGATTGCCCAGCATGGCGAAAAGATCATACGCCGGAAGAAACTTCTTTGCCACGAATTCACGCGGATGAACACGGATCAGTCCCGTTGAACAGCGAGCTGCACCCAAGTGGCTGCCGGGAGGGACGGTCCCAATTTGGGGTCCGCGCGGGTTGAGGCTTCAGCTGCCCGCGTGGTAGCATCCTAGGTTTTGGCGGGTGATGTTGGGCTGGCCTGTCTACTGCACTTATCCTCTACTGGGCCGTCTCTGTTTCCACGCCTCGAAGGAGCCTACTCGTGAAAGTCTATACCGGAGAAAACATTCGTAATGTTGCGATTGTGGGGCACGGGCACGCGGGGAAAACCTCGCTGCTCGCGGCCATGCTGTATACCGCGGGCGCAACGCCGCGGCTGGGGCGGGTGGACGATGGCTCGTCGGTCACGGATTACGACGAGGAAGAGATCGCCCGCAAGATGTCGATTGCCGCCTCGGCGGCGTATGTGGAGTGGGGCAAGACGAAGATCAATGTGATCGATACGCCCGGGTTCAATATGTTTGTCCACGAGGCCAGAATGGTGCTGCCGGTGGTGGATGCGGCGATCGTCGTGGTCGACGGCGTGGCCGGCGTGGAAGTGGTGACGCAGCGGGTATGGAAAGATTGCGACGAGTACAAGACTCCGCGGCTGATTGTGGTGAACCGCATGGACCGCGATCGCGCGAGTGCCGAGCGCGTGCTGGAGTCGCTGATCGGCGCGTTTGGCCGGAATGTGATTCCGATTGCGCTGCCGATCGGGAGCGAGAAGAATCTGAGCGGCATCGTCGATCTGGTGCGCATGAAGGCCTACACGTATGAGCTGGGCGGAAATGGTAAGGGAAAAGAGACGGAGATCCCGGCCCCTATGAGAGCGCAGGTGCAGGAGTCGCACGAGCAGCTGGTCGAACTTGTGGCCGAGGGCGACGACAAGCTGATGGAGAAGTTTTTCGAAGCAGGGACGCTGGGCGAAGAAGATTTGATCCCGGCTCTACACAATGCGATTCGCGAAGACCGGCTCTTCCCGGTGATCTTCAGTTCGGGCCTGGGCAACATCGGCGCGGACCGCGTGATGGATTTTATTGTGGATTACACTCCCGCGCCTTCCGAGCATGAGTGGGTGCAGGGTGAGCCGGCTCCTTCGGGTAACGGGGATGCGCCGAAGCGGCATGAGACGGACGCGGAGCCGGTGTCGCTGTATGTATTCAAGACGATTTCCGATGCGTTCGCGGGAAGGATTTCGTATTTCAAAGTCTTCTCCGGCGTGCTGAAGAACGAGTCCACGATGCAGAATTTCTCGCGCGGATCGGCGGAGAAGCTTTCGCATATTTCCATCATGCAGGGCAAGACCGCAGTTCCGGTGACCGAACTGCACGCAGGAGATATCGGCGCGGTGGCGAAATTGAAAGACACTCTGACCGGCGATACGCTGGGCGACAAGGCTGCGCCGATTCTGTATCCGCGAGTGAAGCTGCCGGAGCCGGCGATCACGTTTGCTATTGAGCCGAAGAGCCGCGCCGATGAAGACAAGCTGGGGCCGGGCATTCATAAACTGATGGAAGAGGATGCCATGCTGCGCTTCTTCCGCGATGCGCAGACGCAGGAGTTTCTGATCGCAGGGACGGGGCAGCAGCATATTGAAGTGATCGTCGCCAAGCTGAAGAAGCGCTACCACACCGAAGTGGTTTTGAAAGCGCCCAAGGTGCCTTACCGGGAGACGATCCGCGGCAAAGCGGATGTGCAGGGGCGGCACAAGAAGCAGACCGGAGGCCACGGCCAATACGGCGATTGCAAGATCAAGATGGAGCCCATGCCGCGCGGTGGACAGTTCGAATTCGTCAACGATATTTTCGGCGGGGCGATTCCAAAGAACTATATTCCTGCCATCGAAAAGGGAATCAAGGATGCGGCGTCACGCGGGTATCTGGCGGGATTTCCGGTGGTGGATTTCCGCGTGATTCTGTACGACGGTTCGTATCACGATGTGGATTCGAACGACATGTCATTCCAGATGGCGGGCCGCATCGCTTTCAGAAAAGCGATGGAGCAGGCCAAACCTACAATTCTCGAGCCGGTGATGCATGTCGAGATCACGGTGCCGGACGACTTTGCGGGCTCGATCATGGGCGATTTGAACAGCCGGCGGGGACGCATCCAGGGCATGGACAACAAGGGCGGCAACACGGTGGTGAAAGCCGAAGTGCCCATGGCTGAGATGCTCACGTACGGCGTGGACTTGACCTCGATGACGCAAGGGCGCGGCAGCTTCAACATGGAAATGCACCACTACGACACCGTGCCGGGACAGTTGCAGGAGAAGATTATTGAGAAGGCCAAGGCGGCGCGGGGGGATGTTAAGGAAGAGGAAGAGTAGCGGCGACCTGAAGCGGCGGTTCCTTATGATGTGGAAAGCTGTGTTAGTTGTTCTGAGCCTGGCTGCGATTGCGGTCTGCGAGGAACCAGAAAAGGTTACCGTTTGCCAACTGAAAACTGACCCTCCGGCTTTCAACCACAAACTGGTCCAAGTAACCTCGTTCCTCTCTCACGGATTCGAAGACTTCACGCTCCAAGATCCAAGCTGCGGTGCGTGGCCCGACATTTGGCTGGAGTACGGCGGGCAGGCCGCGTCCGGGACAATGTACTGTTGCGGCGTGACGAATGCGCGAACTCGGCCGGAGCAGATAGAGGTCGAGAACATATCGGTTTCGCTCGTGGGGGACGATAATTTCAAGAAGCTTGATAACCTCCTTCAGGCCCCACGCACCTATGCAATGGCGCATGGCGTCATTGCCGGACGCTTCTTTTCTGGCCGGGAGATTGCAGATGGCAGGGGCAAACACTGGGGCGGGTACGGGCACATGGGGTGCTGTAGTCTGCTGGTTATCCAACAAGTTCTCGCGGTGGACCCTCACGACCGTAGTGATTTGGATTACGAGTCATACGCAGACCCACCGGGCTTGGATAAGCTAAAGTGCGGAGGCTATCAATACCTCACTCCGATTCAGCCATATCAAGAGATGCTCGAGAGTCAGAAGGATGCAGAGTCAGGAGCGGCGGGGTGGGCCTTTCTGGACCCACGGAGAGTGGCTGTCGATGGCCTTGCGAAAGTCTTGAAGATCGACCCGAGGTCGATTACGACCATGAAGGAATCGAGAAAATCGCAGGGCAAGATCGTCTACCGATGGCACTCAAAAGGGAAACCGGCATATATGGTTGTTGTTACCCGTCCGTATTGGCTGTCCTTTTACACTCAGAAGGAGAACAAAGTTGCATGGGTTCTGGCAGCCGCCATTGAGGAATGCGGCCAATGAAGGATCGCCACAAACTCCGTCCTTGGTATCGGTTATAACGACCTCAGCCCCTGCGCCTTGGCCAGCCTCGCCTGCCGCTCGACAATTCTCCAGGAATCGCTTGATCGGCAGTCGCAGAACCCTTTTCCCGCTTGACAGGAATGATGTGAGCGATCACGCGATTGCGCTCACGCAGTTCAACCGTCTTTCCTGCTCGAAGCCATGCTTTAAGTCGGCGCGTATCGCGCAGTTGACTTAACGTTATCGATGGCATTCTCATGGACAGTCGAGTCAAGAAAAGATCCCGGCTTTATTTGATATATCGGCTCCTACTCTAAAACATTTAGGGCCGAGTCCTTAAGAATCGCGGCGCTGAGGATTCTTGAACGGTTAGCGGTTGAATCCCACCTGCTTTTCGGCAAACAAATCCGCCTCGTTGCCGTTCTCGCGTCACAAGCGCGCCTCAGGCAAGGGAAATGATTCGTGGTAATATCCGGCCAGTGGCTACCGCGCGAAATCCCAACCTGAATTACAGCCCCGACCGTCTTGTGTCAGCGGCCCCGGTGGAGGACGATTCCTCGTTTGAGCTGAAGCTGCGGCCGCAGCGGCTGGGCGAGTTTATTGGGCAGGCCAAGGTCAAAGAAAATCTGGCCGTGGCGATTGAGGCGGCGCGGTCGCGCGGCGAGGCCATGGATCACGTGCTGCTATACGGGCCTCCGGGGCTGGGCAAGACGACGCTGGCCAACATTATCGCCAATGAGCTGGGCGTACATTTTCAGCCCACGGCGGCGCCGCTGTTGCAGATCAAGGGCGACCTGACCGCGATCATCACCAACATGCAGGACAAGCAAGTCCTGTTCATCGATGAGATTCACCGCCTGCAGCCGGTGCTGGAAGAGCTGCTGTATTCGGCGCTGGAAGATTACAAGCTCGACATTATTATTGGGCAGGGACCTTCGGCGCGCACGCACACGCTGGAAGTGAAGCCGTTTACGTTTGTGGGCGCAACCACGCGGGCCGGATTGATTTCTGCCCCCCTGCGCTCACGCTTCGGAATCGTGCTGCGGCTGGAGTTTTATACTCCGGAAGATTTGCGCGTGATCGTGGAGCGCTCCGCGGAAATTCTGGGAGTGGAAGTCGACGACGCGGGCGCGATCGAGATTGCCAGCCGGTCGCGCGGGACTCCGCGAATCGCCAACCGGCTGCTCCGCCGCGTGCGGGACTATGCCCAGGTGCGTGGTGCGGGCAAGATCGATTTACCCACGGCGCAGGCTGCGTTGCAGATGCTGGAAGTGGATAAATACGGCTTCGATGAAGTCGACCGCAAGCTGCTGTTGACGATTATCGAAAAATATCAGGGCGGCCCGGTGGGCTTGAATACGCTGGCCGCAGTCCTGGCCGAAGAGCCGGACGCGATCGAAGAAATTTACGAGCCGTTCCTGATGCAGATCGGTTTCTTGAACCGCACCCCGCGCGGTCGCGTGGCGACGCAGCTGGCGTACGAACATTTCGGAATCGTGCCCAGTCGCCGGCAGAGTTCTTTGTTCTAGAAGTTGTTGTTCTACAATGGGACATCGATGGTTAGGAGCGACATGAAGCATCTGCGACAAGTTACCGCGATCATTGAGCGCGAAGGTGATGGCTACGTCGCTTTGTGTCCAGAGGTTGACGTTGCCAGCCAGAGCGACACAATCGAATCCGCTCGTAATAATCTGCAGGAGGCGGTGGAACTGTTCTTTGAGACCGCAGGCCCGGCTGAAATCGAACGGCGCGGTCATTCCGAACTGTTTGTAACCCGGCTTGAGGTCGAGGTTGGGTAGGTTACGTGTGCTGTCCGGTCGCGAGGTTTGCGCCATTCTTGCGCGCAATGGATTCTCTGAAGTGCGGCGCAGAGGCAGCTATGTGGTCATGGCAAGAAGCGAACCGAGAATTCAACCGTCACTGTTCCGGTTCCTGACTACTATGAGCTTCGGGTCGGAACTTTGACTTCGATTATTCGGCAGTCGGCCTTGCCAAGATCATTTTTCGAAAGCTAGGCGCGCTCCCATCGCAATTCTTAACTCGGGCCCAACCCCTTGCCCATTCCTGTTCGGGAAACCTTAGAACAACGCTTTCTTGTTTTGCGCGAGGCACTCTTGGTGTATGTTGCTTGATTCCTCTCGATAGGTGAGCGGAGAGAGGTGAGGCTGCTTTGCGTTCGGGCCAGGCTCGAAGCTGTTCATTCAAAAAAATCATGATGAGGCTCCTGCTCGCGGGCGCGATTGCGCTGCTTGCGCTCGTAGCAACTGCTTGGGGCGCGCCATCTCCACAGGCTGCGGCCGTCGTGCCGAATTCCATATCAGCGGCACAGAACCCCACTTCGCCGCCACCGAATGCAACGGGTCAAGATCAGCAGACAACGCCGCAGAACCCTCCTCCTCCGGCCCAATCGCTGGAACCGGCCATAAGCAAACCGGTGCGGCCAACGCCGGCGCTCGCGCCGCCAGCCCTTACCATTCCCCGCCTTACCCGCGCTCCCGCCCTCGAAGACTTCCTGGGAATGAAGCCGCAGAGCGAGGTAGCGCTGCAGATGGCCAAAGTTACGGGCTTCGTGCAGCGGAACCCGCACGACGGAGAAAAAGTTTCGGAAGAGACGGAAGCCTACCTGGGATACGACCAGAAGAACCTCTACCTCGTGTTCGTGTGTTTCGACGATCCCAAGAAAGTGCGCGCGCGGATGTCGATTCGCGAAGACATCTATGACGATGACCAGGTCGCGGTCATGTTAGATACCTTCCATGACCGGCGGCGGGCCTTCGAGTTTCAGACCACGCCGCTGGGCGTGCAGTGGGATGCCATCTACACCGAGGCCTCACGTGCCGAGGTCGGCGGCAACTGGGATGTCTCCTGGGATGCGGTTTGGAATTCGCGGGGCAAGGTGACCAGCCGCGGTTTTGTAGTGTGGATGGCGATTCCCTTCAAGAGCCTGCGCTTTCCAGCCACCAAAGATCAGGAATGGGGAATCATTCTCTATCGCGGAATCACTCGCAAAAATGAGGAAGCATTCTGGCCGCAGGTCTCCTACAAAATAGCGGGGCGGCTGGGACAGGCGGGGACTCTTTATGGGCTGGAGGGTATCTCGCCTGGCCGCGACATTGAGCTGATTCCTTATGGAATCATGCGCGGCTTCCGCGCGCTCGACCAGCGCGACCCCTACAATCCGTACTTTCAAAATGCGACCGCGCAGGGGCAAGCTGGCCTGGATGCGAAGTTGGTGATCCATGACCACTTTGTGTTGGATCTCACTGCGAATCCGGACTTCAGCCAGGTGGAGTCCGAAGATCCGCAGATTACGGTGAACCAGCGCTTCGAAGTTTATTTTCCGGAAAAGCGCCCGTTTTTTCTGGAGAACGAAGATTATTTCCGCACGCCCATCGACTTATTCTTTACTCGCAACATTCAAGACCCCTCGGCGGGAATCCGCTTAACCGGGAAAGAAGGCCCGTATTCCGTGGGGTTGATGGCCAGCGATGACCGGGCTCCCGGTCTGGCCGTGCCCAGTTTCTGTCCCGTCTCCGAGACGTTTCCCATTTGTTCGGACAATCTCTCCGGCATTCGCTCGTACTTCACCATTGCCCGGGTGAGCCGTGACATCTTTAAGCAGTCCAGTATCGGCGCGGTCTATACCGATTGGGAGTGTCCCACGACCGGCGAGTTTAACCGCGTCGGCGGAGTCGACACGCGGCTGCGCTTCAACGCCAATTGGATCGTGGAAGGCCAGGCAGTGACGAGCTCGAGCAACCTGCAGGGACTGAACGCATATTTTTCCTCGACCGGCGCGCTTGAAACAACCTGCGAGTACAACCTGTTCCCGTTTAGCTCGGGCAATTTTGGCAACGGCAATCACTATGGCGGTCCGGCCGACAAGGTCGAAGTCCGCCGCAACGGCCTGCATTTCAATTACGTCGGCACTTACCAGGATGTCAGTCCTGGCTTCGTCACCATGCCGGGATTCGTGAACCGCTCCGACATTCGCGAAATGTACAACCTTCTCTATTACCGCTTCCGCCCGAAGAAAGGCTGGATTTTGGCTTGGGGCCCCTCATTCAGGCAGCGCTATGACTTCGATCACGAAGGCAACCGGCTGGATACTTTCTATGACCCCTATCTCAGGATCGAAGGGCGGGGACAAACGCACATTTGGCTGAGCCCTTATGAAGAGCTCCGCGAGCGGCTAAGGCCACAGGATTTCACCTTCATCGGTCTGCCGGGCGTAACCCACAATCAGGATTACCACGAACATCTCAGCCAGGCCATTTTTCAAACCGGCTACTTTCGCAAGGCTACCGTGGGGGCGACTTATTCCTTCGGAGATGGACCGAATTTCGTGCCTGCGGCGAACGCTCTGCCGCAGTTTCTTCTGTCGCGGTCGGATTCGGCGTCGGTGTCGCTGTCTTTTCGTCCGCTCACGCCGCTAAAGATTGAAAATACGTATTTGTTTTCCCGTTTGCGCGCCACCGATAGCACCTACCTGGAAACCCTGGCCCAGATACCCGGCATCGGCAAAGGCATTTTCAATGATCACATTGTGCGCAGCAAATGGAATTGGCAGTTCACGCCGCAACTCTCGCTGCGCCTGATCATGCAATACAACTCGTTGCTGGCGAATACGCCGGGCAACACGGTTTACCCGTATACCTACTTGCCGACGGAGAAGGAATTCAACGCCGATTTCCTGCTCACCTACCTGATCCACCCAGGCACGGCAGTTTATGTCGGCTATAACAGTGACGTGCAGAACCTTGACCACGAGTTGATGCAAGACCCCGCCGGCCTAGCCGGGCTGTACACCGCCAAGGGTCTTATGAACGACAGCCGGCAGTTCTTCGTGAAAGTGTCGTATCAGTTCCGCTTCTAGCAGCCGGAAGGTAGATATCAGGGGGGACGGGGCCCGTGGTTTTGCACAGGGACCGTGTGACCGCTGATGCTGCAAATCTCCGACTCAAATCATATTCTTGTCATTCCGAATCGGGCTGAAAGCCCGGTGAGAGCCTGCCCTGAGCCTGCCGAAGGGAACCTGCTGTGCGTCCGGAGCGCCGATGCCGCGTGAGAATCTTTTCCCCAACTCAAGCTCCTGTGAGATTAATTCAGCCCTCCCCTTGGGCCTCGGCCCATAATGACGCCGTTCGTCCGCCGGAATCGCGATCTGAAAGGTCTACCAATGAAAACAACTCTCGTCGCCTTTGCCTTTGCGCTGCTCTCGCTGTCGGCTCTGGCACAGAACGGCCAAGAGCCAACGCCACCGTCCTACTGCAAGCCCTGCCTGTTCTATGGCGGCGACTTCGATCCGAACGGGCCATTCCCGAACGCACTGTTGAACCAAGACACTACTGAGCAAGCCGCCACGATGTACGTCCCCTTTGCCGTCCCACCAAATCAGACGTGGACGGTTGCTGGCTTCTTCTCCAACAACATGTCGGGGGGAGTTCCAAGCCTTTATCCTCCACAGATTGAGTGGTCGATCTCTACGGGGATCAGTCAAGGCGACGGAGGAACCGTGATTGCCTCCGGCATAGCTTATGCAAAGCTCACCCCTACAGGGCGAAGCTGGAACGGGCTGAATGAGTACACCGCGCTTGGGCGACTCAGCGCTGACGAACTAGTCACGCTGACACCGGGACATTACTGGATGACCGCAGTGCCAGTCTGCTTTGAGGACGAGGACAGGTCCTCGTTCGTCATTTCCGATGTTGAGGATGTGCCAGCGCCACACGCCGTAGGGTTTGAATCGACGGACGAGTCGTATTGGTATGCACCTTGGGACGGTTGGGTCTATTCCGAGACCGGCGGGACGAACGGGCTGTGTTCCATAGCGGGAAACGGCGGAGGCTGCGACAAGTTTTCAGCGGGACTGATAGGAACGGCGACGCTCAACAACTGAGCGGTAAGTCAACTCGAATCTAAGACATAACCGAAAGCCGTTCCCGTTTGCTGAATCCCGCGCCCTTCCGGTAGAATCTAAGGACTCGAATCGAGGTCTGAAGCCATGAAAGCAGCCATTCATCCCGCTTATAACGAAGTGCGCGTGCATTGCGCGTGCGGCAACGCGTTTGTTACCCGCTCCACCCATAAGGGAGACATCAGCGTTGAAATCTGCTCCGCCTGCCATCCCTTCTTCACCGGCAAGCAGAAGCTCATGGATACCGCCGGCCGCGTGGAGCGCTTCCGCCGCAAGTACGCCAAGAATACGCCCGCACCCGCCGACGCGGCCAAGGCGTCGAAGAACTAACCTCTCGCAACGGTACGCGGAGAGCCTCGAAATCCGGCCCTCGCTTCGGCGAGGGCTTTCGTTTTGCATGTCGCGCTCCAGCCGAAATGTGGTAGATTCGGATGCTGCAGGAGGGTCGTGTTTATGCCCGGGCTCCCTCGATCCCGTAAAACCACCAGCCTTTCCCAGCCAATCCATAACCAACTCAACATGTATGCCTTTGCCGCCAGCGCTGCAGGAGTGGGAATGCTGGCTATGGCCTTACCCGCCGATGGGGAAGTTGTCTACACGGCGGACAACCAAGATCCCACAAGGCTTCGAGAGGTTTGTGTTCCTCGATCTGAACCACGACGGAATCAACGATTTTACTTTCTCGAACTTTATGACCGCAAGCAGCTCGCGGGTATTCCTATGGGTCAAAGACGGACACCCCGGCAACGCGATCTCTTCCACTGGTGCTGGCTCTTCTGTTGCCTTTGCTTCCGCCTTGCCGGCAGGTAAGGTGATCGGTCCCAACGGAAAGTTCGTGAAGGGGGATCAAAGGCAGATGGACAATAATGATGGCCCTGGCCCCAAGTGCGAGGGGCCGTGGATTCAGGCTCGCGAACTATATTTGGGCCTGGAATTCGTTATTAAAGGCGAGATCCACTTTGGCTGGGCGCGCCTGAACGTCAACTGCGGCCCGGAACGAGTCAACAAGGCCAGGCTCACCGGCTATGCTTATGAGACCGTCGCGAACAAGGCCATTCTTGCCGGCGACATGGGGCCAGACGCGAGCGCCGACGATCCGGGCACACTCGGCAACCTGGCGCGCGGCGCGGCTGCGATCTTCGGCGGGCGTGACCAGCAGACAACGGGCCGAATTCACTAACTCTCGCCGCAATTCTGCCCCTCGACGGGAGCTTTGTTTTGTGCTCCCAAGTAGAATAGAGCTGTGAGAAAAATGTGGGATGGCTCCGGGTCGTGTGGGGCGGCCTCTGTCCGCCAGGCAGCGTCGCTGCAGCCAGTTCCCGCGACCCTTTCGATCGGCAACATCGCGATCGCTCCCGCCACGGTCCTCGCTCCCATGGCCGGCGTCACCGATACGGTGTTCCGGCGTTTCATCCGCAAGCTCGGCGGCTGCGGCCTCATCATGACCGAGTTCACCTCGGCCGACGGCGTGCTCCGCAAGAAGGACCAGAAGGCTAAGCGCTATCTCCATTTCTACGAAGACGAGCATCCCATCTCGGCGCAGCTCTTCGGCAGCGATCCGCAAGTGATGGCCGAGGCCGCTCGCATGGTCGAAGGCCTCGGCTTCGATTTCGTGGACTTGAACCTCGGCTGCCCGGCAAAGAAGGTCGTCAAGTGCAACGGAGGCTCCGGCCTGCTGCGCGATCTTCCCGCCATCGGCCGCATCTTCGAAGCCGTGCGCGCCGCGGTCAAAGTTCCCTTCACCGTGAAGTTTCGCGCCGGATGGAGCGACGACGAAATCGTCTGCGTAGAACTGGCGCGCATGGCGGAAGCCTGCGGCCTGGCGGCGGTCGCATTGCACGCGCGCACCCGGGAGCAGGGCTATAGCGGAAACGCCCGCTGGGAGTGGATCGCCGCGATAAAAGATGCCGTGAAGATTCCGGTCATCGGCAACGGCGACATCCGCACGCCCGAGGATGCCTGCGCCATGGTCACGCAAACCGGCTGCGACGCAGTGATGATCGGCCGCACCGCGCCCTCGAACCCGTGGATCTTTAGACAGATCCAGCAGTACTGCGCGGCGATGGAGAATATGCGCCTGAATGTGCTTCAGGAAGGGAGGGATCGGGAAGGGCACGACTTCAGTCGTGCCGATCAGCGGGCGCCATGGAATCCGGCTTTAGCCGCCGAGGGTTCCTTTTCCGGTAGGCCCTCAGGGGCTGAAGCCCCCGACATTTCGGGCGAGCGAAACGGCACGGCTGAAGCCGTGCCCTTCCCGATCCGTCCGACAACCGGCAATTCGGTTCGCCTTTACGACGAGCCCAGCGAACTCGACCGCTACCAGATGATCCGCACCTACTTCCAGATGCTGATCGAAGAAGAACTTCCCGACGCCGTCGGCAAGATGAAGCAGTTCGCCTCCTGGTTCACCCACGGCGTTCCGGGCGGGGCCGGACTGCGCAAGGCGATTTACGAGTCGAAAAGCGCAGTGGAGATTCTTGAGCGAGTGGAAGAATTTTTCGAAGCTAGATTGTGTCTAGCCGCCTCGCTGGGCAGCAGCCAATAATTCCAGGATGGGTGTATCCTTTCCGCATGAGCTTGGAAGATGCACGCGAGCACCTTGATCTTGCGGTAGAGCAGTGGGAGCGCGCGTGCAACGACGCTTGGGAGCCATCCGACGCCGCTTCGTGCGTAACGGAACGCGTTCTACGCTTACGAAAACCTAATCGTGGCGGTTGCGGAGGCCACGGGGTCTGTTTGGAAGAAGAGACATGACAAGAAGGCGGAGCTGGCCCGAGAGCTCTTCGAGAAGAAACTTTTGTCAAAGGATCTGCACGATGAGATGCTGAGGCTTAACACTCTCAGGAAAGACGTTTCGTATGGTGAGGAGGGTTTCGAACTTAGAGATGAGGATCTCGAGGACCCAGTCTCAGAACTGGAGTCTATGCTGGACGAAATTGAGTCGATCATAGCGAAACTGGAAGAGGAGGCCGAAGGATGAGTAGTCCTGGCATACGGGACGCGTCCCAATGGGAGGAAGTCGTCAGTAAGCTACGCGCCCGATACGGCGACGGGATCTCTGTTGTTTTGGTTGGTTCTGTTGCTAGGGGGCGATCTACTGAAGAGAGCGACATCGATTTTCTCGTGATCGGGGACCGGCACCTTGAAGCGGCTTTCAACTTGCCCAGATGTCATGTGCAAGCGTCTAGCGAAACCGACTTCATACGAAACCTCGCGCTCGGTGAGGATTTTGAGGCATGGAGCGTGCGCTTCGGCTTGCCTCTCTACGATAGCGGGCCTTGGGCAAGAGTTGTGCGATCCGCTGAGGCGTCTGTTTGGCCTAGATGGCAGGCGAAGATTCCGCATGCCGCGCGGCGGCTCTTTATGGCCAGTGCTCTACTTAAGATGGGGGACGCCGATGCCGCGACCGAGGAAACGGTCTATGCACTTTGTCATGTTGCGCGCGCATTACTGCTTAGGGCCGGCATCTTCCCTTTGTCGAGGCCAGAACTGGCGGAACAGGTCGAAGCCCTCGGATATTCACGTCTGGCTCAGCTGCATGAGGAGCTTCGTCGTCCAAACGGCGCACCGGTAAGTAGAGTTCGATTGGCCCAGCGATATTCGAAAAAGCTTTTGTTGCATCTTGATCGCGGGGCTTATGCTCAGTGTTCGAAGGAGTATCGCGAGCGAAAGCGAGCGAAGGCGCATCGGCGTCACTAGATTCCCCGCGCCACCATCTTCCCCACGTCATCCTTCTCTACATAAGCCAAGGCGTTCTTGGATCATGCGTAAATACCGTCAGCCACTTCCCCGCAATCGCCTTCGCGTAGTACTGCTTTTTGCTCTCGATGGTCTGCATGCGCGTAGAGTTCGAAGCCCAAGCCGCAGTTGTGCCGCCGGGCTACTTGATCTGATCGAGAATCGATCCCACAATCCCTCCCACCACACCTCCCTGCACGGTCCCCCGGTTCGTCTCATGCGGCATGTATTCGTAGAGCGCGTGCGCGAGCTTGGAGATGGGAAGGGTTTGCAGCCAGATTCTTCCGGGGCCGGTGAGCGCGGCCAGAAAGATGCCGTCGCCGCCGAAAATTAAATTCTTGATGCCCGGGACGGTCGTGATATTAAACGACACGCTGGATTGAAACGCTCCGACATGGCCGGGATGCACGCGCAGAGTTTCGCCCGGCTGGAGATCTCGCATCACCAGTTCGCCGGAGAGTTCGAGCCAGAATGTGCCCTGTCCGGAGACATGCTGCAGCACGAATCCGCTACCGCCGAAAATTCCAGCACCCAGAGATTGCTGGAAGCCGACGCCGATCTGAATCTGCGGAGTCGCGCACAGAAAGCCGTGCCGGTGAATCATATATTCGTGTCCCGGCGAAACTTCCACGGGCACAATGTGCCCCGGCAGCTTGGTGGCGAAAGCGAGTTCGCTCGCGGCGCCAACGGCGCGATACTCGGTCATGAAGGTCGATCCGCCGCCGGCCACGCGCTTCAGCACGCCGAACAGCCCTCCGCCGCCGCCAAACTGCGTGTGCGTCGTCATTTGAATGGAGCTTCCCATCCAGGAGAGTTCTCCGGCTTCGGAGATGATGGATTCGTTGGGCTCGAGCGCGAACTCGAGTACTGGCATGGTGGTACCGGTGATGCGGGCTTGCATGGGAAAACCTCGTCAGAAGTATACAATCCCCTCTGGACTTGGCTGCTACGCGGTTGACTCTGAGTGTTCTGGACTTAGGACACTGTACTTAAATCCTGTTGTATTCCTACCCCTCGCTGTGAAAACATTGGATTATTAGATTCTTCCAAAGTTTCTGACCCAGATCCACCAGGGACCTCTTCGCCGGAACTCATGAATAGCATTGCCACCAGTATCGTTATCATTCCGGGCGTTGTGGCTTTGCTGCTGTGCCTGCTGTTCACTTATCTCTACCAGCAAAGCAGGCAAGCCTACTTCCGCGCCTGGCAAGTGGCGTGGGCGTGCTACGCGATCCACTATGCGCTGGATGCATTCCGCTTTTTCCGGCCGCCGGCTTCAGCCGCGTTCTTTCTTAGTTCTTTATTCTCGGTCGCGATGGCGATGTGCATCTTCGTTTCCACGCGCCTGATGCGCGGCTCCTTCCGCTTCCACTGGTATGACGGAGCCTTGGCCTTAGCCGGAACCACGACGGCCGGTCTGGACCTGTATTTCTATCTGCTGGCTCACGGCGCGCGGCCCGGGGAACGCCCCCTGAGTCTCACGATAATTTTCTTGAGCGCCATTTTGCTTTATTCTTCGGCGGCTTTTTACCTGCACGCCCACCGCAAGGGTTCGGTCGCTTTCCAGTTGCTGGCTTTTGCGCTGGCTCTGTGGGGCATCATGCTGGCCTCGATTCAGTCCAGCAATCCGTGGGTGGAGATGTTTGGCAGCGTCGGTCACGTCCTCGGCCCGGTGCCGCAGATGCTGCTGGGCATCGCGATGGTGATGGTGCTGT
>PLIO01000049.1 GCA_003140075.1 Acidobacteriaceae bacterium | reverse complement strand
GCCGGCACCATGGCCGCCAACCATTCCGGAATCCAGTGGTCCACAGTCCGCAATCTAGCGCTAGCCTGGGTGCTGACTCTGCCAGTAGCCATGCTCCTCTCAGGCTCACTATTCTGGCTCTTCCGCAAAACGTTTTAACGTCAAAGGATCAGCCGTCACTCGGGGGCTGGCACCCAAGACCTCAGCACGCGGCGTTCACGCCGTTCGTACGGCTATAATCACGGGGAGCGCTATACCTGAGTCACTTGACTTACTTTGGTAATTAGATATTCTTAGCTCAAGTTGGGCATCTCCTCCGCCGATCTTGTCCAGCAGTGAGGGAGCATATCTAAGCCAGTGAACCGGGAGACTACATCTGTCCGCGATTTGAGCACGCTCCTGAAAGATTCTCCAGCAGGAGCTTGGGTCGCTTTGTCCCACGACAAGACCCGCGTTGTCGGCACTTCGAAATCCATCGAAGCCGCCTCATTGCAAGCGCAATTCAACGGCGAACTAGCCCCCGTTTTGATCAAAATTCCCCTCGAATACGAAGGAATAGCGGCTGGCGTAAAATAATTGCCGCGTGAAGTTTCCCTACACAACTGCCTTTGTTCGTACCCCTCCGCGTCCGTACCTCGATGTTGTTTTGCGAAACGGCTTCAACACCACAAGGCTGATTGCCCTCGTAGATTCAGGGGCCGACTATCCGATATTTCCGAGCGACGTGGCTCACATCCTCGGGATCAATTTAGACAAAGCTCCGAAGTGGCCTTTTTCTGGAACCCTGGCAAGCCGCAAGAGGCCAAACTGGCGAATTTGTTTCTCTCCGTGCTACGTGAAGGCAGCTCCGATCACGCATATCGCGAGGTCACAGTAAAATGTGCATTCTGTGATGACTTTAGTCTCTCGGGCGTGCTTGGCCAAAAGGGGTTCTTTTCTATTTTCAAGACTACGTTTCACCAACCGGATAATTACTTCGAGATCGATCCGTGGGATTCACTTCTGAGGCAGGAATAACTTCTCCGGCTTCTTCTTCGCTTTGTTACCCGCGGAGTTCAGATCCCGGCGGCTTTCTTGCGCCGTGACGAAGGTGAAGAACCTCGATCAGGCGCCTCTCGTCATCTACCCGGTAGAAAATCAGGAAAGGGCTGTGGAGTAGTTTCCTAACCTGCGGCCGCTTACGGACGATGCTACCCATGCGAGGAAAACGGACGAGCAAATCAGCGTGATCCAACAAGGAACTGCCGAAGCGGGAAGCTGCATCCGCGTCGTCTTCGGCGATGTGGCCGATGATTTCGGCAAAGATGATTTCGGCAAGATCGTTCAGCGCCCTTTGCGTGTAGAGGAGGCGGTAATCCACTTGGGCAATCGCTTGCGAACTTCTTCGGCGGGGACGGTTCGGCCAGCTTTCGCATCCCGAACGCCTTCATCAATGGCAGCCAGCGTATCCTCGTCTTCCTCGTCGAGGATCGGAGCCGGACTCTCAAGTTCGAACTTCTTCGCCTTCGCCATAGCCTTATCCTAGGCCGGATTCGGCGGGCAGCGCAACGGAATTCGCTCCCGGCTTCACGCAGTCCCACTTCTCGCAAAGGAAGCCGGGAAGTGTGGCGCCCGGCTGGGTGTAAAATAACTCTGTTATGGCGGCAGACAAACAGCACGCGCACGAACTGATCGAGCAATTGCCTCCCAGCCAATTACCAGCGGCCATCGGCATGCTGAAAAGTCTGCTTGATCCCGTGTCTCGCGCGATCGCGAACGCCCCAATGGATGACGAACCACTCACCGCGGCAGACGAGAAGGCGCTCGCGGAAGCTCGCGACTGGTCGAAGCATAACAAAAGCACTCCGCATGAGGAGTTCCTAGCCGAACTCGGCATCACTCCAGAGGACATCGACAACTACCGGGAACCGAAGTGAAGCGGATTGTCTGGACGGATCCTGCCAAAAGCGATATCCGCAGCTTGAGCAAGCCCGTGGCGATGCATGTCTTCTCAGTACTTCACCGTTTCGCACAATCGGGCGTCGGAGACGTGAAAGCTCTCCGAGGAGGAGACGAACTTCGGCTGCGCATAGGCACCTAACCGCCTCTTCTTCGTCTGCCCAGATGCCGACACCATCGAGATTCGCCGCGTCCGTCACCGCGGCGAGGCCTACCGATGAGATGACCTGAGGCCCCCACCTCTCGCAAGGAGGCGAGAAGGTGCGGCACCCGTCCGGATTAAGCATCCTATATGCCTTGCCATTCTGCCTTGTCATTCCGAATCGGGCCGAAGGCCCGGTGAGGCTTGCCCTGAGCGGAGTCGAAGGGAACCTGCTGTCTTGTCTCCCGCTCAACTCCAAGATATATCGACGTACATCGATATACTTCTCCGCTGGAACGCCCGCATCAACCTTACCGCCGTTCGCCACGGAGAAGACATCGTCACTCGCCACTTCGGCGAATCCTTCTTCGCCGCCCGTCACTTGTTCCCCGCCACCGCTCCTGCGGGGACAGCCGCCCCCGGCGAGCGAAGCTCCGTGTTGCACGTGGCCGATTTAGGGTCGGGCGCCGGCTTTCCGGGGATTCCAATAAAACTCTGGGCGCGGGATGTTTCAATGACGCTGATCGAGTCCAATCAGAAGAAGGCCACCTTCCTCCGCGAAGTCGTCCGGTCCCTTACATTGACGGATGTCGATGTACAAAACACGCGTGCTGAAACGGTTCGGGAGACCTTCGATCTAGTCACGCTGCGAGCGGTCGAGCGCTTCGCCCATGTACTGCCAGTAGCGGCTCGACTGTTGACCTCGAATGCTCGTTTGGCCCTGTTAATAGGCTCCCCCCAGGCGGATGAGGCCCGCGCCATCCTACCCGACCTAAGCTGGCGGGATCCACTCTCGGTCCCGGAGTCAAAGTCGCGCATTCTTCTTGTAGGATCATCCGCACCCAGCTAGTAACGGTGGGATAATAGCCTAGCTTACCCCCGGATAAATAAGGGCAAGGCTTCCTGATATTTCCGCAAAAGTGGGATGTGTTTAGTGTTATAGCGCCAGTTGTCGTCCGCCTTTCTCCTAAATGTTCCGACCGGAACATTCAACGAATGGAGGATGCGCCTTGGATCTGCCGTTGACGGCTCCAGTCAATCCAAGAACATTCAGAGTAGCTTAATGACCGACCGCTACGGTCTTAAACAAATGGGAATGTTCCGACAGGAACATTATAGACAAGAGGAATACAGATGAGCCTAAGTGTTCCGATTGGAACATTGACTCCTTTTGCACAACATTTCCAGTAATGCACAATCTCTCACCTTGCATTTAAAATGCAAACGGCATTATGCTGCAAACTTACTCTGGACAATCTATGGG
>PLIO01000090.1 GCA_003140075.1 Acidobacteriaceae bacterium | reverse complement strand
TCCCGAAGACTGCGAAACCGCGGCCGGCGCGCTGAATTTGTTGCCGCTTTCGGAGGCCGCAAAGATCGCCGCCTTGCCATTGCGCCAGCCCTGCCACGCCACCCAGACATTGCCGCTCGAATCGGTGGCGGCCACCGGATCGATATCCGAACCGGGATCGTTCGAGATCTGCACCGGCGCGCCGGGCACATCATTCTGAATCGCGCGCGCGAAGATTTCGAAATTCGCCCGCCCGCCGGCAGGCTTCACGTTCTGCGCCCAGAAGACCCACGGCCGCCCCTGCCCATCCACCGCTATGGCGGAGCGATACAGATCGCCACCCGCGGCGGTGATGGCGATGGGCTTGCCCCACGCGCCGCCACTCAATTTGCGCGCGAAGATCTGATCGCCGCCCGTGGGACTCTTGTATTTTGCAAAATCCTTCGGTGTTGTTTCGAGCGCGGCCCGCAGGCTGTTGTGGTCCGGATTGTGATGGAACACGACATAGGCCAGCCACACATCGCCGTTCTTACCGGCGGCGGCCGACGGATAATCTTCCTCATCCGGCGTCTTCGTAAGCTGCACGCTGGCGGGGATGCGATCCACTAAGACGCGGCCATTCAACTTAGGCGTGGGCTTGCCATAGGCGACCTCAGTCAACACCACCGTGAAATCTCCCTGCGCGGTGGTTATCTTAAGCTCTCCGCTTGCCTCTCCGGCCACATCTACGATCAAGCCATTGGCCACTACGTTGCTGACGCCCCGCGAAGAGACTTGCGTACCACCGTTGAACAGCCGGATCGGGTGCGTATTCAAATGCCATGTCGATCCTACAATGGCGTCGGCGCCCTCAAAGCGCCAGGGTGCGATCGATGTGATCTTTGCGCCCTGCGCTGCGATGGTTCCGTCCCATCGTACGGACTCCGTATCTCCAACTCCCAACAGAATCCGTACGGTGACTTGGGCGTCAGCCGCGCAGGCCGCTGCCAGCGTCAAAAACAATGCAACTACTCGATCCAGTTTCATGCTTTCACTCCGGAGTAAGTGTAGATTAGCCGGCCTTTTCGTTGAAGCTACCGCTGGTGACTCCCCAGCCTGAAGCAATGTACTGCTCCAGCTTGGTTTGCAGTTCCTTGACTACCGCAGGATGTTGTTCCGCAACGCTGTGCAGTTCCTCGGGGTCGTTCTTGCGATTATAAAGTTGCGGCGGGTACTTGCCTTCGTATTTTTCCCTGTTCCAGATGGCTGAATAGTTCCTCGACTTCCGCGCCTGGAGCGCCGTGAAACCAGAACTTCTCGATCAACTTATTCAACGTCTCTCCCACGATGCCTGTAATCGCCGTGGCGAGAATCAGGAGCAGCAGGAAATTCTTAAAAGTTGCGGCGCTCTGAAAGAACGCTTTTCGCCATTTCTGCCAGAAATACAGAATGACCGAAAACATCGTGCCGGTGTGAAGCATCACCAGGAGAAGCGTCATCTCTGGCGAAGACGGATCCATCCCCATCAGTTTCTCCGCCACCACCACATGTGCGGAGCTTGATACCGGAAGCAGCTCTGCCAAGCCTTGCACGAATGCCAGAATCAGAACGCGCCAAATGGACATGCTTGCATCTTAAACACTCGGAGCACGTGCGGCAATTGGTTCGTGTCTCCAAAATCAACCCGCATCACCGGATGGCAACAAATATAAACGATGATCATTTAGTTTCCGAAGACC
This sequence comes from Acidobacteriaceae bacterium, assembly GCA_003140075.1. Taxonomy (GTDB): domain Bacteria; phylum Acidobacteriota; class Terriglobia; order Terriglobales; family Acidobacteriaceae; genus Sulfotelmatobacter. The sequence continues at coordinate 859 of PLIO01000090.1, read as the reverse complement.
TGGGCGGCCTTTGGTTTCCCGCCGCGCCCTTCCCGTTAGAGAGTCCTCGGCGTAGTATCGCCGCTCTAGTCGCAATTTTTTAAAGGCCCTCGCCGTATCTCCGGATAAGCACTCGCATGGGAGGGAACATGAGCTCGAATCGCAACCCAGGGCGCGTGGCCGGATTCTGGTACCTGCTCCTTTGCGTTATCGGCCCGCTGCGCCTCATCTATATTCCCACCAAACTGTTCGTGACCGGGAACGCGGCCGCAACGGTCAACAACATCGCCGCTCATGAGTGGCTCTTCCGTTTCGGCATCGTCGGCGACCTGGCCCGCGGAGTGATTCTGATCTTCCTTGTGCTGGCGTTTTACCGGTTGTTCAAGGGAGTAGACCAGAATCTCGCTGTGCTGGTAGTGATCTTCGGCGGCGTGATGCCGGCCATCATCAACTTCGTTGGCGTGGTGACTGATGCTAGTGCCCTCATGGTCATTCGCGGAGCCGATTTCTTATCCGTATTCGACAAGCCCCAGCGGGACGCGCTCGTACTCCTGTTCCTTCACCTGCGTGACCGTCAAAACACTGCCGCGGAGATCCTTTGGGGGGTATGGCTCCTCCCGTTAGCGGAGCTTGTGTACCGGTCGCGTTTCCTGCCGCGGTTCCTGGGCGTGTGGCTCGCCCTCGGCGGCGTCGCCTATATCATCCTGAGCCTTACGGGCGAACTGGTGCCGCAATACCAGCAAAAGGTGTTTGCCTATGCTCAGCCCGCCCTCTTCGGGGAGGTGGCGATCACGCTGTGGCTCGTCATCATGGGCGCCAGGCCGCCAGCGCTGGACGCGAGGAGCCCATCGTTCCCGGCTGGTTAGCCTTCAATATTGGC
>PLIO01000043.1 GCA_003140075.1 Acidobacteriaceae bacterium | reverse complement strand
ACCAGCGATCTTTTCAGCCGCATCGCGCTGCACGCCGCCAGCCTGGGCATGGTGTTCCATTTCGTCTCGCTGGTTGAGTTTTTCCTTTCCGGCCACGTGGTCTGGGCCTCGGTGCATAACGGCGAGTCGCTGCTGGCCTTCTTTTCGATGACGTTTTTCATGATCATCTACGCCATCTATCAGACCACCTCGCCCGGAGTAGTCGTGTTTCCCATCGTGTTTTTCTTGACCTTTGTCGCGGCCATCGATGAGCAACCTGTTCTGCTCACGGCTTTTGTGCAGCACAAGGGATGGCTGATCGCGCATATCATTCTGATCTTTACCGGATACGCCGCGCTGGTGCTGAGCTTTGGCGCCAGCCTGCTATACCTGCTGCAGGAGCGCCGCTTGAAAGCCAAAAGGCCGAGCAGCCTGATTTCGTTTTTGCCGGCGCTGGAAGTGATTGACCAAATCGGCTACCGCTCGCTGCTCCTCGGCTTTCCTTTTATGACGCTCGGTTTGATTACTGGGTCGATTCTAGCTGTCAGCAGATACGGTCACGTCGATTTTCTCGATCCCGTATTTCTGTTTTCGATCCTGATGTGGGCTGCCTACATGATCATGGTCTTCACCCGCTGGAACTCGGGATGGCGTGGCCGCCGCGCGGCGGTGCTTGCGACTTGCACCTTCGTGACGGCTGTGGTGGCCTGGGCAGCCAGCTATTTCTCGACGATCCACAGGTTTGCCGCCTCATGAGATACCAGCTCATTGGCGTGAATCATAAGAGCGCGCCGCTCGAAGTGCGCGAGCGGTTGGCGATCCCGGAATCGAAGCTGCCCGATTGTTGCCGCGATCTCACCGCGCACCCTGGGATCGAAGAGGGCATGATCATTTCCACCTGCAACCGCGTGGAAGTGATCACCCACACCAGCAACGGATCGGCTGATTTGCGCGGATTCCTGCACGATCACTTTCATTTAACGGCGGAAGAACTTGACGCGCACCTGTATGAGTTTCGGGAAAAAGATGCGGTGCGGCATATTTTCCGCGTGGCTTCGAGTCTGGACTCGATGGTCGTCGGCGAAGCCCAGATTCTCGGGCAGGTGAAAGAAGCTTACGCGACCGCGCGGGCTGTGGGCTCGGTTCGTGGACAACTTGACCAGCTGTTTACGCGCGCGTTTGCGGTCGCAAAGCGCGTGCGCACGGAGACCGCCGTGGGATCGTCTTCGGTTTCCATAGCTTCGGTAGCGGTGGAACTGGCCAAGAAGATTTTCGGGAGCTTGCAAGGGAAGAATGTTTTTATTGTGGGCGCGGGGAAAATGAGTGAGTTGGCGGCGCGGCACTTAATGGCCCACGGCTGCGCGTCGATCTTCGTAGCCAATCGCACCTACGACCGTGCTATTGGGCTGGCGCAGAGGTTCAACGGCCACGCTATCAAGTTCGAAGATCTTTATAACTGGTGCGACAAGGCCGACATCGTCATCACTTCGACCGGCGCGCCCCACGCCATTTTTCGCCGCGAGCACGGCGAGCAGTTCCTGGCGCGGCGCAAGAACAAGCCGATGTTCTTCATCGACATTGCCGTGCCCCGCGATGTTTCACCGGAGATGGCTAAGCTCGATGGCATTTTTGCTTATGACATCGATGACCTGCAACAGGCCGTCAGCAGCCACGTCGCCGACCGGCGGCACGAAGCCGAACTCGCCGAAGCTATCATCACTAGCGAAGTCGAACGCTTCGAATCGAAGCTGCACACGCTCGACGTGGTGCCCACGATTGTTTCGTTGCAGGATCATTTGGAAACTATTCGGCAGGCGGAAATCGACCGCGTGCGCGGCCGCATGGGTGCGCTGACTCCGGAGCAGGAAATGGCCGTCGAGGCGCTGACGCGCGGGATCATCAATAAAGTCATGCATACGCCAATTACTACGCTGAAAACTGCGGCGCGCGAAGCGGAGGCGACAACGCTAGTCGAAGTGGTGCGACGCTTGTTCAACCTCAGGGAGAAAGACAAAGAACAGGGAACCCAGTGATGACGGCCTTATCGACCAGGCTTGAGAAAAATTGGCACGCCATTATCGGCGGCGAGTTCGACCGGCCCTACATGGCGCAGCTGGAGCAGTTTTTGCAGCGGGAGAAAGACCTCGAACGCATCATCTATCCCAAGGATGATGAAATTTTCAACGCGCTCAACTCAACCGCATTTGGAAAGATTAAAGTGGTGATTATCGGTCAGGATCCGTATCACGGAGCGAGGCAGGCGAATGGCCTTTGCTTCTCGGTCCGCAAGGGCATCGACATCCCACCGAGCCTTAGCAATATCTACAAAGAGATCGATGACGAGTACCACCCTATCAAGATGCCGCGCCATGGCGACCTGACGAAGTGGGCGGCGCAGGGGGTGTTGCTGCTGAATGCGACGCTGACCGTGCGGCAGGCCAAGGCAGGCTCGCACCAGGGCGAAGGCTGGGAGAAATTCACCAACGCCATTATCCGCGAAGTCAACGAAAAGCGTGAGCACGTCGTTTTTCTGCTCTGGGGTCGCTCCGCACAGAAAAAAGTCGCGCTGATCGACCCCAAGAAACATACGGTGCTGGAAACATCGCACCCTTCGAGGCTTTCCGCCCACCTCGGCTTCCGAGGCTGCGGCCATTTTAAAAAAGCCAACGACTACCTAAAAAAACACGGACTTAAACCCGTTGAGTGGCAGAAGATTTAGAGTGCTAACCCTTTACGTGGAATCATGAATCCGGAAGGAGAAAGATCATGTCAGCGATAGTCCAGGTCGACTGGTCTCAATGTCCGTTGGTTGAAGTCGATCCAGAGATCCAGAGCGGCGCCCCGGTTTTAGCCGGCACGCGCCTGCCAGTGAGCGCAATTGTCGACAATGCAGAGTATGGTTTGAGCGTGGCGGAGATTTCGGAGCAATTCGAAGTATCGGAAACTCAAGTGGAGGCAATCCTGGCGTACGCCAAAGGTCACCGCGTTGCGGATACTGTTCGATAGAAACGTTCCGGTGAAGGTGCGCGGCTTTCTTTCGCAGCACGAGGTGTGTACGATCGCTGAAATGAATTGGTCGCCGCGGCTCAAGAATGGCGAGCTTCTCAATGCAGCCGAAGCGGCAGGATTCGACATATTGCTCACCTGCGATCAAAACATCCGTTATCAGCAAAACCTAACCGGACGGAAGCTTGCTCTCGTGATCTTAACTTCGAACCTTTGGCCCTCCGTACGCAATTGCGGGCCGGCGGTTGAGCTGGCGGTCGAAAACTGGGCGCCGGGTAGCTGTCAGACGATAACGGTGCCGCTTCCACCTTTGCCGCGAAAAACAAAACCACATGATGCTTGAAATGACAAACAAACTCCGCATCGGCTCCCGCGGTTCACAACTTGCCCTCTGGCAATCAAACCACATCTCCGCGCTGCTGCGCGCGCGCGGGCACGAAGTGGAGATAGAAATCATCCACACGACGGGCGACAAGATCACCGACGTCGCGCTCGCGATGGTCGGCACGAAGGGCATGTTTACGAAAGAGATCGAAGAAGCGCTCGCCGCTGGACGCGTCGATCTGGCCGTGCATTCACTGAAAGATTTACCCACCGAACTTCCTCCGGGATTCGAAATCGCTGCCATCACGGAACGGCAAGACCCACGCGATGCTTTTTGCTCGCGACATTATGCGAACGTGGAAGACCTTCCGCAGGGCGCGCGCGTGGGCACGTCCAGCCTGCGGCGGCAGGCGCAATTGAAGGCCATCCGTCCCGATCTCGATATTCATCCCCTGCGTGGCAACGTTGATACGCGCTTGCGCAAACTCGAACAAGGGGAATACGACGCTATCATCTTAGCTTCGGCCGGACTGAAGCGGCTGGGCAAGACGGAATTGATCAAGCAGATCCTCCCTGCCGAGATCATGTGTCCGGCTGCGGGGCAGGGAGCGCTGGGAATTGAAATTCGCGAAGGCGATTCCGCTACGCGCCGGCATCTTGAATTTCTGAACGATGCTGCCGCCCGTGCCGCTACCACTTGCGAGCGCGCGCTGCTCAACCGCCTCGGTGGAGGCTGCCAGGTTCCCATCGGCGCCTTTGCGGAAATGAGAAACGGCAAGCTGCATCTCGAAGCCATCGTCGCGGATCCCGATGGATCTAAACTCCTGCGCGAATCGCGCGACGGAAGCCTAGCCGATCCCGAACAACTCGGCAACGATGTCGGCGAGACGTTGCTCAACCGCGGCGGCGATGAAATTCTTGAGGCGGTCTACGGCCGCGGTCTTGCCGTCCCGCCGCAACCGTGATTTCTGATCGCGATCTCGCATGAAGAGCGGCAGCGTTCTCCTGCAACTTCTCGGCGGCACCAAGAGTTCCCAAGCGCTGCGGCGCTGGGTCAACTTCTGGCCACCGTTTCTGGGCGCGGGCATTCGCGTCCGGCACATCGCGCCCGACATGAAGGCGGTCGATGTCGAGATGAAGCTGCGCTTCTGGAACGCGAACTACGTGGGCACGCACTTCGGCGGATCTCTGTTTGCCATGACCGACGCGTTCTATATGCTCATGCTGATGGCGAACCTGGGCCGCGATTACATCGTGTGGGACAAAGCCGCGACCATCCGCTACAAGAGGCCGGGCAAGGGGAGGGTGCGAGCGGAATTTCGTTTGTCCGATAGCCAGATCGAGGACATTCGCGAGAAACTGAAGACGCTGCCGAAGTATGAACCCGTTTTCACGGTGGAAGTGAAGGATGAGGCGGGGGTGGTGATCGCGGAAGTCGAGAAGCTGTTGCATGTGCGAAAGAAGTGACCAACGCGCACGACGGCGATGGTAGCGTCGATTTATAGTACGCAGGAGATTCGAAAGCATGTACATCCCTGAATTTAACCGGGTTCGCGATGACGCGGAGACCGTCGCTTTCGTTCAGGCGAATCCGTTTGCCATTCTGGTTTCGCCCTCGGACAGCGGTCCGTTCGCCACTCACATTCCTATCCTCGTGCGGGAAGCGGATAATCGGATCGTGCTGCACGGGCACATGGCTAAGGCGAACCCACACTGCGATCTTCTGCAAAATGATAAGGAGTCGCTGGCGATCTTTCACGGGCCGCACGCTTACATTTCTCCCAGGCTCTACGAGAGCCGGGAGAGCGTTCCCACGTGGAACTATGCCGCCGTGCATGTGTACGGGCAAACCCGCGCGGTTACGGAACCTGAGCAGCTTCTGGAAGAGACGCGCGAAATCATCCACGCATTCGATCCCACCTACTTCGAGCAATGGAGCGGCCTCAGCGACAAGTTTCGCCAGGGGATGTTGAAACACATCGTCGGCTTTGAGATGGTCGCCACGCGGATCGAAGCCAAGTACAAGATCAGTCAAAATCGGAGTAAGGCGGACCAGGCCGCGGTGATCGAGGCATTGCGGCAGAGCAACAATTCCGCCGTCGCTGAAATCGCTGAGTTGATGAAGAAGCAAGGTTTGGGGGTCTGATTGCAGAGCAAGAGCCGGGACAAACAGTCCGCGAAACGGCTTTCTCTTGAGGGAGTGCGCGTGCTGGTGGGCCGGGCGCGGCATCAGGCCGGAGCGCTGGCGGGTGAACTGCGTAAGCTGGGCGCTATCGTGCTTGAGATTCCGTTCATCGAAATCCGCAAGCCGCGCAGTTTTAAACCTTTGGATTCGGCATTGAAGAATCTTGCCGGGTACGACTGGCTCATCCTCACCAGCGTAAATGGAGTTGAGGCGATGTGGGAGCGGCTGGATAGACTCCACCTGACGAAAGCAGATCTTAAACACCTACGCATTGCGGCCATCGGTCCGGCAAGCAAGAAGGCTATCGAACAACGTGGCTCTAGAGTCGATGTGGTTCCCAGAGAGTATGTAGCTGAATCCGTTGTGCGCAGCCTGCGAAGACGGGTGCAAGGGAAGCGAGTACTGCTGGTGCGCGCCAAAGTGGCCCGCGACGTGATTCCGCGCGAACTGCGCAAAGCCGGAGCGCACGTGGATGTGGTGGAGGCCTACGAGACCGTAGTTCCGCAACCGTCGCGTGCGCGCCTGCGAATCGCGCTTAAGGACTCCAGGCGACGTCCGCGCGTGGTTACGTTTACCAGTTCTTCAACGGTGCGCAACTTTGTCGCCTTGATGGGAAAGCAGCGTCCAAGCTTTGATGATGTCCACTTTGCCTCCATCGGTCCGGTTACTTCTTCGACATTGCGCGATCTGGGCCTGCGGGTCGACATTGCAGCCAAAGAATTTACCATCCCAGGTCTAGTCGAAGCCATCGTGCATGCCATGACCAAGCCTGCTGTATCTATAACGCAGGGGTAGACGCGTTTTCTCGATACACAGCACTGCGTATCTGCTAGATTGCCGGGATGAAACTGAAGACAATTTACCTCGCGCTCTGTTTCGTTGGAGCGTTACTTCCTTATTGGCAGTTCATTCCCTGGGTGGTTGCGCACGGGATGAATCTTCAGCTCTTCGTCCACGAACTGTTCGCGAACCGGATCAGCGCCTTCTTCGGCATGGATGTCCTCGTCTCAGCGGTCGTTCTAATCGTGTTCATCCGAGCCCAGAGCGCCCAGCTGAACATTCGTTGCCGCTGGCTTCCCGTGTTGGCTGTACTCACGGTGGGAGTATCGCTCGGCCTGCCCATGTTTCTCTATATGAAGGAATTGAGGGTAGAGCGGCTTAGGTTGATGGTAGAGCAACTTAAGTCCCAGGACAACGCAGCCGCATCATCTGACGCTCGTTCTATTCAGTGAGCGAGCAACTGCAATCAGCCGGGACGACGTGCGCCAGCAGGAAATCGGCGACGCGCTGGTAGGCGTCAATCTGATTTTCCACGCGGGCGAAGCCGTGGCCTTCGTTTTCATAGATCTTGTAGTCGACGATGCCGCCGCGTTTCTTGATGGCATCGACGACTTGCTGCGTCTCCGATTTCGGGCAGCGCGGGTCGTGGCCTCCGGCGAGCAACAGCAGCGGCGCTTTGATTTGGTCGATGAAGTTGATGGGCGAGCGGTCTTCGTAGAGCGCTTTATTCTTTACCACATCGCCCATGGTCGCGAGATCGGATTGTTGCAGTACGGGGTCTTCGTTTTCGATTTCAGTGAACCAATTCACAAAGGGAACGATGGGCACGCCGGCGGCCCAGACATCGGGCGCTTTCGTGACCGACATCATGCTGAGATAGCCGCCGTAGCTTGCGCCCATCACCGCGATCTTCTTGGGATCGAGATGGCCGGTTTGTTTGATCCAGTCGACTCCGGCGAGAACGTCTTGCAGATCGCCGCCTCCCATGTCGAAAAGATTCGCCTGCTGGAATTCCTTGCCATAGCCGGTCGAGCCGCGGTAGTTGGGAGCGAGCACCATGTAGCCTTGATTGGCGGCGTACTGAATGAAGCGGTTGAACGAATTCATGGTTTGCGCAGTCGGCCCCCCGTGGATGTAAACGATGGCGGCGTTCTGGCCGTTGCGCGCCATGTTGAAGGGGACGTAGAGAAACGCGGAGATGGTCCACTTGCCGTCGCGGCTGGGATAGTGGACGAGATAGGGCTCGACCATATCATCCGAGTTAACACCGGCGACCAGCGAGTGCGTCACTTGCTGCGACTTGCCGGCGGCGAGTGAGTAAACCCACAGATCGCCGGGAGCGGTGGGGCCGTTGTGGTTATAGAGCAGGCGTGAACCGTCTTTATCGTTTTTGCCCCCGGTGAAGGCGGAATGGCCGCCGACGGGCTCGTTCAGGCCTTTGGGGATGGGCAGAGCCGTAGACTTGCCGGTGGCGAGATCGTACAGATAAATATCTTCGTTGCCGTCAACGTTGGCGCTAAAGGTGATGTGTTTACCGTCGGGAGAGAATTCGCCTCCGCGGATTTCCCATTTGTCATGGGTGAGCCATGAGATCTTCTTGGTCGCGATCGCGATCAGGCCAGCGTTGTAATAGCCGTTGGAGGCGTTTGAGGTGAACAGAACCTGCTTTCCGTCTGGCGAAATGTCGTTAGCGGCGTAGCGCTGTTCGCCATCGTGTGGCGTCAGCAGCGTGCTCTGTCCCTTCGCCACATCTGCGATGAAGATGTTCGAATCTGTGCCCTTGGCCTGCTCCTGCGAGTAGACGATGTACTTGCCATCTTTCGACCAGATGGGATTCGAGTTTCCCTTGTCCTGCGGCGTGTTCATGGTGAGGTGCTTCACCTCACGCATCAAGGTGTCGTAGATATCGATCTCGTGGGCGGCGGAAGTTTTCGGCTTGACCAGGTAGGCAAGATAGCGGCCGTCGGGCGACCATGTCGGATCGGTCTCCGCGATTTCTCGCGTGCTGGTGAGGTTCACGACTTTGCCGGTCTTGGGCGAGACGAGGAAAATATCCCATTGCTCATCGCCGTCGTAGTCGGATTGATAGGCGATCCACTTGCCGTC
>PLIO01000250.1 GCA_003140075.1 Acidobacteriaceae bacterium | reverse complement strand
CTGCTGACCGGAAACGACGCCGGACCGCCGGTGCTTTCACCGGACGGCCTGCGAATCGCCTTCGCGGCCAAGAACGCAGACGGCAAGCAGGTGCTTTGGATCCGCCCGCTGAACTCTGCAGTCGCGCAGCCCATGTCGGGAACCGAAGGTGCAACCTATCCGTTCTGGTCCGCCGACAGCCACTACGTAGCGTTCTTCGCTGCGGCCAAGCTGAACAAGGTCGAAGCCAGCGGCGGTCCTCCGCAGGCCCTTTGCGATGCGCCCGCTGGACGAGGAGGAACTTGGGACACTACCGGCACCATCGTGTTCGCGCCGGATACCACCTCAGGCCTGGCGCGCGTCGATGCCGCTGGGGGTACGCGCGTCGCCCTGACCACGCTGGACGCCAAAGAGACTTCCCATCGCTGGCCCGATTTTCTTCCCGACGGCAAACACTTTCTCTACTTCGCGCACGGCGGGACTAGCGCAGACAGCGGTATCTATCTGGCCGAGCTCGATTCGAAGGAGCACAAGCTCCTCCTGCGAAATGATTCCAACGCGATCTACGCGGCCCCGGGATATCTTTTGTTCGTGCGCGACAACACGCTGGTGGCGCAACGTTTCAACCTGCACAGTCTGGCGTTGGAGGGCGAAGCCAAGCCCGTGGCTGACCATGTTGCGGTTAATACTGACACATGGCGAAGCATCCTGACGGCTTCGGCCAACGGAGAACTACTCTACCAGCACGGCGCGGCTGGCGGCGGCTCTCAGTTGATCTGGTACGACGCATCCGGCAAGCCGGGTGAGCCAGTGCTGCCCGAAACCGCCGATTACTACGATCCCGCGCTTTCCCCCGACGCCAGCAAGTTGGCCTTTGTCATCGAGACCAACGGCGTCGGCGATATCTGGGTGGTCGACCTCGCCCGCCACACCAAAACCCGCATCACCTTTGGCCCGCAATACAGCAGTTTGCCTGTCTGGTGGCCCGACGGAAAATCGATCGTCTTCAGCTATGGGGCAACCAGTTCCGGGGATTCTCTCTACCGTCAAAACGCCGATGGCACAGGCAGCAAAGAGAAGTTGCTGGAAACCCCCGGCATAATCGCCATTCCTTTTTCCGTTTCCCCCGATGGCCGGTACATCGCCCACATGCGGCGCGATCTGAAATCGAATACTGGCTGGGATATCTGGGCGCTGCCCATGTTCCCCAACAAGTCCGACGAGAAGTCCGGCGAGCAGAAACCGTTTCCGGTGGTGGCCACGAATTTCATCGACCTCACACCCTCTTTCTCGCCCGATGGCAAATGGCTGGCCTATGCCAACAATGAGACGGGCCGCTTCGAGGTTTACATCCAGCCTTTCCCCAGCGGCGCCGGCCGCTGGCAGGTATCAACCGCCGGGGGATCGAGACCAAATTGGCGGAAGGACGGCAAGGAACTCTTCTTCTTTTCGACTGACGGTCAGATCATGGCTGTGGACGTTAGCCAGAACGGCGCCAGCTTGCAACTGGGCACACCCCATGCGCTGTTCAAAGCCGCCACCGTGAGCGGTCCCAATGGACCTTACACCGTTTCCGCCGACGGCAAGAAATTCGTGATGAATACCGTTCTGCCGCAATCCATCACCGAACCCCTCACCCTGATCACCAACTGGACCGCGGATTTGAAGAAGTAGCCTCGCTGCACACTAGGCGTGAACGCGGTGCACTTCTGCAATTCCGGATGGACACATCTCTTCGAGTCAAAACCTCTGGCAGCCTGTCCGACTTGAATCCGTGGGGCCTAAGGCAGCAAATAGAAGGGGTTCGGCAGCTTGAAGACTCGGAGAGCACAGCAGCCAGCCAGGTCGCTTGCCTGGTCGCCAATGTTGAGCACGATCTGATAGCCCTTAGCCTCGATCTCTTGCCGGTTCTTGGGTTTGAAAATCCGGGCGGGAGGTTTGGGCTGGCCGGCAGGCACATCCGGTTGCAAGTACAGATGGGCCCAGCCAGAATACCCAGCCGCACTGAGACTGGCCTCAGTCATCTCACGCTGGCTTTCGGGTCTGCCGGTGATAAAGAAGACGGCGAGCCCTTTTTTCTTGGCGAAGTTGTACAGCTCAAGAACCGGAGGGATCGCGGGATCCTGATCCATGGAATAAGGGCCGTCTTTGTAGAGTTGAAGCTGGGCGGGGTAGGAGCAGAAGCCGCAAAAGGCCATGACGTCCCAGTTGGAGAGGGAAGTTTCGTCGATATCGAAAACAGCGGCGATTTTGGCATCTTTGGAAACGCCGCTGGGGAAGCGAGATTCCAAATAATCGCGCGCCGAGTTGGCGACTTCGCGGATCTCGCGGTCGTATTCGCCGGAGTCGTGGTAGCGCATCAGCCGGGCGATGGTTATCGCGTGGTTCTCGGGTTCGTCGAAGGCCGAACCGGAAAGGGCGCTGGGTGAACTCTGTCCACAGACGAGGGATGCGAGAACGAACGACAAGAGAATTGCCTGTGTGAGCCGTTTCACTTTTCTCCTCTTCTCAAATCTTCCGGCGATGGGATTTGAGGTTCCATCATACTTATAGTACGGTACACGGTCACGGCTGGCGACAATGGAATCACTTCGCCGCCGGTGTACGTTGCCATGGCTTCCGCCGTGGGCATCATTGATCCGACTACCTTAACTGGTGCATGCGGTCCGCAGCCAACGTCTCAGTAAAACGGCAAGTCGAGGATACGAAGTTGAAACCTCGCGTACGGCGGATCGCGACGGTAATACGTCAGCCTATATGTCGGCTTTTTGTTACGAAAGGCGAACAGAAGAAGTCAGCGCGCTCAAAGTGACGAAGGCTGTTGTAGAGTGTCTATGACCTCACCAGCCTTGCAAGGATTCCTTCCCTGATAGTCTCCCGCTCGGCCGTTGAGTTAATTTCCAGGTAAGGGTGGGCCGAGACGCACGCCCCGGTTTTGATCGCCTCCGTCCATTCTTGTCTCCGTTGATAAGAAGGAGGAACGCATGATGTTACACACAGGTTCGACCCGGTGTTTGATCTCCCGATGTTTTCTTCTTGTTGCTGGGATCGCTGCTCTCGTAGCGGCATCCTGTGTGCTGGCTCCCTTGGCCAGCGGCGCGCAATTGTCCAGACAAGTCAACTTCGGTCCGAACGTTTATATATTCACTCCCAGCACGCCGCTGAGCCAGATTCAGTCGACTGTCGACTCGATCGCAACTCAGCAAGTTCCCAACCAGTTCGGAACCCAGCGCTACGCATTGCTGTTCGAACCTGGCACCTATGGAAGCAGCGCCGACCCGCTGAATTTTCAGGTCGGCTACTACACCACCGTGGCGGGCCTTGGCGAGTCTCCAAGCGATGTCGTCATCAACGGATCCATCGACGTCTACAACCAGTGCACCGACGGCAGTTGCGTCGCGTCCGATAACTTTTGGCGGTCGTTGTCGAACCTGACCATCAACGTAACCAACCCAACCTTCGGTTGCTACACCGGAGAATTCTGGGCAGTCTCCCAGGCTGCGCCGATTCGTCGCGTCCTTGTAAACGGGGCAGCCACGCTTATGGATTACTGCACCGGCCCGTCGTACGCGAGCGGCGGCTTTATCGCCGATACAGAGTTCGAGGGCGGCAGCATCGTCAGTGGATCGCAGCAGCAATGGATTACTCGCAACAGCCAGATCGATGGCTGGAGCAACGGCGTCTGGAATCAGGTGTTCTCGGGCGTCATCGGTGCGCCTGCCCAGTGTTTCCCCCAAGGTTCGTGCAGTGGGCCATACACCACGCTCGCGACCAGTCCGGTAACACGCGAAGAGCCATATCTATACCTTGACTCAAGCGGAAACTACAATGTATTCGTCCCTTCCGTGCAGTTCAATTCCGTCGGTACAACCTGGGCGAACGGCCAGACTCCGGGCTCGTCCATTCCAATCTCGCAGTTCTTTATTGCGCAGACGACGAACTCCGCGGCGCAAATCAACGCACAGTTGCTCTTAGGCAAGAACCTCATATTTACTCCGGGTGTCTACAACCTCAATCAGACGCTGCTGGTCACGCGTCCCGATGCCGTCGTGCTCGGTATTGGTTTCCCCACTCTGATCCCAGAGAACGGAATCGTGTCGATGATCGTTCTTCCTTCAAAAGGCGTAATGCTGTCGGGGATGATTTTCGACGCCGGAATTCCGAACTCTCCTCTGCTTCTTCAGTTCGGAACACTGTTCGGCGCAACTTCCAGCTCTGACCCGGCGGCGATTCAGGATGTTTTTTTCCGCATTGGTGGCGCAGAGGCGGGGCAGGCGAACGTTAGCCTCTCCGTCAGCAGCAATAACACGATCTTGGACGACATCTGGGCCTGGCGCGCCGACCACGGCAATGGCGTCGGTTGGACCGACAACACCGCCGATACCGGCCTCATCGTTACCGGCAACAACGTAACCGCGTATGGACTCTTCGTTGAGCACTACCAGGAGTACGAAGTGATCTGGGCCGGCAACGGCGGTACAGACATCTTCTTCCAAAACGAGATGCCGTATGACCCGCCCAGCCAGGCGGCGTGGATGGAGGCTCCCGGCGTGGACGGCTGGGCGGCATTCAAAGTCGCCAACACCGTGACCAGCTTCAGCGGATATGGTCTGGGCAGCTACAGCTTCTTTAACCAGGGCGTGAACATCTACGCCGCGAACGCGTTTGAGGTTCCGGCAACTCTTCCCAAGTCGAGCCTCAACGATCTGCTTACGGTCTTTCTGTCCACGGCCGGATTCGGTGGCATCTTGAATGTGATCGACAATACCGGAGGCTCTTCCACCATCGCCAATCCGGATATTCCGGTTACGGTTGTGAGCTACCCTTAACCACTTGAAGCCGTTTCCGAGTCAAAAGATTGCAAACCATCAGGCTCCGCTCCGTGCGGGGCCTGATTCTTCGTTCCAGGCCGGGTGGGGATTTGGACCCAGCGAATTACGCGACCGAATGACAGCTTTCTGTATCTAACCAATCTCCACCAGATAACGCAGAAATGTGTAATCATTTCTCTGCCTGGAACCGGGACGAGCATGCCCAAACCAATATTGCTAAGCGTGGATGACGACTCCGATGTGCTGCGGGCGATCGAGCGCGACCTGCGCACGCAGTACGGCGCGGAATACCGTGTGATAGGAAGCGATTCGCCCGAGGGGGCGCTCGATCTTCTTAAGCAGCTGAAGCTTCGCAACGACAGTGTGGCCTTGTTGCTCGCCGACCAGCGCATGCCGCGCATGGACGGAGTGGAGTTCCTGCAGCAGGCAATGGGGATCTTTCCCAGCGCGAAGCGGGCATTGCTCACCGCGTATGCCGATACCAACGCTGCGATCAGCGCGATCAATCATGCCAGCATCAACTATTTTTTCCTGAAGCCATGGGATCCTCCGACGGAGCACCTGTATCCGCAATTGGATGACTTGCTCGATGACTGGCAGGCTTCCTTCCGTCCAACATTCCAGGGAATTCGAGTGCTGGGCACGCGCTGGTCGCCGCGATCGTACGAACTACGGGACTTTCTGGCGCGCAACCATGTTCCTTACCAGTGGATCGATGTCGAGTTATCCACCAATGACCCGGACACCAAGCGCCTTCTGGAAGCTTTAGGTCCAGAGGCGGCGAGTCTACCAGTGGTGCTTTTCCCCGATGGGACCAAGCTTCTGGAGGGTATACCGGCGGACGTGGCGCAGAAGGTGGGGCTGCGCACGCGCGCCCAAACCAGTTTTTATGACCTGGCGATTGTGGGCGGAGGACCGGCCGGTTTGGCGGCGGCGGTTTATGGGGCTTCCGAGGGTCTCCATACTGTGATGATTGAGCGGGAAGCACCCGGTGGCCAGGCTGGTATGAGCTCTCGCATTGAGAACTATCTGGGATTTCCGAGCGGACTCAGCGGCGCCGATCTGGCCCGCCGTGCCGTGGTGCAAGCCCAGCGTTTTGGAGTGGAGATCCTGTCGCCGCAGGAGGTTGTTGGCGTCCGAATCGAAGGACCTTACCGAATCATCAAGCTGGCGGATGCGAGCGAGATCTCATGCCACGCGCTGATGATTGCCACTGGAGTGCAGTGGAAGCGACTGCAGGCTCCGGGGATCGACAGGTTGCAGGGTGCGGGGATTTACTATGGGGGCGGCGCCACAGAGGCTTTGTCCTGCAAGGGCGAGGTCGTTTACGTGGTGGGTGGAGCGAACTCAGCTGGGCAGGCGGCAATGAATTTCGCGCGATACGCGGAGCGGGTGATTATTCTCGTTCGTGGCGAATCGCTAGCCAGCTCCATGTCACGATACCTGATCGACCAGATTCAAGAGACGCCTAACATTCAGCTGTGGACCCATGCCGGCGTGGTCGAGGCGCATGGCGAAACCCATCTGGAAGAGATTTCGGTACTTTGTTCCGATACCAACAAAATTGAGCGCGTGCCGGCGAGTTCGATGTTCATCTTTATTGGAGCATTGCCGCGAACGGATTTTCTCGCCGATGTGGTGGAGCGCGACGAGCGCGGTTTTCTGTTGACCGGTCCCGACCTGATACGGGACGGGGAACATCCGAAAGGCTGGACGCTCGACCGGGATCCGTTCTTGCTCGAGACCAATGTTCCCGGTATTTTTGCGGTGGGCGACGTGCGCCACGGTTCTATCAAGCGCGTGGCTTCCGGAGTCGGGGAAGGGTCAGTGGCGGTGCAGTTTATTCATCAGTACTTGAGCAAGGTCTAAATGGTCGATAAAACCGAATTACTTCGTGTTCCTGCGTTCGCTGATTTGCCGGACGATCAGATCGTCTGGTTCATCGGCCAATCGCAAGAGTTGCTGCTGAAGGCGGGTGAGAGCTACTCGCGGCAGGGCGATCCGGCCGATGCCATGTTTGTGATTCTGGAGGGGCGGCTACAAGGGCGGGGCGAGCTTGCCGGCGAAACCGTCGTCTTCGACCTGGAGCCGGGCGACGTCACCGGAGTGCTGCCGTTTTCGAGGATGAAGCAGTTTACCGTGGGCGGGCGAGCCGAGACGGACAGCCGCGCCCTGCGATTTCCCGCCTCACTGTTTCCAGATCTGGTGCAGAAAATGCCGGAGCTGACCCAGCGTCTGGTGGGGCTGATGTCGGACCGGATCCGTGAAACCACGCGCCGCGAACAACAGCAAGACCGTCTGGCTTCCCTGGGGAAGCTTTCGGCGGGACTGGCGCATGAATTAAATAATCCGGCCTCGGCCGCGAAACGCGCAGCCAGCCAACTGCGCCAAATGCTCACGAAAATCAGGAACGCGAGTCTCGAGCTGGGCAGGCGCGATCTAACGGCTGCGCAGAAATCAGAGATCGAAAAAATGGAAGCTTCGTTCACGCAGCCGGATGTAGTTCCACCGGACGCGCTGACCATCAACGACCTGGAAGACCAGATCGATTCGTTATTGCGCAGTCATGGACAGAATGATTTGTGGTTACTGGCGGCTGGCTTGGCGCGAAGGAACATTCAACCGGAGGTGGTCGAATCGTTATTCTCGAAGCTCGATGCCGACACCGCTCGGGCCGCGCTGGTGAGGATCGCGGCTTCGGTGGAGATCGCGAGTCTGTTACACGAAATCGAGAGCAGCACCTCGCGGATATCGGATCTGGTGGGCGCCATTAAGGAATACACGCACATGGATCAGGCGCCGGTGCAAAACGTGGATGTTGTAAAGAGCCTGGAAACGACGCTTACGATTTTGAATCACAAGCTGAAACAAGGAGTGGTGGTACAGCGCGATTACCAACGCGTTCCCCTCCTCGTGAATTCGTTCGGCAGCGAGCTCAACCAGGTGTGGACCAATATTATCGATAACGCGATCGACGCGATGCACGGAAAGGGCGAGCTACGCATTCGCGCCTACCACGATGATGGTTGCGTCGTGGTTGAGATCGGCGATAACGGTCCGGGAATTCCAGACGAAGTGCAGCCCCACATCTTTGAGCCTTTCTTCACCACCAAAGGAGTTGGCGAAGGCACGGGACTCGGCCTGGATACAGTGCAGCGCATCGTGAAGAAGCATCGGGGAAATATTCAGCTCAGTTCCAAACCCGGTGACACGCGTTTTCAAGTCTGGCTGCCGTTAGCCGGAGCCCCGGCCTAAGGTTCGTCACGAACGAGGGAGCCTCGTTGGGGTTCAAGGAAAACCTGTCCGAAGCCGTTCGACGCGCTATTTCCGGCGCGGCGGAACGGATAAAGGCGCTGCTCCCGGGCGACAAACTTTTCGATTCAGCGGCGCTTTAGGGCTTCCAACTCTTCCAAAGTACGCGGCCAATCCGATCCCAACAGCCGGGAGAGACCGCGATCCGCAAGCGCTTTGCCGCCGGTCTGGCAGCGCGCGCAGTAATTTGTTTCTTTATCGGCGTACCGAATGCGTTGGACGGCGTCGCCGCATCTTGGACAAGGCTCGCCGTAGCGCCCATGAACTGCCATCCCCGTACGAAACGCCGTGACTTTTTCGGGGAAGCGGGTTGTTGTCTCCGTGCGAAGTCGGTTGATCCAGGCGTCGAGCGTGTGCTTCGTCGCGGCAAACAATCTCTCCCATTCCTCCGGTTTCAGTTTCTGCGTGAGTGCAAGCGGAGAGAGTTGTGCGGCGTGCAGAATTTCATCCGAATATGCGTTGCCGATACCGCTCAGCAAACGCGGGTCGGTGAGCGCTCGCTTGAGTGTGTGGTTTTCGGCGGTGAGCGTGGCGCGAAACGAATCGAGATCGGCAGAGAAGACGTCGATTCCTCCCGCGTCGATGGAACGCAGGCTCTCCTCGCCGGCCAGCACATGCAACGATGCGCGGCGTTTTGAGCCGGCTTCGGTGAGAACCAGAGAACCGTTGGGAAAATCGAAGGCCGCCAGACTCTGACGGCCGGACAGTTTTGCTCCGGGAGCGCGCCAGTGCAAGCGGCCGGCAATCATAAGGTGAAGCGCCAGCCAGAGATCGCCGTCTACGCCAATGACGACGCGCTTGCCAACTCTGCGCAGTTCGCGGACAACGCGGCCCTCCACACTCGCAAGCGGCGGCTGCGCGGTGCGCAACAGAAAGGCGCTGTTCAGTCGCGCGTGCTCGAGGGGCTGCCCGAGTATGCGCGGTTCGAGCGCCCCGATATAGGCGATGATATCGGGCAACTCCGGCATAGGTGTATAGGTTGCACTTCGTGTGTGCCTTTTGGCAACGGCGCCGGTGTGCAGGGCGCGGGGTCACATCATCTTGGTTAACCTGTCCAGTGGCACTCTTAGAATCATGGGATTAAAATGAAGCACACAGCGTGAAAGTGGCAGCCGTGACTCCTGACTCCATTACGATCTCGCCTGGTTCGCGCTTTCGAGCCGCGATGATTCTGGCTATTCTTGCGGATGCGCTGCAAATTGTCGTTTTCCCTTTGTTCGTTGAAGGCGCGATATCGCCCGCCGATGACGTACTCGACTTTGGTATCGGCGCCGTGATGGTTCACCTCCTCGGCTGGCATTGGGAGTTTCTGCCCTCTTTTCTGGCCAAGCTTGTGCCGGGAGTCGATTTGATTCCGTTTTGGACGATGGCGGTCGTGAACGTATACCGGAAGTCGAAGCGAATTGCTGTCGCCGAAGAAGAGAGTCGTGCGGAGCGGCCCGCTCTGAGAGACCCGCGTAGTCTGTAAGCCGTGGTTTCCCAGCGGGTCGGATTTCTTCTGGAGCAAGTAGCACAACTCCGTCGCAGGTGGAAGAAGCCCGCTGCGCCCGTGCAACCCGGCTGGGTTCAACGAAAGTTAGTTCCGCGTCGGATAGACTCCCTGCAAAGCGATGATGAAATAAACACTCAGGAACGGAGGCATGTTATTGTGCGGCTGGCCGTTTCCCGTGAGCTTCAATGCCGCCGCGTTCATGGTGGGGCTGGTGCCGGGGGTGGTGGCGTAGAGTTGAATTCCTCGTTGCGTTCCATCGTTTGCCCAGACGGCGCCAGCGGGTGAACCCGTCGTCCCGCCGCCACTGAGGCAGCCGACGCCGTGGTTATGCGTCGGCATCTGGCTTGGCAGCAAGGTGACAGCGTTCTCGCCGCCCACATCGCCCAGAAGCCGCGGGGTCAAGCCGCTGCCGTTCCCGGTTCCGATCGGCGCCGATGCCTGCAGATTGGGCAGGGCGAAGTTGCTGGTGCCATTGCCCCCAAAGTATGTTCCGAGGATGGAAAATAGAGCAGTATTCTGGCTGATGCTCAGTAACTGACCATTGCAGAGAGCCCAACCAGTAGGCGCGAAGTTGAAACCCACCATCCGGATCTCACCTATATATGGATTCATGTCGAACTCTCCTCAAGATCTGGTCTAGTTCCGCGTGGGGAAAATCCCCGTCAACGCGATAACGAAATTGATTACGGTGTATGGCGAACGGTTCTCGTGGGGCTGGTTATTTCCAGCGTTGGCAATCGCATTACCCGACAACGGAGTATCGAGCGGAGAACTGACGTACAGCTGCTGAGGTCCATTGGCCCAGTAATTGGGAGACGGACTCGCCGAGCCTGGGCCAGCGCTACTGGCAACGGCCGAATGTGTATGGTTGGGCATCTCATTGATGACGAGCGTGTGCTGCTCTTCGCCACCGTTTTGGCCCCAGGCGTAGGTGGGGGTAGTGGTTAGAGCTCCGACGTTGAGGGGCACACGCCCGCGCAGGTCGGGGAGAAAAAAAGTCGTTACCCCATTGCCTCCGAATGCGGTTCCCAGGAGCGCAAAGAGCTGCTGATTCTGACTAATCGGCATACTCTGTCCATTGCATAGCGCCCAGCCACTGGGCGCAAATCCGAACCCCACCATGCGAATCTCGCCAACAAAAGGGTTAGCCATTGCATTCTCTCCGAGAGCATGAACTTAGTGCTTCGATTTCTACCCTTGCGACGGAAAAATTCCAGTAAGCGAAATAATGAATGTGATCCCCACAAAGTTCAGCATGTTGTCGTGCGGTAGATTGTTGCCAGTCATAGACGTGGATGCGGAATTCATCGAGGCGCTCCCCGAAGCCGCAAACGACTGAACCAAGTTCTTTCCCCAGGTATTGCTCGCGGGATTGCCCGACACGCCGCTGGCGGAACTGCCAACAGCGGTGTGAGTATGAGATGGCAACTGGCCACCGATGAGCGTTACCGTCTCCACGCCGCCTTTTTGGCCGAGGACGTAATTCTGGAGCCCTGGACCTTGTCCCTGGTGGACGGGCACGCGACACTGCAGGTCAGGGAGGCCAAAGGTGGTGGTACCGTCGCCGCCGTAGGTTGTGCCCAGCGCATTAAACAATGCGTTATTTTGTGCAATGCTTAGCAGGGCCCCGTTGCATAAGGCCCATCCTTGAATTGCGAAGTTGCCACCGAACATTCTGATTTCGCCGACATACGGTTGCGCCATTTGTCTTCTCCTACCCAGCCTGCTCTTGAGCGTAAATCAGCCGATTGAACACCGCTTCGTAAAGCGTTCCGGTCTCGTCCCGGCCAATAGGAACCAGAAACAATTCGAAGTCACCGATGGAATCGTGTTTCATTGGATAGATACTTTGCGGAAAAACCTGACGAGGGTCGCCACGGAAATGCAGAGCAAACTGCTCCTGTCTCGGATTAGAATGCCCGCCGGTGAGTTCGATCAGATCCATGGGATGCGGCTCTGCGCGCTCATCGAGGAGCCAAAACTTGGTGTTGAGATTCTGTTCAAACATGGTCTTAGTCAGATGAATCGGCATAAGCCACTCCAAAGGCTGGCTCCTGGACGTCCGGCTCGGAATCCGATGCCGGCTGGTTGCAGCACCCGGATGCCTGTGATGGCCGCCAAACCATCTCGAGGTAGATGGACCCGTCGTTCACGACGCCGAAGCCAAGGCGTTCATACCAGCGCAAAGCGGGATTGAATCGCTCCACGTGCAGGCGCACGGCCTTGGCGGCTTGCGACGCCTCCTGCATGATTGCTTGCATTAGAGTGGAGCCGATCTTCTGCGCGCGGAACTCGGGAAGCACAGCAATGTCCAATACGAGAATTTCCTCCGGTGTCCGGTCGATCGTCCGGTCGATGACCAGCCTGCCCACCGCTGAGTCGCCGCGGCGGATCACCCGATACTCGGCGTTGGGGAACTGCATGCGATAGGACCGGCGTTGTGCTTCGTACTGCATGCGCAGGAAAGATTCCTGCTGCTCTGCGGTCCATCCAGTAAGTGCCATTTCTTCGGCTCTCGTGCTGGCATAAGTGCGGTACAGGAACGGGTCGTCCGAAGGATAAACAGGAGCTAAGCGGATCTCCGAAACACTTACACCGGAAGGAACGTAACCGCCGGTACCCTGAGCAAGAATTGCGCTAAGTGAATTAGGGGTTGGGGCGAGAGACTTTCTATCGAGCATCGTAACAGCACCGCCTGAAATAAATGGGTATGCTGGGGCCGGGATTGCCAACGACAAGAGGTCTGCAAATGTCTCAGCATGAGTGATGTGCCATTTACAGCGTGATGGGCGAGGGCGACACCACCACCATCAGCGGCAGCACGTTCACCGGCAATAGCGCGCTAGATGACGCCTCAGATGGCGGCGCCCAGGGCGGCGCAATCCACGCCGACGGGGATATGACCGTCTCCAACTCCCGCATCACGGGGAACACGGATGGAGATGGCTCGTCCTTCGGTACGGGTCTTTACGCGAGCAACAGCGCTGGATTCACAGTCACGGCCACCGACAACCGGTGGGGGTGCAACGGCGGGCCCGGGGCAAGCGGCTGCGACACGGCTGACGACGAAGCCGGAACCTTGACCACCAATCCGTGGCTGGTGCTGAGCATCAGCGCGTCCTCAACTCAGATCGACGAAAACGGCACCTCGAACCTCACGGCCAACCTTACCGAGAATTCCAACAACGTAGGCGGATTCAGCGTTCCCAACGGGACGCCCGTTACTTTCGGCGGCACGCTGGGGACGGACAATCCCACCAGCACCACCCTGACCAGCGGAGAGGCGACGTCCGTCTACACGGCGGGAAACACGGCCGGCGATGGCAGCGGCACGGCCACGGTCGATAATGCGACGGTCAGCGTGACCATCGACATCGGGGCGCCGCCAGCGATTACGAGCTCCAACAACGCGACATTCACGTTGGGCGCGGCGGGCACGTTCAACGTGACCACTTCCGGATCGCCTACGCCGAGTATCAGCCAGTCTGGCGCGTTGCCCAGCGGGGTTAGTTTCCACGATAACGGCAACGGCACAGGCACGCTTAGCGGCACACCCACCCAGGCGGGCACGTTCAACACGATTACTTTTACCGCGAGTAACGGCTTCTTGCCGAACGCCACGCAGACCTTCACGCTGACGGTGAGCCAGGCCTCGACCTCGATCGCCGTGACGAACGTGAATCCGGCCTCGGAAGCTTATGGGCAGGATGTGCAGGTCACGATCACGGCGGTGCTGTCATGGACCGGCAGCGGACCAGCACCCACGGCGAGCGACGTAACCATCGGCGGTAACGGGCCGAGCGGGTACAGCGCGACCAATTGCGGTGCGCCGAGCGGCGACACCCTCACCTGCACGGCCACCTATACGCCCACGGCCGCGGATGCGGTCGGCTCCTACACGGAGACGGCGTCATTCTCTGGCGACAGCAACTACAGCGGCTCCAGCAGCCCGCAAACCAACAACTTCAGCATCACGCAGGCGAGCTCCAGCACGTCGGTTGGCTCCAGCCAGAATCCGTCGGTGGTGGGCGAGTCGGTGACGTTTACGGCGACGATTGACGGCGAGTACGGGCTGATCGTGCGGCGCAATGGAGCAGTGATTAGCCGGGGCGTGAGCAAGAGAGGGGTGGCAGGGTTTAGCCAGAAACAATCCTTGCATCCGGTTCCCCCAGGCCTAACCGGGACGGTGACTTGGAGTGCGAACACGGGATGCAGCCCCAGCGCGGTGTCGGGTGATCCGGGAACGTCGCAGTGCACCACCACGACTCTGCCGCAGGGGACCGACACGATTGCGGCGACCTACTCGGGCGACACGAACCACAGCGGAAGTACGGGGACGTTGAGCGGCGGACAAGTCGTGAATCCATCCGTCACTCCGACGTCGATTGCCGTGACAAACGTGAGCCCGGCCTCGGAAGCTTATGGGCAGGATGCGCAGGTGACGATCACGGCGGTACTATCGTGGACCGGCAGCGGGCCGGTGCCCACGGCGAGCGACATAACCATCGGGGGCAACGGGCCGAGCGGCTACAGCGCGACCAGTTGCGGCGTACCCAGCGGCGACACCCTAACCTGCACGGCCAGCTACACACCTACTGGCTCGGACACGGTTGGCACGTACACAGAGACAGCGTCGTTCTCCGGCGACAGCAACTACACCGGGTCGAGCAGCCCGCAAACCAACAACTTCAGCATCACGCAGGC
>PLIO01000104.1:66662-69637 GCA_003140075.1 Acidobacteriaceae bacterium | reverse complement strand
CGCAGTTTGGCCGGCGCGAAGCCGTGATCGGCACGAATGCGAGACAGAATTTCCCCTGACTCCAGCCAGTTTTTTTTCGTCGGAGTCAGGATTGGATGACTTCTCTCCAAGGCCCTGAGAAACTCGCGATCGGAAGGGTTCGCCGCGCCCCGCCATAACTCTGCCAAAACTACAGACGATGTCCGGATAACACCAATGAGGGACTGGATCCTCTCTCGATGACGCAGCGTTCGGAGATCGTCAACGATGACGGACGTGTCGAAAACACAGATCATCAAAAAAGAAGATCAATCAATGTGGCCTTGGAACGTGGCCTTGCCTTCATACTTCTTCATCAACTTCTTGAAGCGCTTCAGCCCCACGATTTCGCGCAGCGCGATGTGCACCGCATCGGTACGGTTTTTCGCCTTGAGCACCTTCACGGCTTCGTCGGCCAAGTCGGTGTCGAGACGGATGGAAGTCATGGTTACAGCCATAGTGCCCTCCGAACTGATATATACACGATACCAAAATCGTATATACGTGTCGAGAGGATTCCGCAACCGGATCGTAGCGCCGGCGTCTCGCCGGCTGTCCGGCGGGCGTCCCCGCCCGCCGGAAAGTCAAAAGAAGCCCCGCCCCTATCCTTGTCAGCCATGCCATAATATTCCCTGACGGATGTTCCGAAGGGTCGGCCATGCCTACACGCAGTGTAAATCTAACGCCAGAACTCGACCGCTTTGTGGCGACGAAGATAAAGAGCGGACGTTACGAAGACGCAAGCGAAGTCGTCCGCGCCGGCCTGCGCAAGCTTGAGCGCGAAGAGCAGGAGCACGCGGCAAAGTTGGCGGCCCTGCGCAGCTCAATCGATGAAGGCGATGCCAGCGGAGTGGCCGCCGGGAATGTCTTTGGCCGGGTCCGTAAGACGCTTAAGCTTCCCGCATCGCGCTAACCAGCCGTGGCGAAGTTTCGATTTTCGCGCCGCGCCGAGGCCGACCTGCTGAGCATCGGCGACTCCTTGACCGGCTTGACATGGCTACAGCTACAATGGCCCGGGGGTTAGTGCGCTGAACGAACCGACGCTCACTTCGAGGACGATCGACTTCGTAGCCCAGAACTGGGGCAACCTTGCGAGTGTGACCGGGCTGATTTTAGCTGGAGCGTCCGCCTACTTCGCGAGACGAGCGTCAGTCTCCGCTGAGCAGGCCCGAAAGGCCGTACTCTCAAGCACGCTGGCTGAGGAAATTAGCATTGCGGCAAAGCTTGCCGGGGAGATAACAGAGCTGATTGAGTTCGGTAAACATGAAATTGCTAGGCTGCGCTGCGGTGATCTTCATGATAAAACCGTGATGATTCTTAAACGCTGGGATGCAGATCTCTCGGAGGAATCCAAGAACAACTGCCTCAACGCTAAAGCGCAGCTGGAAGTGCTGCGAGTAGGGGTACTGAAATTCGCGGCGGGAGCCGCTGAGCCAACTCCCAGACAGCTCTTGCAAATGCAAAGCGCATGCATGAAAATCAAAGAGATCTTTGTCGTGGAGCACGCCTCCGCGATGAGGAGGGACGACGAGGCGAGGAATGCGTGATCCAAAGGCAGTAGCTCTCTTTCAAGAGATGCTTAGAAAAACCGAGGCAGGCAAAATGGCATGGCAGCCTTCGGCCGATCCGGCTATATTCGTCGCCTCTATGCTAGGTAAGTACACTCTACGATTACGCGAATACACATCGCAAAATAATTGGGGAGATCCATCGGGTCCTCCGTCAGTTATGGTAGAGGACGATAAGGGGAACGTGATGGTCGAGATTAATAACGCCGTCGAAGAAATCGAAGTTGACCAACTAAACGCCCTATTCCGCTTCGCTAAGCGAATCGCGTTGCAGACAGACGATAAGCTGGACGAGTTAATTGCCGGACTGAAAAACGCCCGATAGCTCCCCATCCCGACAGGACCAAACTCCCGTGAGTGAACGACCACGACTCGTTTCAAAGGGCTCGACCGCCTCCGCCGCGACCTGAAATCGCAGGACCATGGCCCTAAAATAGGCACCCACCGGCGTATCATGGCCGCCAGTGGGTGGATTGGCGATGGCAAATCCCGAACATTTGGCTAAGTTGAAAGAAGGCATAAAAGCCTGGAACCAATTCCAGGTCGATCGCGCGGCAGAATTCTATAAGACGCTGGAAGTGAGTTATCGAGGGCCTAGGTCTCAGGACTGGATGGATCGCTCGGCGGATCTCAGCGGCGCCGACCTGAGGGAGACGAACCTTGGGACGGCATTGCTCGTACACGTGGATCTGAGCGAGGCAAACCTCAGTGGGGCAGACATCGCTGGGGGCAAGCTCCAAGGCGCGAATCTCAGCGGCGCGGACCTCAGTGGAGCCCACCTTTTCGAAGCGAACCTAAGCGGTGCGAACCTCAGCGGAGCCAACCTCAACGAAGCCGATCTTAGCGAAGCAGACCTGAGTGGCGAGGCCGACCTATCTGAAGCAAACATCCGAGGAGCGCAACTGACCGACGCAAACTTGACCGATGCTGAGCTTATCGGATCAACCTTCCATGAGGCCCGGATCGGTGACACCATCTTTGGCCGCAACGACCTCAGCTGCGTCAAAGGACTAGAAACGGTTCAGCACTTTCGTCCATCCATAATCGGCATCGACACGATCCTTCTCTCCAAGGGAAACATCCCCGAGAAGTTCCTGCGTGGATGCGGCGTCCCGGATGAATTCATCACCTACGCTAAATCCCTCGTTACGAATCCCATCCAGTTCTACTCCTGCTTCATCAGCTATTCCACCAAAGACCAAGCCTTCGCCGACCGCCTCTACGCCGACCTTCAGAACAAAGGCGTACGCTGCTGGTTTGCCCCGCACGACGTTCAAGGCGGCAGGAAACTCCACGAGCAGATCGACGAAGCCATCCGCCTGCACGACAAGCTGCTGCTGATCCTGTCGCCGCACAGCATGGAGAGCGAGTGGGTGAAGACCGAAATCG
>PLIO01000104.1:54969-66655 GCA_003140075.1 Acidobacteriaceae bacterium | reverse complement strand
AACTGGAAGAACCACGACTCCTACCAGGAAGCCTTCCAGCGGCTGATCAGCGATTTGAAAGCGTCGGACGCCAAACCGAAATAGCAGCGGAGACCGGACGCTCACGGCAATTGCATTTTTTGATTGTCCATGGGCAGACTTTCTCTTAACCTGAATATGAGCAGGGAGACAGCAACCATGACCATCAACCTCACGCCGGAACAAGAGAGCCGGCTGCAAGCCCTCCTGAGTCGCGGCGCGTACGAATCCGTTGAGCAGGTTGTCGAGGCGGCACTAACCGCCGTCGAGCAGCGTACTCTTCCGGGGTTTGCCGGCACCCCAGACGAACTCGACACCCTGCTTTCCGAAGGTCTGGCGTCCAGGGAATTGGCGGAGGGTGAATTTTGGAGTTCCGTCACCCAACGGACCGATGCCCTGCTGGCCCAGTATAAATCCGGCTCGCGTTCGTGAAGGTCCTCTATCGGCAAGCGGGATGTGAAACGGATCCTGGAACGGGGAAGCTCAAGCTAGCACCGGGAAAGATTCCGCCCGCGAGATTCGCGAGTATTTCATCCCCGACTTCAGCAACTGGAAAGACCACGACTCGTATCAGGAAGCCTTCCAGCGCCTGCTCAGCGATTTGAAAGCCTCCGACTCAAAACCGTAGAGCGAGAGCAGAGGACGAGGAGGCCATCCCCTCCGGCTTTGCTCAGGGTATTCTCCCAGCCGGCGGGACGCCGGCGCTACGGTTCGCTTGACCTCCGTTTTTATTTGCACTACACTGTAGTGCATGAAGACGGAAGTCTATAGCTGGCGCCTTTCCGCCACAAGAAAGGCCGACTTGGAGAGCGAAGCTCGCCGGGAAGGCACTTCTGTGTCGAAGCTTCTGGAGAAAATCACCGCCGACTGGCTCGCTCACCGCCGCAACGGCCACTCCAATGACGATGCCGAGCAGGCCGCTCTCCGCAAGCGTGTAATGGCCACCGTAGGAACGATCCGTGGCAACGACCCGACCCGCGCCGAACGGGCCAGCGAACTCGTCCGGGAAATCATCTACAAGAAGCACCTCAAGGAATCGAATGCACTTGCTCGCCGCTTCGGCCGTAGGGCTGATTGATACCGGTGCGATCCTAGCCATCGTTGACGCCCGTGATCGATGGCATTCCGCTTGTCTGCAAGCGTTACAATCCTTTCGCATACCCCTGCTCACTACCGAAGCGGTACTCACCGAAGCTTTCCACCTGACNNGCTTAATGCCCTCATGGCCCAATACGCCGACCGCCCCATGGATTTTGCCGATGCCACCCTGGTCCACCTCGCGAGCCGCGAGCGTCTCAGCACGATTCTGACGGTCGATCGCGACGACTTCGAAACCTATAGACTTCCGGGTCGGAAGAAGTTCACTATCTTCCCGCGCCGCTCCGGAAGCTAGCTTCGAACTGCGATTATGATGGACTAAGAACCCGGAAGGTCCGCGCCATCAAGACCGTAAACCTCAAGTCCGACATGCCACTGGTACACGAAGCCCTGCAGCGCCTCGAGCGCGAGCTAGCCCTCGCACGTCAAGAGAAAGCAAAGCTGCTGAAGTTGGTCCACGGCTACGGCTCGACCGGCGCAGGCGGAGACATTCGCATCGCCGTGCAAAAGCGATTACTGGAGATGGTTGAAAACAATCAGATTCGAGGCTGCATCTTTGGCGAGAACTGGTCGAAGTCAGACGAGCAAACTTGGAAGCTTCTGCAATCGCACGCGGAGCTCAAGAACGACTCCGATCTCGGCCGCCGCAACCGGGGAATCACGATCGTCTTGCTCTAACATGCTCACATAAGCGAGGTGCTTCCTCTACGCCCCTGACGTCGCCGGCGGCACGTTAGGAAGTACCGGCGGAGAAACCGGCTCATTCACCACCGGCGCGACTACCGACACAGGCGTGAACGATTCCACCGCAATCGACTTCACCATATTTTGCAGATAGTAGCTCACGGCCACGCCGCGCTGCCAGAAGCGCGGAATCAACAGCAACAGCAGCGTCAACTGGCTGACCACAATAGCGCCGAATACGCTCGCAGGCGGGACAAACTTCAGCCACACCCACAGTCCTGCCACTAACACAATCGCCGCCACAATCGTGGTCATCACATAACTTGCCAGCAGCCGGCCCAAGCTGCGCCAGGTGTGTCCGAAAGCCGCACCAATCGACCTGCGTACCGCCCGCTGATCGCTCAGCACCACGTCCGCCTGCGCCAGATCAAACCAGATGCGCAGCGTCGCCATCACCAGAAAGATCACCGCGAGGCCCGCGAACCGCACTTCGGGCAGCAATAGTTCGTTCGTGCTCTCCGCAGCTTTCTTCTCCAGCACGCCATGCAGGCCGAACAGAGCCGCAGCCACCGCGCCCATCACAATGCCGGCCACAATCATCAGCCGGATAAACCGCCACAAGTTCCGCCCACAAGCGCGGAAGAAATCTTCCCGCGGCAGCCGGTAGGTCGAGGCGTAGCCTTGCAGCACTCCGGGCAGGAACAAGGCCGTCGCGAAGAAGAAGAGCAAGGCAAAGTGAAACGCCGATGCGAAGGAAGCCTCGTTCGGCCCGAACTCTGGCCGCATGAACATCTCGATGAGCACGCTAAGGTCGAAGCCCTGTACCAGGCGATCCGCGTGCAGGCTGTGATCCAGAACCGCTTCGGCCTGCCGGTTAAACGCGCCCGCGCCAAACCACGCCAGCGCCAGGTTCAGCACATAGAACCAGACGATGTAGCGCTTGTTGCGCACCAGTCTACCCCAACCGCCGCTCAACAAACCCTGATGCTCTGCCATGTATGCCGCCTCGATCCTCGATTCGCCTGCCTTGCCGTTCGCCGCCTCCTAAACCGCCCACCACGCCAGCGCCTGGCCCATCCACTGCGTCATAAACACCCAGTAATTCGAGATTTTCCAACGCGGTTTTACATGCGCCTCGGCGGTATAGCTGTTATTGAAGTCATCGCGGTCAATCTGGATCTTGTGGTCGGGATCGATCTCCGCCGATTCGACCTTGGTTTTCTTATCGTACGTAAACTTCGTCCAGCGGCCCACGCCATCCCAATGCTCGCGAACTCTTTCGCCGTTCTCGAACTTAATTTCCACATCCACCGGCATCACGAAATCTTCCCTACGCTGCAGCCAGACATAGGAACGGTAGACGGTATCTTTGTCATCCTTCTTACCGGCGCTTTTCTTCTCTTCGTACCAGTTCACCGGGAACGATTCGATCTTCAGCACCTTGTAATCCATCACCTGCGAACCGTAGATCGCCTGGTTGAAATACCAGCGCAAATCCCTCCCCGAGACCTCCTCAATCGTTTTCAGAAAGTCTTCCTTGGTGGGATGGGTGAAGCGATACTTCATGAAATAGGTGCGCATGGCCCTGGCCATCGTGTCTTCGCCGATGATGCTCTCCACCGTCAGCAGCACGCTCGCCGTCTTGCCGTAGGTGATTCCACCGTAGGAACCATAGCTGTAATAGTCGTAAGCCTTTTGCGCAATCGGGTCGAGATCGGCCGCGCTGATGTAACCCAGCCGTTGCGCCTCGCGTTCCCCCAACGTGGCTCCTGCCAGATTCATAATCGAGGTATTCTTACCCAGGATCGAATCCAGCACCTTCACTTCCGTGTAGCTGTTGATGCCCTCGTCCATCCAGGCGTCTTCGAATTCGTTGGTTGCGACCATGCCATACCAATATTGATGCCCAAACTCGTGTTCCACCACCACTTCCGGCAAGTGCAATCCCTCGGGCATAAACCAGTTCGAGTCGCCGGTAATGAACGTGGGATATTCCATTCCACCCGCAGCCGAATCCGGCTCGGGATCGACTAGCGTGATCGTCTTGTAAGGATAGGGCCCGTACCAGCGCTCAAAGTGGTCGAGCGATTCCCGCAGAATTTTTTCGTGACGCTCTGCCTGGCTCCAATGCGCGGGCTGCATCAGGATGCGCATCTGCACCGGTCCCATGTGCCCCTGAAAAACGCCGTCCTCTTTCACCTTGTAGCGCGGGCTGGCCGTCCAGGCAAAATCGTGAATGTCGTCGCCGTGGTAGGTAACCGTCTTCGTGCTATCAGCATTGCTTACTTCGCCGACCTTAACTCCACTTGCTCCTACCACTTCATACTGGGGCACGGTTAACTTCACGTCATACACGCCGAAGTCGGCGAAGAATTCGGTCATCGCGTGATACTGATGGCAGTTCCAGGCTCCATGCCACCACACGCCGACTTTCGGGAACCATTGCCCGCCCAGCACGAAATCGCGCTTCCATCCCGAGCGCGCCTGCGTCTCGGGAAACTTGGTCGTAAACGCAATCTTGAACTGAACGTACTCGCCCGGCGCAATTGCCTTTGCCAAATGCACGTCGACTACAGTCTTGTCGTCTTTGTTTCCATCATCGGGCTGGACGTACTGCACCTGCGAAGTCAAATCGCCCTGCCCCACCACTTCCAGGCTCTTGATGTCTTCCGATCCGTATTCCTTAGCTTCCCACTTGTCGTAAGCGGTATCGCGGTTGCCGGCGACTTTGGCCTCACGTACGAACGTAGAGTTCGGCTGAAACGCATTCTGATAAAGGTGAAAAGGAAAATGATCCAGCGCCTGCCCGGTCAAGTTGTGGTACGTGAGCACCTCGGTGGCATCGACGGTATGCTTGGCCGCGTCGTATTTCGCGTCGATCTCGTAATGCACCACCCGCTGCGACATCGGCGCGGGCGAATTGATCGCCATCGTGGTGTCGGGAATCGCCAACGCCCCGAGGTGATTCGAGGTCATTGCGGCAGCGCTAGCTTCAGACGGCGAAGCGGCCGGAGCCGACTGCGGAGATGCCGCTTTCGCCGCATGTTCCTGCACCAGCAAGGACAGCACAACGATCGAGACCATCGGAAAAAACAAAATCAGCCACCGGATCTTCATGAAGCGAACCTCAGTTTTCTCTGTGGGATGGAATCATACCGCAGGCAGCCGAACAGCGTCATTGCGATCCTTCGGACTGCGGCCTGGCCCAGAAGTCGGCGGACGTCATCACCGGAATGACTTCAAAATCAACTAAGTCATCCCAGCAGGCAATCCAGGCGTCCAGCAGTTGTAGATGGCGCGCTTCCATAATTTGAAAGCAACGCGCGCCTGTCGAATCGACCCAGCTCGCGTGATAACGAACACCCTCAGGCAACATGCGGCCTTTGCTCTTAAACCTTTCAGCAATCGGCCGGGGATTGCCCTGCTTGAAGTGTTCGATCACCATAAACAGCATGAGGCAAAGTTTATCGCAGACACGCCAAACCTCAAACCGCCCCACTGCCGCAGGATACGGAGCCGTTCGCGAAGAAGTTCCAGCAAATCGTCGAATCGGTTCTGGTGTTCCTTCAGGATCGCCGGATAGCTGAGCTGACAAACTTTTGCGCAACTTGACAAATCTCTGCATCCAGAGTGGCTGCTCGGGATATGCTAGCGATTAGCTGGTTTTGCTCCCGAACGGGCCAGTAGGACCGCTAAGTAGCTGCGACCGTGGGATCGAACAGAGCACCTCCAGCCGGAGGAACACCATGAAAACCGCTCTCGTCGTAATGCTTTTCGTCGCTTCCGCTTTTGCCCAAACCCCAGCCAACGCAAAGTCTCCCATCACCGATGCCGAGGCCGCTTGCGGCCCCAATGATGTCAAATTCGACACTCAGAAGGCCTCACCGCAGTCTCCGGTTCAGGCTAAGGCCGATAAGTCAGTCGTCTATGTAGTTGAAGTTTTCGATAAAGTCGTCGGTGAAATCAGCCGTCCCACCCTACGCGTCGGCCTCGACGGGACCTGGATGGGCGCCGACAAAGGCAATTCCTACCTGTCGTTTTCAGTCGATCCCGGAGAGCATCACTTGTGCACGAACTGGCAATCGCACTGGAAGCGTTTTTCCAATCAGGCCGCGTTCACGAGCCTCACTGCTGACGCAGGAAAGACCTACTATTTCCGCGTGCGAATTACGGAGCACGGCGGTTCCACCGGAGCCTCGAACTTCTCCCTCGATCTCGAGCCTGTGAACGGCGACGAAGGCAAATACTTGGTCGCCTCGACTAATCTCAGCGACTCGCACGCCAAGAAGTAAGCCGCTGCGGTTTCCCCGAGTCAGGGCCGGTAGTGGGCTACTTTGAACTTAAAGATTCAAGATAGCCCACTACCCGAGGGCCGCACCTCTTGCGCAATTCCCTCCTCGCCGACGATACTGGAGTGTTCCTTGGGAAACCTCCTAACCATTATGAAAACTACGCTTTCATTCTCCACGCCCGCCGAACTCGAAACCGAATCGCTCGTCGCCATTGCGCTCGATCACACGGAACTCGATCACACAAAACTCGATCACACAAAAAAGGAGCGCTCCGATTCCGCCAAGAACGAGAAGCCGCAGCTCAAGCTCGCCACCGGCGACGCGGCGGTGCAGTCGGTCGCCTCCGATCTGCTGGCAAGCGGCGAACTAACCGGCAAGCCGTTCGAAACCAATTTGCTGCACAAGCCTGCTGGCCTGAAGGCCAAGCGCCTGTTATTGATCGGCGCAGGCGCGGCGAAGAAGTTCACCAGCTACGAGCTGCGCCGCATCGCCGGAGCCGCGGTGCGCACCCTGAAGTCGCGCGGCATCCGCAGCTTCGCCTTCATCGCTCCGCCCAGCGTTCCGGCCGAAGAAGCGGTGAGAGCGATTGTAGAGGGTGCGCTGGTCGGCAACTTCGACCCGGACTACTATCGCAGCGACCGCAAGGATCAAAAGATTGATGCGCTGACCATTCTTGCGAGTGGCAATGCGGATCACGCCGCGCTCGAAAAAACCGCGCATGAGGCGCATATCATCGGCGAATCGCAGAATTTCACGCGCGACCTGGTGAATGAGCCTTCTAATCGCATGACGCCGACCATCCTCGGCGATCGCGCAAAAAAGATGTCCCAGGAAGTCGGACTGAAATGTGAAGTCTACGGCGCCGACAAGATCAAAGAACTCAAGATGGGCGCGTTCTGGAGCGTGGCGCAAGGTTCCGACGAGCCGCCGGCGCTGATCGTGATGACATACGAGCCCGCAGGCGCGCCGGCCAAGCCGGTTTTAGGCCTTGTCGGCAAAGGCATTACGTTCGATACTGGAGGCATTTCGATTAAGCCCGCCGATGGCATGGAGAAGATGAAATACGACATGGCCGGCGGCGCCACCATGATTGGCGCCATGCGCGCCATCGCGTTGCTCAAGCCGAAAGTGAAAGTGATCGGCATTGTCTGCGCAACGGAGAACATGCCCTCCGGCAAAGCGCAGAAGCCCGGCGACGTGCAGATTGCCATGTCCGGCAAGTCGATTGAAATTATCAATACCGACGCCGAGGGCCGCCTGGTTCTGGCTGACGGCCTTTTTTACGCGCGCCAACTGGGCTGCACACATCTGGTCGACGCGGCCACGCTTACCGGCGCCGTCGTGGTCGCGCTTGGCTATGCCAACGCCGGAGTCTTTGCCAACGATGACGCGATGTATGACCGCTTCCACAAAGCGAATGCCGAAGCCGGTGAGAAAATGTGGCGGCTGCCGCTCGATGACGAATACAAAGACAACATCAAGTCCACCATTGCCGACATCGTCAACTCCGGCGGACGCTGGGGCGGAGCGATAAACGCGGCCATGTTCCTGAAAGAATTCGCCGAAGACACGCCCTGGATTCATCTCGATATCGCAGGCACAGCCTGGATGGAAGATCAAAAGCCCTGGATCGCCAAAGGGCCGTCGGGAATCGCCCTGCGCAGTCTGGTGGAGTTCGTGAAGAGCTTCCAGGTTTAGAAATCGCCTTCGGAAGATTCGAGTCAACTGCGGTGACTGTCGGCACCAGCGATTATGCCTCTTCGCACCATCCTCCAACTGGGCGACCCGAGATTGCTCGAAGTCGCGCTGCCCGTCGAAGATCCCTCTTCTCCTGAAGTCGCTGCCTTAGTCAGAGATCTTGCCGATACGCTCGCCCACTGGCGTTCGACCACCGGCTACGGACGCGGCATCGCCGCGCCTCAGCTCGGTGTGCGCCAACGCGTCATTTTCCTGCAATTGCCCGGCGGAGAACCCTGGCCGCTGGTGAACCCGGAAATCACAGAACGCAGTCCGGACAAAATTGTCGTCTGGGATGCCTGCCTTAGCTTCCTCTCGATCTTCATGCAAGTCGAGCGGCACCGCGAAATCGCCATCCGCTGGCTGGATCTCGCGGGTAATCGACATGAACTCCGCGCCGGCGACGACCGCAGCCTTTCCGAGCTGCTGCAGCACGAAGTCGACCACCTCGATGGCGTCCTCGCGGTCGACCGCATCACCGACATCAAAACTCTGTGTACCCGAGAGGAATTCGAAAAGCGCTATCGCGCCGCCAGCCCCTACGCGATTGCTTCCGCTATGATCGAGAGATGAATGGGGCTGAAGTTATTTTCTACCGACCTTATTATAGGTTGGCGGCATCCAATGTGGGCTGCAACGGCTCGAATTCCTGTACTCGGCCAAATTCTGAGTGTGGAGGCATTGCATGAAAGGTCTGCTCTTGGCGGGAGTTGTCGTACTGGTTCTGGGGATTCTCTCGTTTTTCGTTCCCGTGCCGCACTCCGAACATCACGGCGTCAGCCTCGGCGACGCGCATGTGGGCATCACGACGCACGACGAGGACAGGGTCCCGCCGGCAGTGAGCATCGTTCTGGTGGTTGTTGGGGCCGGGTTGATGATCGCCGGACGGAAGAGCTAGCCCTTGAAGACAGCCGCAGCTTGCTACCGATGAGGTGTGATTGCAACGATGGTGATGACAGGGATTCTTTTCTTACCTTTGATTTCATCCGGGCCGTAGTGCCAAAAAATGCGGTCAGCGCCGGGAGTATTGTTTTGCGCGTAGGCCTCGAACACTTTCTCGCCATGTACGCCGGCCAGCGACGTGAACTCGTGCGTATTCAGGCTGGGATGGTGCGGATCTAATTCCAAGTAACCGAGAGCCTTCCGAACTTGCTGGAAGACCGCGGCTTGCGACAGCGAATTTTCCAGTGCTTTATAATGGTTGTCCGCGGTCGGGGTGAACTTGATTTTCCGTTGCACGCCTACTCCCTGGCATGCTTGGCAAACGAGCCTCGATAAACGCTCTTTCCTTCCGCTGATTCCCGCAAACCTCGTTTCACGCTGGCGAGGGCCTGCGGATTCTCATAGAGCCACATTTCAGAAGCGGGAACAGCCTTTACCGGATCGAGAATGAGCTGGCCAAGAGCATTGCGGTAAATGTTGTACGCGGTTGCGGCGCCGAGGGCCTTTCCGAGCGACAGGCGTTTCTTGGCATCGGGCTGCGCGAACTCCGAGATCAGGCGGAAGTCGGCATTCTTGATGATTTCGCAGGCGGGCATGATCAGTGAAGATAACAGAAGTGGGATCATACGTCAAGTGGGCTAGTCCCACGTTCGGGTCTTGTGCTGCGGTGCACGGAAAGTACCTGATCCTGTTTAGAATGGTGGAAAAGACGGTGCGCGTCGAACGCATGGTTCACGGCGCGCGCAACCTCGGCGGCACCGGACTCGACTCGTTGCAATGAACAATCGCTACGGCCCTATTTCCCTGCCGTCGCCTGCTCGAAGGCCTTCTCCAGATCCGTAACCAGCGGCGCTTCGGCCGGCTGCAAGCCGCTGCGGCCCATCATGCGCCACAGATACTGGCTGTTGCCCGGCCAGCCGTGCGCATCATAGACGGCGAGAACATCCTCGGAGGGGCGGCTCGTGACCATCAGCACAATGTCCGCTTCATGCGGCTTATACACCACAATGAACTTTCCCCACTTCTGCATCGCATCCTGCACCGTGGCGATGGCCTGGCGATCTTCGGACCACAGGTTGGGATCGAACTGGTCGCCGTCGTAGCTGGTGACGTAGACGTAGCGGGCGTTCACCAGCGTTCTGGGAAACGCCGGAACATTTTGCGGAGGCGTTGCATTGGGAGGCTTAGGTGCGGCAAGGGCGAGCGTCGTCGCCAGTACGGCGAGTACTACGCTGGAGACTGAGCGTTTGAGTCGATACGTTTTCATGGGATTCACCGGGGATGCCCTTTCACTGATTTAGATGGTCGTGCGCGGAGGAAAGATGCCTGCCCGCTACGACGATCATTGCTAAATCGTTGAATCTATTATAACTAGAAGATATTGACTGGAAAGAGCACGAAAGGCCCGCAACCGAGGCTTTCGATTCCTCGCCTGTCGCGCGAGTTTTTTACAAAGGCTTTACAACGTGGTGACACATAGCCTGGGGACTTCCGCCATTCTTGCGCACGGAACTTGGCAAGTTACAGGCTCAAGCGCAGCATAAAAGTGCTGCAGCCTTTGACATAGTCCGAACATAGTCCGAACAACCAGGAGGGGTCATGAACAGCTTTCCTTTTTCCAAACACATTGCGGTTTTTGTCTTGGCAGCGGCTCTCGCCTCAGCGCCATTGCTGATGGCGCAGGCCGGCACTCTGGATCCGACCTTTGGAACCGGAGGCATTGTCACCACACCGAACACAGCCACCTTCTGCGGACAGGTCACGAGTTGCAGCATTGCCATCCAGAGTGACGGCAAGATCGTGGTTGCCGGAGGCACCACAGTCAGCAGCAATGGCAGCACGGAGGGAGCCCTGGCGCGTTACACCACCACCGGCGGTCTCGATACTACCTTCGGCACAGGAGGTCTGGTGCTGCAAACTCTGGTAGACGGAGGAGTATTCTCCGGACTCGCCATTCAAAGCGACGGGAAGATTCTCACCGTGGCTCCCGACAACGACTTTAAACTTGCTGTCTTCCGCTACAACCCCAACGGAACGCCGGACACCACATTCGGCACGGACGGAATTGCGGCCGTCACCATCTCGCTGGTGTTTACCACCGGACCGCTGGCTCTGTTGCCGGACGGAAGAATCCTGGCGACGGCGAACAACACTTTGGTGCGCCTGCTCAGCAGCGGTCAGCTCGATACCAGCTTTGGCACGGGCGGCCTGGCGTCAATCGTGAACAGCGGGGCGCTGGGCGTGCTCCCCGGCGGGAAAATTCTGATGACCAGCAATTCCACTTTCGCCGTGGGCGGCGTAGCGCGGTATAACGCCGGCGGCAGCCTGGACACGACCTTCGGCGTGGTTGGGCAGGCGCCCAGCTTCGGGCCGGCCGCAGCCCTGGCCATTCTCAGCGACGGCAAGATCGTCGTGGGCAACACTTTACTGAGCGGACCCGCCTCCACGGTGGGCAGCGCATCACCGCAAGGCTTCGTTCTCACTCGCTACAACAACAACGGCACCGTGGATACAACCTTCGGGTCTCGCGGCGCGGTGGTTACAAGTTTCCCCGGGGAAGCCTATTCGGTGGTCTTTGCGCTGGGACTGCAGTCGAGCGGTTACATTGTGGCGGCAGGAGTGACCGAGGTTGCAAATCCCGCATTCGGAGCGCAACCTTCCGATTTCGCAT
Source organism: Acidobacteriaceae bacterium (assembly GCA_003140075.1). Lineage (GTDB taxonomy): Bacteria > Acidobacteriota > Terriglobia > Terriglobales > Acidobacteriaceae > Sulfotelmatobacter. Next base: position 55,213 of record PLIO01000104.1, on the reverse strand, counting down.
TGGCTCGCTACACTCCCAGCGGTCAGCTGGACCCAACGTTCGGCAGCGGTGGCCTCGTGAGCACTGCCTTCGGCACAAGTGGCAGTAACTTAGCGGCGGTCTCGGCCTTAGCCATTCAGTCTGATGGCAACATTGTGGTGGTGGGGTACGACGACTCTTCCACTGCTGGTCCGGGTAACGGCTTCACTCTCGCTCGTTATCTTGGTCAGTAAAATCCGGTCAGTAAAATCCGGGCAGTAGAATC
>PLIO01000104.1:21263-54950 GCA_003140075.1 Acidobacteriaceae bacterium | reverse complement strand
GAGATCGCAGCTACTTCGTCGATGGCAGCCAGGAACGCAGCTTCGTTGGCCTTCGACGGTTTGTTAAAGCCGCTGATCTTTCTCACGAACTGCAAGGAAGCGGCTCGAATCTCCTCGGCGTTGACCGGCGGATCGAAGTTGAACAGGGTTTTGATATTTCTGCACATTGCAGCATTATCTCAAGGAGGGATGTTCCGGTAGTAGTGCAGGCTCGCCTTCAGCGATCCGCGTTTTCCGAAGTATCCGCGATTGCCGGTTCTGGCTTGCGGCGGGTATCAAAAAAAAGTTGAGGGCTGATGCCCCTGGCTCGGCCGTTTGCGCTCCCGAGCTGAGAAAGTTTACTATTTTAATAACCCCACCCCCCTCCCCCCATTTTTCGCATAATCTTTGGAATCAGCGAGTTAGCGCGAGGCCGCCCCGCAAAATACGGCGGATAAAGGACTTAGCGCCAAAATATAGAGAACAAGGGGGTTGCAGTCCGGTCTTGCCGGGTACCGGCTGAGGCAGCCGAACTCGATGCACGGCCTCTGCTGGGACAATCTTGATATGAATCGGGGTGGGGCGCAAGGTTAGATGTCACAAGGGGGCTGTGGATTTCGTCAGGGCGGCCCGTCGTTGGTACCGGCCGTGTCCGCCCTACGTTCCGGCGCCGAGCAGTTCAATCACCTGCGGCTTTGAGGAGGCGTTGTCGATGATGGAGATGGTTCCCTGCTGCGCGCCTTGCTTCGTTGGCGAGAACGTTGCGCTGATCGTGCAGTTTGCTCCGGGCGAAACCCGGTCGCCGCAGGTCGATTTCATGGCGAACTCGGCGCTGGCTTTCATCGACTGAATCTTCAGTTCGGTCGTTCCCGTGTTGGTGAGGGTGATGGTCTGGGGCGCACTGGTTTCGCCGACGGCTTGCTTCTTAAAGTTCAGCGGGGTGGTGGGCGAGAAGCTGACCGCGCCCGTGTTGAGCAGCGTGATCAGTGAGTGGCCGTCCAGATCCACGAGCACAAGGTCGGGCTTGCCGTCGCCGTTGAAGTCTCCGGAGGCGACGTAGTTAATCTGTTCTCCTGCGGGATAGAATACCCCGGGTTGGAAGGTGCCGTCGCCGTTGCCGTTGAGCACGCTGACGCCGGAAATCTGCCCGCTAGCCGCCCAATTCGAGGCAGCCAGGTCAACCTTCCCGCCGCCATTGAGGTCCTGCGCGAGAACCCAGGTCGGGAACTGCGTGTCGTAGTAGACCGACGGCTGAAAGGTACCGTCACCGTTTCCCAGCAGCACGCTCAGGCTGCTTCCCAAGTAGTTGGCCACGACCAGGTCGGCTTTTTTTCTGTTGGTGTGATCCGTCAAGACGTTGTTCCCATCAAAACCGGGTCGATCAGACTTGGTTTTGGCATCGAGCCGTGCAAAAGACGGCGCGATAAGTCCGCGCCTTGCAAATCGTTACAGCCGATTTGCACTTTCGCACCGCTCCTGCGGCGACGGCGCTCGTAGGGTCTTGGAGTGGGAACAACGTGTTGAAAGATCACAGGCACCCACTGTTCCGGAACGGGAACGAAAATACAGAAGGCTGGGCCGCCGGCCAGCGCCTGAAGGCGCGATTTAAGATGTGGCGCTTACGGTATGGCTGAAGCCATACCCTGATACGAATCGTGGGGCGGGATGCCCGCTCTCGCGTTTTTTGCAATTAGGTGCCACGGTCTTATTCTCCGGCTGCGTCGATCGAGACGATGACGGTCGCGTGTGGGAAATAAGAGCAAACCGTTTGCGCACGCGTCGGTGGTACCCATCCGTCGAAAACTGCGACGGATGGGGCAGCCTCGGTCGTGGTGTGCAGACCGTGGAGTAGCTGCCGTCAGAACAGCCTTCCGATGGAGAAGTTCACCCGCGACTCTCCGGTGGGGCTGACGCTGGTGGCCAGAGCGATGGGTCCGACGATGGTTTCGGCGATTACGCCGAGATTGAATGTGCCGCGCACCACGACCGTGCCGGGATCGTTGAATGCGGAGCCGGCTTCGTACCATCCACCCCAGTAGATTTTGCCGCCCACGAGTTGCGGCAGGCGGTAAAGTTCGCGGCGGAATCCCAGGGACGAGTAAACGTAGTGGTTGCCGACGAACTCATCGGGAAGGTAGGCTGTCCCTCTTCAACGATTTAGTTTCTACCGCTTGAGTTCGGACGATGACGGCGATTGACGGGCTTGATCCACAACCGTGCGAACCGCTTCGATCACCACTTCCGGGCGGTCGATTTGGATGTAATGGCCGCTGTTCCTGGCAATCACGTGCGTGCCTGCAGTGGAGAGGTGCGACAATTCCTCCTGCATCTGTTGCCAGGCAGAATTGATAGGTTTGACCAGGTCTTCGGGCAGGTCCGGTTGGGGCTTGTCTGGGTCATGGGAGATCACCGCCAGCGGCATATTGCCGAGAGAGCCCGTGGCGGCAGTTTGGGCGACGCTTACGGGAAACGTTTTCATTTCTGCGACAGCTTCGCGGGCACTGTGAAAGTTGCACTCGGCGGCGCGAGCCTTAACATCGGTGTCGCAGAATCCCAGCAGCCGGGGAATTCCGAACGGCAGGGTGAACTCCAGGAGCTCCTGCTCGCGCAGCCAACTGGCATCGAGATCGTTCAACGCCGGAGGAAGACGTTTCCGCTGCTCGGGATGTGATGAGTCGACCAGGACCATGCCGGCAACCTCGCCGCGATACAGGCTGGCGTAAAGCCGCACATCGTATCCGCCCATGGAGTGGCCGACCAGGATATACGGCGGAGCGACTCCGGCATTGTGCAGGAGCGTGCGGAGTTCTCCGGCAATGTCTTTGCTGGTGCGCGGGTGCGGGCCGGAATCGCTGTATCCGAGGCCGGCGCGGTCGTAGGAGCAGACGCGGACGAACTGTGCGATCTGCGGCTGCACTTTGTGCCAGGAGATGTAGGAATCGCCGAGGCCGGAGTCGAGAATGACGGTAGGAGATCCCTGGCCGATGCAATCGATGTGCATTTTGTAACCGCCGACATCGACCAGTTGACCGGGCATGGGATTAAAGCGGCGGTCGCGGGCCTCGGAGATGTTCTCGTAGAAGAACCCTGCAGTGGCGATGACGAGGACGAGGAGGATCAGGCTTCGGACGATCATGCGCAGCCAATGGCGGGATAGTGCGGCCGGAGTTGAGGTGTCGCTCACCGTTAGTCCTAAGCAGGCAATCGCGGACTAGCCTGCCCTGAGCATAGCCGAAGGGAGTGTCCGCGCCACACAGTCTATATTGTCTACATCACCGGCGGCACGGTGATTCCCATCACCGCCAAAGTGCGAATTAACTCGCGGCGAACGACGGCTACGGTGGCGAGGAGGAATTGCTTTCGCTTCTCATCGGTCTCGCTCAGGATGGGATGGCGGTGATAGAAAGTGTTGAACAGTTGCGCCAGCTGGAAGGCATGCTTGGCAAGATATGCGGGTTCGGTGGTCGCGATGCATTGGTCAATGATGTATGACGTTTTTGATGCGGCAAGCCAGAGTTCCCAGATCTCGTTGGCGGCTTCGCCGGTGAGGAACGGGGCGAGGTCAGTAGCCAAGAATTTGCTCGCAACGTCGCTGCAGAACGTGTCTGGATCGATTGCAGCCTTTTTGAAAATACTCGCGGCGCGGACCACGGCGTATTGCGCGTAGGGACCGGTTTCGCCTTCGAAGCTCAGCGCTTCTTTGAAGTCGAAGGCGATCACCGATTGTTTGGTGAACTTCAACATGAAGTAACGCAGGGCGCCGATGGCAATCTGCGTGGCGATGGAGAGGCGTTCGGCATCGGTGAGCTGGGGATGGCGGGAGTCAACTTCGCTCTTCGCGGATGCGATCAACTGGTCGAGCAGGTCGTCGGCTTTCACGCCGAAACCCTTGCGGCCGCTGACTTCGATGTAGGACCGCGTCTTGTCTTCTTCGCTGAGCGTGTAGCCGAGCTCGGCGGCGCAGCGCGGGGTGAGTGCAACCATCTCGTAAGAAAAATGCGTGTAGTGGTCGGCGGCCTCGTCGTGGCCAAGTCCGCGCAATGCCTCGATGACGGTGTTCTGCGCTTCCGATTGGCGGGCGTCGATCACGTTATAGATTTCCGCGACATCTCCGAAATGAGGATGATTTCTCTCGGCGGCTTTGTCGTCGGGGGTCGTTGAAATCCAGCAGTCGTGCTGATTGGGATAGAGGTAGAACTTGCGATAAGAGAAATCGCGACCGAGCAGGCCGAACTTCCACATGTGGTAGGCAATGTCTTTGCCCACGTAGCCTACGGTGCCGTTCGAGCGGACGATGACTTTCTGGTCGTCTTCGGAGATTTTTTCTGAATCCTCTACGCTCCCTGTGTCCTCAGCGGTGGAGGCCGTTCCGGCGCGGCGCATAATCCAGCAGCCTTTATTCTTGCCTTCGTTCTCGTACGTGAGGACGCCTGCTTCTTTCAGCTTGGTGAAGGCCGCATCCCAGAAGTGCAGATGCAGGATCTCGCTTTCGCGCGGAAGGAAGTCGTATTCGATGTCGAGCCGGTCCATGGTTTCGAGATGGCGGCGCAGCACCGCGGTCGAGATTAGTTCGGCAATCGCGGACGTTTCGCTGCTCGCGTCTTCGATGCCGCGTAGAGTTTGGGCACGGACCTGCAAATTTTGCTTGTCGTGCGCGTACCACTGCGAGACACGGGCATAGAGATCCCAGCAGTAGTAGTCGAAGCGCGGCTGGCTGGTGAGGGCCGCGATTTCGGCGCGGGATTTTTTCTCGATCTGCGTGAAGCCCACGACCACGTCGGCAACCTGCACGCCGGTGTTGTCGATGTAATTCTGGATATCGACTTCCCTGCCCGCGTCACGCAGCAGGCGGACGAAAGTGTCACCGAGAATGGCGTTGCGCAGGTGGCCGATGTGGGCAGCTTTGTTGGGATTGATGCTGGTGTGCTCGACCAGAATCTTGCCCGCGGGAATTTCGACCATCGGCTTCTGGTCGGAAGCCAGGGCTGCGGCCATCCAGGAACGGTCGATTCTGACATTCAGATAGCCCGGAGGCGCGACCTGCAGTTCGGCGATGCCTTCGATGGAGCCGAGTTCGGCGCGAATGGCTTCGGCGATCTTAAGCGGAGCGGTGCGAAGTGGCTTGGCGAAAGGAAATACGGGGATAGCAAAGTCTCCAAGTTCGACTTTTGGAGGCTGCTCGATGACCACTTTTGGCAGAGTTGCGCCCGCGTAGCGGCTGCTGAGGAACTCGACGATGCGCTGGGCTAAACGTTGTTCGAGATGACGATACAAGGCTTCCCTCTGAGCTGTAAGAAGATAGTGATTCTAGCAGAGCGCACGGTGGTGGCAAGGTTTGACGGAGGGTGCAGGGTTCCCTATGATGAAAAAACGTCGCTAGTCGTTAGTGGTTGGTCGTTAGTCGTTCGCCGAGCATTTACGCTGCCGACAGTTGAGGTTTTGGCCAACGACCAACGACTAAGGACCAACGACGATTTTCCTTTTATGCGCATAGCCTACCTTGAGTGTTTTTCCGGCATGAGCGGCGACATGTTTCTGGGTGCGCTCGTGGATGCGGGAGTCCCAGCCGGGGTGCTGGAAGAGGCCGTAGCCGCGCTCGATGTGGGCGCGCGGCTGGAGATTTCTCGTGTGGTGCGCAGCGGGATTTCGGCTACGAAGGTGGATGTTTGGGTGGAGGGGAAGAAGGATTTGCCGCGGGAGGAATACTGGGAACGGGCGGAGAGTGAGCACCATCACGAGCCTTCCGAGCATTCTCGCGAGGGCACGCATGGACTGGGGCATCATGGGCACCCGCATTCCCATGCGGGCGAGAGTTCGCGGGCGGGGGCGCCCGCGCCACACGAGCATGGGCGGGGGCTGATGGAGATTCGCCAGATTATTTCCGCAGCTTCGATTTCGGAGGGTGCGAAGAAGACGGCCATCTCCATTTTCGAGGCGCTGGGACGAGCGGAGGCGAAGATTCACAATACTTCGATCGAGAGCGTGCACTTCCACGAAGTTGGCGCGGTGGATGCAATGGTCGATATCGTCTGCGCAGCGGTCGGGGCAGAGGCACTCGGAGTCGATGAGATTATCTGTTCACCTCTGAACGTGGGCGGGGGAATGGTGAAGTGTGCGCACGGAACGTTTCCCGTGCCGGCTCCGGCGACGGTGGAGATCTTGGCGGATGCGCCGGTATATTCCTCCGGTTTGCAGGCGGAGTTGGTGACGCCAACCGGGGCGGCAATCGTAAAGACGCTGGCTTCACGTTTCGCGGCGTTTCCGGAGATGAAGATTGAGAAATCCGGCTATGGCGCGGGATCGCGAGATTTTCCCGGGCATCCGAACGTGGTGCGGTTAACAGTTGGAGAAGCGACCTCGAATGCACTGGCCGCGAAAACCGCGTTGGAAACGATTACGGTGCTGGAAGCGAACCTTGACGACCTGAACCCGCAGGTGTTCGGATATGTGATGGAGCGGTTGTTCGAAGAGGGCGCACTGGATGCGTTCGCCTTGTCCGTGCAGATGAAGAAGAATCGTCCTGGAACGTTGCTGACCATCCTGTGCAAGCCCGAGGACGCGAGCAAGTTGACGCAAATAATTTTCACGGAGACGAGCACGCTGGGTGTGCGGCGACGCGATGAGATACGCCAAATTCTGGCGCGGCGGTGGGAAAATGTCGGGACACCATGGGGCGACGTCAGGATCAAGATCGCCAGCATGAATGGGACGGTCACTAATTATGCTCCGGAGTATGAAGATTGCCGGCGGATCGCGGCTCAGCATCATGTGCCGCTGAAGGCGGTGATGGGTGAAGCGGTCGAGGCATACGTACGGGTCCGCAGCAAGGAAAAGGCAGGTTCCCTTCGGCAAGCTCAGGGCAAGCCCTCACCGGCTTAGCGCCGGTTCGGAATGCCAAGGGTTACCCTGGCGCAAGCAGAAAGCATTCGAAGAACGAAATGAGCCGAAAGTTTTACATCACGACTCCAATTTATTACGTCAACGCGCACCCACACATTGGGCACGCGTACACGACCATCGCTTGCGACACGATCGCCCGGAGGCAGCGCCTGCTTGGCGCGGAGACGTTTTTTCTAACGGGCACCGACGAGCACGGGCAGAAGATCGAGCGCGCGGCGGCAGCCGCAGGAAAGACTCCGCAGCAGTATGCCGATGAGGTTTCTGCGGAGTTTCGCCAGTTGTGGAAGCGGATGGGAATCTCGAATGACGACTTCATCCGCACCACTGAAGAGCGGCACGAGAAGCGGGTACAAGCACTTTTTCGGAAGATTCGAGATAACGGCTACATCTACAAGGGCACCTATACGGGGCAGTATTGCGTGTCGGATGAACTCTATGTGGATGGCGCGAAGCCGGGCGATCCCTGCCCCACCTGCGGACGGATTACCGAGACGGTGCATGAAGAAAACTACTTTTTCAAGCTCTCGGCGTTTCAGGACAAGTTGCTTGCGCTTTATGCGAATCCGGAGTTCATTCGTCCGGAAGCGCGGCGCAATGAAGTGATTTCCTTCGTGCGCTCGGGACTGCACGACCAGTCGATCAGCCGGTCGACGTTTTCCTGGGGCATTCCTGTGCCGGACGATCCCAAGCACGTGATCTACGTGTGGTTTGACGCGCTAGCGAACTACCTGACCGCGATTGGCTACGGCTCCTCGCACGCGGGAGCGCAGGAGGCATTCAAGAAATTCTGGCCGGCGGACGTGCAAATGATCGGGAAAGAGATTGTCCGCTTCCATTGCGTGTACTGGCCGGCGTTTCTGATGGCGGCGGGGTTGCCGGTTCCCAAGACAATCGTGGCGCATGGCTGGCTGCTGTTCGAAGAGAGCAAGATGTCGAAGTCGCGCGGGAATATCGTGCGCACGGAAACGATTCTCGACGTACTGGGCGCGGACGCGCTGCGCTATTTTCTGTTGCGCGAAGTCGTGTTCGGGCAGGATGGATCGTTTTCCTTCGATGCGCTGGTGCAGCGGTATAACTCCGACCTGGCGAATGGACTGGGAAATCTGGCCAGCCGTACGCTGACCATGATCAACCGCTATTTCAAGGGTGAGGTGCCGTATCCATCGCGTGGGGCGTCAAGAACGGTTGGTGACGACGCCATCGCCGAGGCCGCGCGAAAGACGATTCGCGAATTTGGCACGTTGTTCGATCAGTTCCAGTTTTCTCGGGCGCTGGAAGCCGCCTGGGCTTTGGTAGCTGCGGTGGACAAGTACATCGTGGAGAATGAGCCGTGGGCGCTGGGTGAAAAACAAGACGAGGATAGCCGCTCGCGTCTGGCAACGGTGCTTTATACAGCGGCTGAGGCGTTGCGGATTGCGACGGCGTTGGCCCATCCGGTGATACCGGATGCGACGGCGAAGATCTGGGCGCAAATCGGATTGGGAGATATCAAGAAGCTTGCCCTGGGCGAACTGGCTTGGGGACAGCTCCCCTTGGGCACGAAGTTGGGCGAAGTGCAGCCCGTGTTTCCGCGCGCCGACAAGAGCGCGATCGAAAGGATGCAGAAGATGGAAGAGGAGCACAGAGTTATGCCGGCAGGGGACGCTCCCGCTCCTGCGATGGAGGCGATTGCGCCGCAGGCGGTTCCGGCGCCGATAGCGCCGGCTGCAGTTTCGACGACCAGCGAAAAAATTTCGATCGATGACTTCTTAAAGGTCGACCTCCGCGTCGGGTTGGTGAAGGTCGCGGAGAGAGTGCCGAAGGCGGACAAGCTCTTGCGGCTGGAGATTGATATTGGAACCGAAGTGCGGCAGGTGTTGGCGGGGATCGCTGAAGCGTATGCACCGGAGACGCTGATCGGGCGAAAAGTGGTGATCGTGGCGAATCTCGCGCCGCGCAAGCTGCGGGGGATGGAATCGAATGGAATGATCGTAGCGGCGTCGCTGGAAGGCGGAAAGCCAGTGCTGGCAGCTTTTTTGGAGGATGTGCCGGTGGGAGCCAGGCTGAAATGAAGCGGTCGTTGGCCGTTTGTGGTTGGTCTTTAGCCGACCCGACCTGTGGCGAACTCTAGTAAGACAAGAATCGCAAACCTGAGTTGCTCGATAGTGGGCAAGAAGCGCCGTCATTATGCTAGAGATTTGAGGTTTTTTGGCCAAGGACCAACGACCGACGACCAACGGCCATGTTCGTAGATTCGCACGCACATCTCGATGGCAAGCAGTTCGACACCGATCGCGAGCGGGTGATTGCGCGTGCGCGCGAGGCCGGAGTGCAGGCCGTGGTCGCCATCGGCAACGGCGACGGTCCTGATCAGGTGGATTGCGGGATCCGATTAGCGGAGGAGTACGATTTCATTTACGCGACGTTAGGCATTCATCCGCACGAAGCCCGGCTTGCGGATGAAGATGCTTATCAGAACATGGAGTGTCTCGCGAAGCATCCCAAGGTGATCGCATGGGGCGAGATCGGCTTGGACTATTTCTACGATCACTCGGAGAGCGATGTGCAGAAACAAGCCTTTACACGGCAAATGGAATTAGCGGCGGCCGCGAAGCTGCCCATCGTGATTCACTGTCGCCCGTCGGAAGGCAGCGACAACGCCTGGGAAGATTGCTTCAAACTGATGCAAGAGCATTGGGCTGCGAAGGGGCTGGGAGGAATTCTGCACTGCTTTACCGGAACCTGGCCACAGGCGAAGCGCGCGCTCGATATAGGATTCATGATTTCGTTTGCGGGCAATTTGACTTTTCCCAAAGCACAGCAAATTCGAGATGCGGCACTGCAGGTTCCGCTCGAACGAATGCTGATTGAGACCGACTCGCCCTATTTAGCGCCGGTGCCGAATCGGGGGAAACGGAACGAACCGGCATTCGTGAAGGAGACAGCGCGGAAGCTGGGCGAGTTGCGAGGTTTGGCGATGGAAGAAATCGGCCGGCAGACAACTGACAATTTCTACAGTTTTTTCAAACTGGCTGAAATTGCTGAAAGCAAAGTATCGGCGCCTTCACCCTCGTCTGTGCACCATTCTTCTGGTACTCTCTAGAGTGATTCCATCATTTCAGAAAGAACTGAAATCCGATGCCCGATAACAGTTTTGACATCGTGAGCAAGATAGAGCTGCAGGAGGTATCGAACGCCATCCAGCAGGCGTTGAAGGAAATCCACACGCGTTTCGACCTGAAGGATTCAAAGTCGAATATCGAACTGGAGAAAGACGCGATCGTGCTGCACTCGGCCGACGAGTACAAGCTGAAGGCGGTGAACGACATTCTGCAGCAGAAACTGGTCAAGCGCGGCGTTTCGTTGAAGGGATTGACCTACGGCGCGGTCGAACCCGCGACCGGGGGAACGGCGAAGCGCAAGGTCACGATGCAGCAGGGCATCGCCATCGAAAAAGCGCGAGAGATCGTGAAGCTGGTCAAGGATTCGAAGAGGAAAGCGCAGGCTTCGATCCAGGGAGACCTGGTGCGGATCAGCAGCAAGGACCGCGACACGCTGCAGGAAGTGATCGCCATGCTGCGCCAGCACGATTTTGGGATCGATTTGCAGTTTACGAATTACCGGACGAATTAGAGGCAAATCTACCACGGAGGCACGGAGATACGGAGTAAACAAAGATCTTCTTCAGTTTGTTTTTCTCCGTGACTCTGTGCCTCCGTGGTGGAGATTCGGATCGTTTGGAATCCACATTGAGCGCACCTCCTCTCATTAACGGAAAAGAAATCTTCGACCTGCTGCACGAGGATCTCGCCGCGCTGGAAAGCGAGTTCGGGCAGGACACCATCTCGGACGTAAAGGCGATCACCGAGATCGGGGAGTATCTGCGGGCTGGGGGTGGCAAGCGGATTCGTCCGGCACTTCTTTTCCTCTCTTCCAAGCTCTTCCATTACGCAGGGAGCGGTGCGGTGCGGCTAGGTGCCGTGGTCGAGATCATTCATACCGCCACGTTGGTACACGACGACATCATCGACGAGGCCAAGACGCGCCGCGGACGGCCCGCTGCCAATACGCAATGGGGCAACTCCAAGTGCGTGCTGGCTGGCGATTGGCTCTATATGCAGGCTTTCAAGGTAGCGGTGCAGGAACGCAACTTCCGCATTCTCGATACGCTGATCGAACTGACGCAGCAGATGGTTGAGGGCGAACTGCTGCAAATGGAGAAGCTCGGAAAGCTGATCACGCTCGAAGAGCATTTCGATCTCATTTACCGCAAGACAGCATGCCTATTCTCCGTCTGCATGCGGCTGGGGGCGATTCTCGGAGGAGCGACCGCCGCGCAGGAAGAGGCTGTTGGCCGGTACGGGCACGACCTCGGGATGGCGTTTCAAATCGTGGACGACGTGCTCGATCTCACCGCGTCCGAAGATGTTTTGGGCAAGCCCGTGGCCAGCGATCTGCGCGAGGGAAAGGTGACCATGGCGGTGATCCACGCGCTGGAGCGCTGTACCGCGGAGGAACGACACAAGATTGAAACGATTCTTCGCGACCGGGCTTTCAATGGTGTAACCCATGCGCAGATCATGGAGATCCTGCAGCGCTACGGATCGCTGGAAGCCGCGACTGATCGCGCCGCACGCTATGCGGAGTCAGCGCGCAAGGCGATCTGTACTTTTCCGGATTCCGAGATTAAGCGCGCGCTGTTGTGGGCGCCAGAGTTCGTGGTGGCGCGCGAAAAGTAGGTTAAGAGCTTTCGAACGCAGGAAGTGCTGAGATCACGACCGCGGAGGCGAACAAATCCGTTCGTGACCCCAGTTACGTAGTAGAAATAGCAGTAGGGACCTGGCCGGGATTTCACATTCACCGATTAGGAGATTCTCAATGAAAAATGTAGCGGTTTGTCTGCTGGCACTAACTCTCGCGATGGGCTTCACCGCCTTCGCTCAACAGAACGGAACAATGTCTCCAACTCAGTCCGATCAGATGGCGCCAAAAGCTCCGCTGATGACCCTGAAGGGTACGATCAAAGCCGACGGCGACAAGTACACGTTCGTCAACGACAAGGATGGCAAGAGCTGGGATGTAATAAACCCCGAGACACTTAAGGGGCACGAAGGTCACCACGTGCAACTTAGCGCTCACGTTTACGCCGACAAGCACGCGATCCATGTGATGAGCGTCACGATGCTGAAGGCTGATGCGATGGGCGGCGGTTCGATGAATCACTAGGTCGCTTTGTGGCGCGGGGACGACAGGCTATCCCGCAATTTTGCCGGCCAATTGTCCACCGGGCAATCGGCCGGCTTTGTTTATACTGAACCCTTTCCTGATTTTCCTTATCCAAGATTGTCTATGAATTTGTTTCTATTGATGGCGCGCCACGGCTATGTCTGGATTTTCAGCCTGCTGCTGGCAGAGGCGATCGGGCTTCCCTTCCCAGCGGCAATCGCGTTGGTGGCGGCGGGAGCTGCGGTCGCGGCGCACACGTTGTGGGGTCCTTATGTTCTTGCGGCGGCGGTTGTGGCTTTGCTGCTAGGTGATACCGTGCAGTTCTGGCTGGGACGCTACATGGGCTGGTTACTGCTGGGATTCCTCTGCCGCGTATCGATCAATCCGGAAACTTGCATTCTTCGCTCAGCGGAATCCTTCTACAAGCGCGGCAAGGTCACGCTGGTGATTGCGAAGTTTATCCCCGGAGTCAACACCATGGCGGCGCCCCTGGCCGGGAGCATGAAGATGCGCTTCTGGCAGTTTTTGCAGTTGGACTTGGTTGGGGCCTTGTTCTATTCCTCGACGTATCTGGTGGTCGGGTACATTTCGCGCGATTTTCTGGCGGTGATCCTGCGCGGCTTTCACGCAGCTGGGCGCGCCATGGAAGGGGTGGTCATCGCGGCGCTGGTGGTCTATGCGATCTACCGCATCCGGCAGTATGGCAAGAACAAGATGTATCGTGTGGTGCCCCGGATCCAGGTTCAGGAACTGGCCGCGCGTCTGGCCTCCGAAGATGCAAGCCGGGTGCTGATCGTCGACGTTCGCAGCCACGGCTACTACGACTCGGGGTCGGCGCGCATCAAGAACTCGATTCGCATCGAGCCCAATAATCTTGAAGACGAGATCAAGAATCTACCCAAGGACAAAGATATTTATCTCTACTGTACTTGAGCGCGCGAAGGAACCAGCGCCCGGGTGGCGCATCTGCTGCGGGAAAAAGGATTCAACACGTTCGTGATCGTCGGCGGATTGACCGCCTGGCGCAAGGCCGGCGAACCGCTGGAGTCGGTGCCGCAAAACGATCTGGTGAAGCTGCCGACGTTTTCCTAGTCGTTTGTCGTTTGTCGTTGGCCGTTGGCCGTTGGTGTTAGTCGTTGGCCGTTAATCGTCGCCCGGGACCCCGCAACCGCGTGGACCCTTTTATACTTCCTTGGATGGCCTCAACCAGAGAAATCGAGATCAAGTTTCGCGTCGCGGACACGCGGACGCTCGCGCGCAAGCTGCGAGCCGCGGGATTTCGCATTGTCACCAAGCGCAGCCACGAGATGAACACGCTGTACGATCTTCCAGGCGAAGTCCTGCGCGGACGGCAACAACTGTTGCGGCTGCGCCAGTACGGCTCGGAGTGGACGCTGACGCATAAAGCCAAGAAGAAGACTGGCCGGCACAGCAGCCGCGAGGAGTTAGAGACGGTGGTCGCCGACGGGAAGAAGATGGATCTGATTCTGCGGGCTCTGGGCTACGCACAGTCGTTCCGCTACGAAAAGCTTCGCGCCGAGTGGACGGATGGAAAAGGCCAGGTCGTCGTCGATCAAACGCCCATCGGAAATTTCTGCGAGATCGAAGGCGCGCCGCGGTGGATTGATGCGACCGCAAGAAAACTGGGAGTGAGTGCGGCCGATTACATCACGAAGAATTATGCGACGCTGTTTCTGGAGTGGAAGGATCGGACGAAAAGCCGGGTTGAGGAGATGACGTTCAAAGCAATGGAAAGATCGAAACACGGCCGGCATTGACCGTAGGGGTGCCTCGCTGCGCTCCGCTGGACAGCCGAGGCGGCTGTCCCCACATGGTCCTTCGCGGCTTACGCCCCGTGGCACTTCTTGAACTTCTTACCTGACCCGCAGGGGCAAGGATCGTTGCGGCCCACTTTTTCCTGCCCGCGCACAACTTGCTGCACCGGCGCCACGTCCCCGGCTCCAGCCATGCGCGCCTGTTCGAGTTCGCGGCGTTTGCGGCGCATGAAGGCTTCTTCCAGATCATCGGCGGAAGTTGCGACCAGGCGCGGCGGACGATGTCCGTTCCCGCCAGTTCCCTGCTGCGACGGAACTCCGGGCTCCGCGCTCTGTCCAGCAGGCTGGCCTCCCGGCGTAGCGGCAGGTCGAGCGTCCGCTGGCCGCTCGATAATCTGCATCAGGTAGAGATAGCGGACCGTGTCTTCCTGGAAGCGCTGCAGCATCGCTTCGAACATCTCGAACGATTCTTTCTTGTACTCGACCAGCGGATCGTGCTGGCCATAGCCGCGCAGGCCGATGCCCTCCTTGAGGTGGTCCATGCTGAGGAGGTGATCCTTCCATTGCTGGTCGATCACGCTGAGCATGATCATGCGCTCGTGATGGCGCATGGCCTCGGGGCCGATCAGCTTTTCCTTGGCGTCGTAACGCTCTCTCAGTTTTTCGAAAATGGCGTCGCCGAGCTCCTGCCGGTTCAGCGCTTCGGGTTTCACGCCCTCGGCGATGAAATCGACGCCGAAGCGGGTGAAGACCGCGTCTTTCAATCCTTTGATATTCCAGTCGACGGCATGGCCTTTGGGCGGGCAATACTCATCCATCAGGTCGCCGAGAATGGCGGAGACATAATCTTCCAGGATCAAGTCTTTCTGATCCATCCCTTCGAGTAAACGGCGGCGCAGTCCGTAGACGGCCTCGCGCTGCTTGTTCATCACGTCATCGTATTCGAGCAGATGTTTGCGGGATTCGAAGTGCTGGCCTTCCACTGCCTTCTGTGCCGTCTCGATGCGGCGGCTGATCAGCTTCGACTCGATGGGAATGCCTTCCTCCATGCCGAGGCGCTCGAGCAGTTTCGAAACCCACTCCTTGGCAAAGATGCGCATGAGGTCATCTTCAAGCGCAAGGTAGAAGCGCGACGAGCCGGGATCGCCCTGGCGACCGGCGCGACCGCGAAGCTGGTTATCAATACGGCGCGACTCATGGCGTTCGGTGCCGAGAATGTGCAGGCCGCCCACGGCGACGACTTCGTCGTGCTCTTTGTCCGTATGTGCCTTGTAGCGGGCGAAGGCCTCACTCCACTTATCGGTCGGCACGGTGTACTCGTTGCCGTTGTAGTAGAAGATTGAAGTCGTGCCGTCTTCCTGCGGGCCTTCAATTTTCCCCTCGGCCACGCGCAGTTGCTGCGCAATCCCCTTCTTCACCATCTCCTGCTTGGCCATGAATTCTGGATTGCCGCCCAGCAGAATGTCGGTGCCGCGGCCGGCCATGTTGGTGGCAATCGTAATCGCGCCTTTGCGCCCCGCCTGGGCGACGATTTCCGCCTCGCGCTCGTGAAACTTGGCGTTCAGGACCACGTGGGTCTTGATGCCTTTCTTTTTCAACAACTGATCGAGACGCTCGGATTTTTCCACCGACGTGGTACCTACCAGCACGGGCTGGCCTTTTTCCGCCAATTTTTGAATCTCATCGGCGACCGCGAAGTACTTTTCTTTCTCCGTGCGAAAAACAACGTCGGGATTCTCCAGCCGCAGCATTTGCTTGTTGGTCGGAACGACCATCACTTCCAGCTTGTAGATGTTATCGAATTCGGTGGCTTCGGTCTCCGCGGTGCCCGTCATGCCGGAGAGCTTCTTGAACATGCGGAAGTAGTTCTGGAAAGTAATGGTGGCGAGGGTCTGGTTCTCGCGTTCGATCTTCACGCCTTCCTTGGCTTCGATGGCCTGGTGCAGGCCATCCGACCAGCGGCGGCCGGGCATCATGCGCCCAGTGAATTCGTCGACGATAATAACTTCGCCGTCCTTGATCACGTACTCCACGTCGCGGCGATAGAGAGCGTGTGCCTTGATCGCAGTTTCAACGTGATGCTTGAGCGGCCAGTTCTCCGGGTCCGCGATGTTGCCGATGCCGAGCATTTGCTCGACCTTGTTCCAACCTTCATCGGTGACCGTGATATTTCGGTGCTTCTCGTCGACCACAAAGTCGCCGGTGAGCTGGGCAGGCTCTCCGGGGGCGACTTCAAGTTCCTCACCCTTTTCGAGCTTGGGGATGATGCGGTTCACGCGGTAATACTTGTCGGTCGATTCCTCGCTGGCACCCGAAATGATAAGTGGCGTGCGGGCTTCGTCGATGAGGATGGAATCGACTTCATCGACGATGGCGAAATTATGGCCGCGCTGCACGCAATCTTTGAGATCGAACTTCATATTGTCGCGCAGATAGTCGAAGCCGAACTCGTTGTTGGTGCCGTAGGTCACGTCGGCGGCGTAGGCTGCGCGGCGCTGCTCGTCGTCGAGATCATGAACGATCACGCCCACCGTGAGGCCGAGAAAGCGATAGAGCTTGCCCATCCATTCGGAATCGCGCTTGGCCAGATAGTCGTTGACCGTGACCACGTGCACGCCGCGTCCGCTGAGAGCATTGAGATAGACGGGAAGCGTAGCAACCAGCGTTTTGCCTTCGCCGGTCTTCATTTCCGAGATCATGCCCTTGTGCTGCACCATGCCGCCGATCANNCTGCACGTCGAAGTGCCGCATGTTGAGCACACGGCGTCCGGCCTCGCGCACCACGGCGAAGACTTCTACGAGAATCTCGTCCAACACCTCTTGCAGAACTTCGTACTGCTCTTTCTCGATCTGTTTTGTGCGGTCGGGATCGTCTTCAGTTTCGGCCTCAGAGTTCGGGGTCGCTCCGGGAATCAAACGGCTCAGCCTATCCTGAATGCGCTGCCGGAACTCGTCCGTTTTGGCGCGGAGTTCGGCGTCACTGAGCTTCTGCATCTGCGGCTCAAGGGCATTGATAGCCGCAACCCTGGGCATCATGCTCTTGACCACCCGTTCGTTCTTGGTCCCAAAGACCTTACCAATCAGAGTGTTAATCAAACCGTGAAATCCTTAGCGGGCGGGAGCTGCCCCAGCGTATCTATTTTAGCCTAGCATATTGGATGCAGGACGAGGATCCGCCGAAACAACGGCGGGTACCGCACAAGGCTCTCGGCGGTTCTCGCTTTTTTCATGTATATTCCACACGACTCATGCCCACTTTCTACGACCGTTTTGTCGAATGTGCCGAGCGCTGGCCGGACAACGTCGCACTGGAACTCCAACGCCATGATCGCAACGAGAGTTGCACCTATTCCGAACTTCGCCGGATGGCCGAATCCGTCGGGCGGTGGATCATCGAGAACGGCTTCGCGCGAGAATCGCGGCTGGCCATTGTGGCGGATAACCATCCCCGTTGGGTAGCGGCGTATCTGGGAATTATCGCCGCGGGATGCGCGGTGGTCCCGCTCGATACAGCGCTACACGCCGATCAACTGGCCAAGCTACTCAAAGACAGCGGGAGTTCCGCCCTTTTCTGCGATGCGCGACATGCGCAAGCGGCGCGGGAGGCGGTCGCCGACCTGAACCTTGGGCTCGTACTCATGGACCCCGACCGCATGGTCCAGCATTCCATCCATGAACACTGGCTAGGAAACCTGCCGGCGATTTTCGACGGCGGCCCGGGAAAATTCCAGCCTGCGCAGTCGGTGCCGGAAGACCTCGCTTCCCTGCTTTACACCTCGGGAACTACCGCCGACCCCAAGGGCGTCATGCTTACCCACGCTAACTTTCTGGGTGAAGTGGAAGCTGTGTTCAACTGGGTCGACATCGGCCCCGAGGACGCATTGCTGGGTGTATTGCCCATGTTTCACGTGCTTGCACAGATGGCTAATCTGCTTCTTCCGTTGGTAAAAGGCTCGCGCGTGGTGTACCTGGAGACTCTGAACACGACCGAGCTTTTGCGCGCTCTGCGCGAACGCAACATCACCGCTTTTGCCGTGGTGCCGCAATTCTTTTATCTGATTCACGAGCGGATCTTTGAAGAAATCGAGAACCGAGGGGCCCTGACGCAAAAAGTATTCAAAGCTCTGGTGGCGTTCAACCGCAGCCTGCGGAAGGTCGGCGTCAACGCTGGGTCAATTTTGTTTGGGAAGATCCACCAGACTTTGGGCCAGAAGATGCGTTATCTGGTGACCGGTGGATCGCGCTTCGATCCCGAGATTGCAACCGATTTCCACAATCTCGGCATCGACGTGCTGCAAGCCTATGGCCTGACGGAGACAACCGCCGCCGTGTTTGCGAATTCTCCAAACAATAATGTGATTGGATCGGTGGGCAAAGCCATGAAGGGCGTGGAGGGCAAAATCGTTGACCTGCAACCGCAGGAAGATGATAGCCCGGCTACAGGCGAAATCGTCTTGCGTGGGGCAGTCGTGATGAAAGGTTATTGGAACCGCCCGGATGCGACTGCGGCCGTGTTGCGTGAGGGATGGTTCTATACCGGTGATCTCGGTTACTTCGATGCCGACGGCAATTTGTTTCTGACCGGCCGCAGGAAAGAAGTGATCGTGCTCAGCAACGGGAAAAATATTTATCCCGAAGAAGTGGAAGCGCACTACCTGAAGTCGCCCTACATCAAAGAACTGGCAGTGCTGGGGCTGGAGGGTAAGCCCGGAGAAGGTGGCGACCGCTTGCACGCCGTAATCGTGCCCAACTTCGACGTGCTGCGCCAGAAAAAGATCGTGAACGCGAAGGAAGTCATCCGCTTCGATATCGAAAGCTTGTCGCAGCAGATCGCTTCCACCAAGCGCATCGGCAGTTATGAGATATGGCAGGAGGACTTGCCTCGCACCACGACGCGGAAGATCAAGCGCTTCGAAGTGGAGAAGCGGGTTAAGGCGAACCAGCCGCGGACAGTTGCGGACGATTCCGAATTGCCGGCCGAACAGTCATTGAACGCAGACGAGACGGCATGGCTCGATCAGCCGGACGTGCAGCGGGCGCTGAAGATTATTCGCGAGGCAGCGCGCACCGCACCTCCGACCCTGCGACCCGCTCACAATCTGGAACTCGACCTGGGGCTCGACTCGATGCAGCGCGTCGAGTTGCTCAGCCAAATCGAAGAACAACTGGGCGGGAATGTCGAGGAATCGCAGCTGGCTGAGATTTACACGGTGCGCGACTTGGTGGACGCCGTTCTGCAAAGCGCGGCCAGTGGCGTGGGCAGCGCCGGTGCGCGCCCTCACTTTGCTGGCTGGAAGGCAATCTTCGCCGAGACACCGGATACCGCCGACGTACTTTCGCTGGCCCAGCCGCAGCCGGTTAGCAATGCATTCTGGTACATGGTTTCGCGGCTCGTACAAGTGATTGCGTTCGACCGCTTTCATTTACGCGTGCGCGGAATCGAGAAACTGCCGAAGACTGGCGCCTACATCCTCTCCTCTAATCACCAGAGCTATCTTGATCCGCTCATCCTGGCTAGCATTTTGCCGCCGGAGGTGTTTGACAACGTTTTTGCCGTGGGCACGAGCGAAATCTTCGGAAAAGGATTTATGTTGCGGCTGGCACATTCGCTCAGGATACTGGTCGTCGACCCGGACGCGAATCTGATTCCCGCTATGCGTGCCGGTGCATTTGGCTTGCGACAGGGGCGTGCGCTCATTCTTTATCCCGAAGGCGAGCGCTCGATCGACGGCACTCCGCGAATCTTCAAGAAGGGTGCGGCCATCTTGTCGATTCACATGCAGGTACCGATCGTTCCCATCGCGATCGAAGGCTTCTATGAAGTTTGGCCAAGAAACAAATCTTTCCAGCGATTCGCGCCGCTGAAGATGCAGTTTGGAGACCCAATCATCCCTCCGAGGGAGAGCGAGGCGTCGGAGGAAACCTACGAAAAGCTGACTGCGCAATTGAAAGCGCGCGTGGTCGAGATGTGGGAAGGGCTGCGGCGTTGACGGCCGTCACTTGGTAGCGCCGGCGTCCCGCCGGCTGTCCGGGGGGCATCTTGTCCTCGGACGCGCGGTTTAAGATGCTCTCGCGGGCCGCCGAGACGGCGGCGCTACTTTACTTCGCTCGCGGATGCGTCTGGTCGTATACCTGCAACACATGCTTCATCGATAACTGCGTATAACGCTGCGTAGTCGCGAGGCGCTCGTGACCCAGCAGTTCCTGAATGGCGCGCAGGTCTGCGCCTTCTTCCAGCATGTGGGTGCCGAAGGCATGGCGCAGCGTGTGCGGATGCACGTCGGGGGAGAGGCCCTTGGCGACGGCGATCTTCTTGACGATGCGGCCGACACTGCGCGTAGTGAGCCGGCCGCCACGCCGGTTGATCAGCAAGGCAGGAGCATGCCTGCGGATCGCTTCGAAAACCTTCTGGCGCCCGGGAAGATACGCTGCGAGCGCCATCTTCACCGAATGGCCGAACGGAACGTAGCGTTCCTTTTTCCCCTTGCCCCGTATGAGAATGGCCTCGGCACTCAGCCGAATGTCGTCCAGATTGATCCCGGTGAGCTCCGAATTGCGGATACCGCATCCGTAGAGCAGTTCGAGCATGAGCCGGTCACGCGCGGGAAACGCCGCGACCTCAGGCATTTGGCCATCGATTACCGAGTTCATCTCTTCAATGGTCGGCACGCGTGGAAGTTTCTTGGGAAGCTTGGGCGTGGCCACCAGCTTCGCCGGATTCTGCTCCACGACGCCTTCCCGCGCCAGCCAGCGATAGAGAGATCGCACCGCAGCCAAAGCCCGCGCCACGGAAGTTTTGCTCAACCTGTTTTCGTAAAGTTGTGACAGAAATCCGCGCACGGCGATGTGGTCGATCTGCTTCCATCCGCGCGAACCGGCGTAGACCGCAAAGAGCGACAGATCCCGGCTGTAAGCCTTGATCGTGTGCGGCGAGGCATTGCGCTCGCGCAGATGGCGGATAAAGTCAGCGACCGCTTTGGCGACTGTCGTTTGGATCTGCCTGGTCTCAGTCATGAAAGCTCGGGATTATCAGGGAGCCACGGAGAAAGCCTTAAATGCTTTTCTCCGTGGCTCCGTGCCTCCGTGGTGGACTTTCTTTTCGCAGCAAATCTCATCTCGCCTTCGCCCTCGGATGATGCTTCTGGTACACGGTCCTGAGCCGGTCCAGTGCCAGATGCGTATAAACCTGAGTCGTTGAAATGTCGGCATGGCCCAAGATGGTTTGAACTGTCCGAAGATCGGCGCCGTTCTCCACCATGTGTGTGGCGCAGGAATGACGCAGCATGTGCGGAGAGGCAGCGCGCCCGGAAGAAGCCGAGGCTGCCCGCACCATCCGCCAAATTCGCTGGCGCGTCAGCTTCCGGCCTCCACGAGCGATGAACAGCAGAGGCGAATTCCTTGCGGAAGCGGCGGTGGTGGTCGATTTCCCACTTTGCTTCCCCGCCGCCAGCAGGTGACGCGCCTCGGCCAAATACTGAGTTAACGCGTCCTGCGCCGATCTCCCCAGCGGCACCGCACGTTCCTTGTCGCCCTTGCCGCGCACTAACATATATCCCGCATCGAGCTTCAGATCTTCCAACTTCGCGCTGACAATCTCCGAAACCCGCAGCGCGCCCGCATAGAAAACTTCGAGCATCGCTCGATCACGGGCCGCCAGCGCGGCTGATCCGTTTGGAATGCTTGCTGCTCTAGCGTTTTGCCGCGCAAGAGGAGCGGCCAGAGTCGCTTCCACCTCGTCGCGCGCCAGCGCTTTCGGCAAAACCTTCCATTGCCGTGGCGATTCGATGTTCAGCGTGGGATCGTGTTCCAGTTTCTTATCCAGCAGCAGGTAGCGATAGAGATGACGCAGCGCCGAGAGTTTTCTTCCCACGCTGCGGCCATCCACTTGATGAGAAAAAAGCTGCTGCAGGAAATCGCGTACATCGATTCGGCGAGCGGTCTGCAGCACCTGCCTGCGCTTATCCAGAAACTCCGAGAACTGGCCGATGTCGGTGGTATAAGCGCTGACGGAAAGCGGCGCCAGGCCCTTCTCGATTCTCAAATAGTCGAGAAAGCCAGAGAGCACGCGCGAATTTGCTTCGGACGCCATGGTGAGGGGATAGCAAAGAGTATGCGCGTTATCGGACGCTGGCGGAAGTGATCAGAAGGATGCCGGGCGGACACTGGTCGCCTAAAGTTGTGGCCGGCTAGGCATGGCTCGCGTCGCGAAGCAGATCCACTGCATACAACGCTCCTTCCGGGGTCTCCTCGTGTTTGAAGTAAGCAAACACGTCGCGGCCCGCCTGCAGGTGTTCGCCGATGCGCGACACCATGTCCCGCCGTTCGTCTCCTGTATAGCTTGGCTTACGAAACCGATAATAGACGAATGCCGCGGTGACCACATCCGGCGTGGTGCGTTCTTCAGTCTCAGCCACGCAAAGAGCGGCGCCGTAGGATCTCAATAGCTCCCAGGACGAATCGGTAAACCACGACTCGTGACGGAATTCAAACGCCGCCGGCAGTGTACGCGGAAGAAGCGCGAGAAAATCCTTGAGCAGCGCGGTATCCGCTTTCAGATTTGGCGGCAACTGGAATAGCACCGGCCCCAGCTTGCCGGCGCTGGCCAGCGGCTCAATTGTGGCCAGGAAGCGTGGTACAAAATCTTCGGTGCCTTTCAATCGCTTGATGTGCGTGATCACCTGGTGAGCCTTGATGCCAAATCGGAAGTGCGCCGGCGTTTCCTGAATCCAGTTCTGGATCGTCGTCTCTTTCACAAGCTGCCGGAAAGTGAAATTCACCTCGACCGTATTGAGCCGCGTGGCGTAGTGGCCAAGAAACTTCTTCTGCGCGAGTTTGGCTGGATAGAAGTCGGGCTTCCAGCTCGGATAGGCCCATCCCGATGTCCCGACCAACAGTTGAGGCATGGCAAAGTCTCGAAGTCTCGAAGCAAATTCGTGGCGGACGGGATTATACCTTGCGCCCCGGCTTGCGCGCGTGCACCTTCTTCTCGTTTTTTCGCACGGTGCGGCGGCGGGCGTCCTCCGGTTCTTCTTCCGCTTGAGCGGCAATCGAGATTGCCGGCTGCGCTGCCGCCGCGGAGGCCGCAACCCCCTTGAGTTCCGGCAACCGCTGCTTGAAATCGAGCACCGGCGCGAACAGATCGCCCATCTTCTCCGCCCGCGCAATCACCTGCTTAGCCTCAAATACCAGCAGGCTCGCATCCTTCTTCTTGAGAGCGCGTTCGACTTCCTCCCACGATACCGGCGTCGAAACCGTGGGGTGCTCGCGCGCCCGCAGCGAGTACACGGCCACGGTCGTCTTGTGCTCATCGTTCTGGCTCCAGTCGACGAATACTTTTCCGGTTCGCACTTGCTTCTTCATGTCCGAAACAACCAGCTCGGGATGTTCATGTTCAAGCAACTGCGCCAGAGCGTGGGAAAAAGTCTTGGTCGATTCGTAATTGGTTGGAGTGTTGAGGGGAACGTAGATCTGCAGTCCCTTCGATCCCGAAGTCTTGGGGAAACTCTGCAGGTCGAAATGTTCGAAGATTTCCCGCAGCCACAGCCCAACCTGGCAGCATTGCACAATGTTTGCCGGCGGTCCGGGATCGAGGTCGAAGACCATCATCGTAGGACAGGTTATGTCTTCCGCCAAGGAAAGTGACGGATGCAGTTCGATCGCCGCCAGATTCGCCAGCCAGACCAGCGTTGCCAGATCGTCGGCGAGAATGTAATGAATCGTGCGGCGATTTCTGCCGCTCCAGATGGGAACGGTCTTCACCCAGTCAGGACGGTGCTGGGGCGCGTTCTTTTCATAAAAGAATTCCTCATCCACGCCGTTGGGATAGCGCTTGCGCGTGAGCGGTCGCCCGGCTAGATGCGGCACCATCGCCGGAGCAATGCGAACGTAGTAGTCGATGACCTGCTGTTTGGTGAATCCCGTGGCGGGATACAGAACCTTTTCCAGATTCGACAGCTTGAGTTGCTTTCCCTGAACCTCGATGCTCGAATCCATTGCGCGTTCGCTCCAGGAGGCATTGTGCCTTAAACCCGGCTCAACGCAAAATGCGGCTGTTTCCTACGCTGTTCCTGAACTGAATGCACTCCGCCGGTTTGACAACCTCCCTGCCCGCCACGTAATTTCAAACTTCTGCCCTGAATGTTCGTCTAATAACGGTTGTCCAAACTTGTCCGTCCGAAGTTCGCCGACCTTCTGGAGGTCCGATGAAACGACATGCACTTAAGCCTCTGGCTCTCTTTCTGCTTCTGACTGCGCTCGCCGCTGCCCAAGATGTGGCATCTTTTGAAAAGCGCATCACCGTCAAGAAGCTGCCGAACGGCCTGACCATCGTCATCTGCGAGCGCCCGGAGGCGCCAGTCTTTTCTTTCTTCACCCTAGTGGATGCCGGTTCCGCCCAGGACCCCATGGGCAAGACCGGCCTGGCCCACATGTTTGAGCACATGGCCTTCAAAGGTACGGACAAGGTCGGCACCACCGATTACGCGGCCGAGAAGCCAGCGCTTGAGAAGGTCGAGACCGCCTACGCGGCCTACATTGTGGAGCGTGATAAGACTGTGGGCCGCGATGAGGCCAAGTTGAAGGAGCTAGAAAAAGCGTGGAAAGACGCCATCGCCGAGGCCGACAAATTCGTAGTCCCTAACCAGTTCGGCAAGATCGTCGAACAGAGCGGCGGTCAGGATCTGAATGCCTTCACCGATTACGACGAAACCGCATACCACTACTCACTGCCGGCGAACCGGCTCGAGCTGTGGGCGTATCTCGAGTCCGAGCGCTTTCTCCATCCGGTGCTGCGCGAGTTTTATAAGGAGCGCAACGTGGTCATCGAAGAGCGGCGCCTGCGCACGGACAGCAACCCGATCGGCCGTCTGCTGGAGCAGTTCGACGCTGCGGCCTTCGAGGCGCATCCCTATCACCGGCCGACCGTAGGATGGATGTCCGATCTCAATTCGTTCTCGGCCACCGATGCGAAGAAGTTCTTCGACGAATACTACGTGCCCGCAAACATGGTGGTTGCAGTGGCGGGTGACGTGAAGGCTTCCGAGATCATGCCGCTTCTCGAAAAATATTTGGGCCGCCTGCCCACTCGCCATAAGCCCGATGAGACCACGACTACCGAGCCTCCACAGAACTCCGAGCGCAAGGTCGTGCTGATGGAAAAGACCCAGCCGCTCTATCTTGAGGGCTACCACCGTCCTGACTACATGACCAAAGACGACGCCGTGTTTGACGCGATTACCGATCTCATGTCGGAAGGTCGCACCTCGCGCCTTTACCGTGCTCTGGTGCGCGATAAGAAGATCGCATCGTTCTCCGCTGGCTTCAGCGGGCTGCCCGGCATCAAATACCCGCACTTGTTCGCCTTCTACGCTTTTCCGCTCCCCGGACACACCACGCAGGAAGTGGCCGACGCAATTCACGCCGAGATTGAACGCCTAAAGAAAGAAGACATCAGCGACGACGAGTTGAAGATGATCAAGACTCGCAGCAAGGCAAACCTGCTCCGCGACCTGGCTGATAATGAGGGGCTGGCCACGCAGTTAGCCACTTACCAGACTCGCTACGGTGACTGGCGCGAACTGTTTCGCTCAGTCGATCGAATCGACAAAGTAACCAAGGCGGACATCCGCCGCGTGGCCAACGAAACCTTCTACGATACCAACCGCACCGTAGGCGTGATCGAAACCGGCAAGGGCGCGGGACAAGACGGTGATCACGGATCCGACCCAGGCCCCGACCAAGGCTCGGCAGATGAGGGAGGTGCGCAATGAACTCCAAGCGGATTGTTCTTTCGATCATTCTCGCGGCCGCCGCCGTGTTCATGCCTCTTCCAAAAACCGCTGCGCAAGCTACGAACTGGCAGCAGATCCCCGTCCCCACTCTGCCCGCGTTCCATCCGCAACAGCCCAAGCGCATCGAACTCTCTAACGGCATGGTGATCTTTCTGCAGGAAGATCACGAGTTGCCGCTGATTGACGGTTCGGCCCGCATTCGCGGCGGCTCGAGCAACGAGCCCGCCGGCAAGATTGGACTCGTGGATATTTTCGGTGAAGTCTGGCGCACCGGTGGCACCAAAACCCAAACCGGCGATCAGCTCGACGATTTTCTGGAAGTGCGTGCGGCCAAAGTCGAGACCGGCGGCGGTCCCGATTCCACCACCATCAGCCTAAGCTGCCTGAAAGGCGACTTCGATGATGTCTTCGCAGTCTTCGCCGACCTGCTGCGGAATCCTGAATTCCGCGCCGACAAACTCGACCTCGCCCAGAAACAGGCGGACGACAGCATCTCCCGGCGCAATGATGAGATCGGCGGTATCGCGGCGCGCGAATCCGCCAAGCTCGCCTACGGTGCGGACAATCCCTACGCCCGTGAGCCGGAGTATTCCACCATCGCAGCTATCACCCGCCAGGATCTGCTCGACTGGCACAAAGCGTATGTCCATCCCGATAGCATCATTCTCGGCATCAGCGGCGACTTTGATTCCGGAGTCATGGAAGCCAAGCTGCGCGCCGCCTTTGAGTCATGGCCCAAAGGTCCCATCGCAAGGAAGGACGAACCCAAGGGCGGGATTCAGTTCCAGCCCGCGAAACCTGGGTATTACCTCATCCCGAAAGAAGACGTAAATCAGAGCAGCATTCACATGGTGGCGCTGGGCACGACGCGCAACAACCCCGACTACTATGCTATCGCCGTTTTCAATGAGGCCTTCGGCGGCGGATTCTCCTCGCGGCTGTTCAACGATATTCGTACCAAACGCGGCTTGGCCTACAACGTGGGTGGCGGCATCGGAACAAATTTCGGGCATCCCGGCATTCTGCAGTTCGTCGCGGGAACCAAGAGCGGGACCACCATCGAGTCGATCCAGGCCCTCGACGAAGACATCGACGATCTGGCCAAACATCCCATCACCGATAACGAGATCAAGCAAGCGAAGGACGCTATCCTGAACGCGTTCATCTTCCGCCTCGACTCGCCCGACAAAGTTCTCGACGAGCGCACGACCTACGAGTTCTACGGATACCCAGCGGATTGGCTCGACAAGTTTCCCGCGGAAATTCAAAAGGTCACTGCCGCCGATGTGAATCGAGTGGCCACGAAGTATCTGCATCGCGATCAACTCGCAGTGCTTGTGGTCGGCAACACGAAAGAGTTTGACAAGCCTCTGACATCTCTCGGAGCCGTGAAGGAAATCGATATCACGATTCCGCCTCCACCGGGTGCGAAAGAAGAAGAAAACGCCAAACCTACGGAATCGAATGAAGAGGGCAAAGCCTTAGCGGCGAAGGTGGTGGCGGCGATGGGCGGCGAAGCGAAACTGACCGCGATCAAGTCCGTGCGAGCCGAGCTGACGCTTACGCAGAAGACTCCGCAGGGCGAGTTCCCCATGCAAATGGAAACCGTCATCGTTTTCCCCGATCATCTGCACGCGGAAATGCACACTCCGGGCGGAAACATGAATATCGTGGTCACACCGGATGTGGCCTTCATGGCGATGCAGGGCCAAGGCATGCGCGACTTCCCTGCCTCGCAGAAGGCGGAAACTCTCGATCAGATCAAGCGCGATCCCGTTTTCATCGCGTCGCACTGGAAGGATCCGGATGTGTTTTTCCGAGCCGCGGGAACCGAGAAAGTCGGCGACATCGAGGCCCGCATTGTCGATGTAAATGCCGCAGGCACCGCCATCCGCTGGTTTGTCGACCGGCAGAGCGGGCACATTCTGAAAGAAACTTACCGCACCCTCAGCCAGGGTCAGCCGGTGCAGGGCGAGACTGACCTGGACAACTGGAAGCCGGTGAACGGATTGACTCTTCCGCTTCTGCGCCACAACAAGCAGAACGGCCAGGACTCGAGTACCTCGGAATACACGACGCTGGAGTTCAATCCGACGGTCGATCCCAAGCTGTTCGAGAAGCCGGCAGAAAAACCGGCAGCCCAACCGTAGCGCCGCCGTCCCGGCGGCTGTGCAGTGGGCGTCTCGCCCGCTGCTTTTTCCCTCTTGACAAATGCCGATCTAGAGTCTTATCGTAGGCGAACAAACGGCGAATATGCAACCGTCAGCCATGCCGCTGTTCGCGCTTCCTCCGAAGTCCCCGCTGGTCGGCATCGCCCGGCTCGCATCCGAGGGCGAATCCCTGCGCGAGGGGCACAACGTTGAATACTTCACGCTCCCGGCGAAATCCCTGCTGAACCGTTGCGTCAGCCGCCGCAGCCTGCCCTTCACCTGGACCATCAATCCCTATCGCGGATGCGAGTTTGCCTGCAAGTATTGCTACGCACGCTACACCCACGAATTCATGGAAATGCGCGACGGCGCGGAGTTCGAGCAGAAGATCTACGTCAAGCAGCACACGGCGGAACTGCTGCGCCGCGAACTGCGGCGGGTTAAACCGCGTGAACCCATTGCGCTGGGCACCGCCACCGATCCCTACCAGCCCGCCGAACGCCGCTACGAAGTCACGCGCGGCATTCTCGAAGAGTTCGCGCGGCACCGCGGCTTCGAGTTGGGGATTGTTACCAAGTCTAATCTCATTGTCCGGGATGTCGATCTTCTCCGCGAGGTGTCGCGCAGCAACGCATTGTCGATCCACATCACCATAACCACTTTGGACGTCGAACTGGCCCGGATTCTCGAGCCCCGCGCTCCCCGTCCAGATTTACGCATGGACGCGGTTCGCCAGCTCAGCGAAGCCGGGCTCACGGTGGGCGTAAGCTGCTCGCCCGTGCTGCCCGGCATTACGGATGCCCCCGCGGATCTTGAGGCCGTGGTGCGCGCAGCCGCCGCGGCTGGAGCCGGACACATCTTTGCCGGGCCTTTGTTTCTCAAGCCCTGCTCGGCGGCGGTTTTTCTCCCGTTCCTCGAGCAACACTTCCCGCATCTGGTTGAGAACTACCGCCAACGCTATCAGGACCGCTCATTTCTGCCGCCTTCCTACGGCAAGCGGGTGGCACAACTCATCGCGGCCTTCCGCCGGAAGTATGGCATCGGACGCGCCGACCCGCGAGGAACGATGTACGCCAAAAAGTGGCCAGCACAGGCCTTCGACGAGCAGTTAACACTGTTCTAGAAATTTGCAATTTGCGATCGCCAAGCGCCGACGGCTCTCCAGACCAGCAAGGGGAAGTCGGATAGTGGCTCAGTTTGAACAGCATTGCATTTTGTCATTCCGAACCGGCGTTCTTTGCCGGTGAGGAATCTGCTGTTCTTTAGCCGGACCAAAGCAGATTCCTCGCGCGATAAAACTGCGCTTCGGAATGACAAACTTTTCAACCTGAGCCACTACTGGAATTCAACAATCGGAAATCTCCCCAGTCTGTTCCTCTATAATCAAAGGCTCTCATGGCGACCGCTTCCCCACCGGCCCAACCCGCCTCCGCGCAACGCATTCCCCTCAAAGGGCGGCTGCGCCGGTTCTGGCAGCGGGTCACCGAAGGGATGGAGCTTACCCAGCTCTGGTCGCAGTTCGAAACGGAAGCCCGCACCAGCTACCGCCTCTATTCGCGGGATGTCGCCGCCAAGACTCCAGAAGGTCTTACCAGGCGCGGCCACCGCCTGCATGTCGTCAAGGAGTTCTTCTGGGCCGTCCTCGAAAAGCTCTCGCCCGCGCGCCGGGTGCTACTGCTGGCGGCGCTGATCATGCTTGTGTTTCCCAGCACAGGCTTTAATTATCAAGGCTCCGGAAACGAAACCCACGTGGTCGAACTCGACCTCCATTTCTGGGGCGGCTTGTTGCTCCTTCTGCTGCTGATGCTGGAGATCGGCGACCGCGTGGTGATGAAGCGCGATTTGCAGATCGCGCGCGAGATCCAGACCTGGCTGCTGCCCGGCGCTCCGCCGCAGATTCCCGGAATCTCGGTGGCTTACACAACCCGCCCCGCCAACACCGTCGCCGGCGATTACTACGACGTGTTTCCGCGTCCCGGCAAAACCAACGAAGAGAATCGCGTGGTATTCGCCGTGGCCGACGTCGCGGGCAAGAGCATTCCCGCGGCCATGCTCATGGCTACTTTTCAGGCCAGCCTCAAGACACTTTCCACCGCTCAGGTCGCACTGCCGGAACTCGTCGCGAACATGAACAGATACGCTTGCTCGAACAGCCAGGGTGGATTGCGCTTCACCACCGCGTTCCTGGCGGAGTACGACGCGGCTCGGCGCACTTTCAACTACATCAATGCCGGTCACAACACTCCGATCCTGCGCCGTAGTAACGGAGCAATCGAGCGCCTCGACGTCGGCGGATTGCCCATCGGCATTCAGCCGGAGGCGAAGTACGAGTCGGCCAGCGTCGCGCTCGCCCCCGGCGATTGGCTGATTATTTTTACGGACGGCTTGGTGGAAGCGGAAAACGCCCGCCAGGAAGAATTCGGCGAAGCGCGGCTTCTGAGCGCAATCAGCGCGGGCGCCGCAACCACGCCAGGCGAGATGCTGAAACGCCTGATGGCGGAACTTGATCTCTTCGTCGGCAACACTCCGCAGCACGATGACGTTACCTGCCTGCTGGTAAAGGCGGAGAACGCTTAACCAGTCGAACTCGGCCGTGGGTCGGCTTTCATCCACTCCGCATACATGCGATGAAACGCATGCACGCCTTTTTCCTGCTTGACGCTGAAGCGGCCTCGAGAATAGCTGCGCGACCTCAGATTCTTCTGCACCCTTTCGCAGATACCAACATCTTCAATCTGGATCTGATCGCTGAATTCCACCGAGGCCTTGGCCGCCGCACTCCGGTGTTCTCCCTCCGGTAAGTACCATTCAAAAATGGCCAGCGAGCGATCAGGCGCGACCGGCAACACGACGTTCAACGAAATATTGTCGGGATAGCAGTTCAGCATCCAGTTGGGAAATATCCAGAAGTAATCCGTGGTCAGATCTTCGCGCGCTTCCTGATAACGCCGCGGAGTCGCGTCTCCGGGCTGCGCCCCACGAATCGGACTGAACTGCCGCACATAGCCCGCGTGCGGCTCGACCACGTAAGCGTTGTAGTCGAGTTCGCGGTTCAATCCCGGATGCACGCTGGGCAGGTGATAGCCTTCAAGGTAGTTGTCGACATAAGTCTTCCAGTTGCACTTCATGTCGTAGGTGCGGCGCTCGAACAACTTCATCCCGGCAAAGTGAAACTTCTCCGCCTGCTGCGGCAACTCGCCCAGACTCTCTCGCAACGGGCGAGGATCGCGGTCCAGGTTTACAAAGATAAGATTGAACCACTCCTCCACATGCACCGGCGCCAAGGCAAAATCTTCGGGACGGAAACCTTCGACGCCCTCGATTTCCGTAGCGCTGATCAGCGATCCATCCAGGCCATAGGTCCAACCGTGGTAGCCGCAGCGGAAGAGTTTGCGCGAGCCGCATCCTTCGGCGGGCGGCCCGGCGCGGTGCCGGCACACGTTATAGAAGCCGCGCAGCTTTCCTTCGCTGCCGCGCACGATCAACAGAGGTTCGCTCACCAACTCGGTCGTAAAATAGTCGCCCGGATTCGCCACCTGGTCGTGATGCCCCACCACTTGCCAGCTTCGCGCAAAGATTCTTTTCATTTCCGCGGCGAAAGCATCCGGCTCCGTATAGAGGTGCGAGGGTAGAGTCCACGCGCGTGCTATATCGCGATCAATCGAAATCGAATCGTTCCTAGTGTTCATAGGTTCGCACCTGCCCTGCGACAGGATAGACATTCTACTCGAGCCGCAGACTCCCGCTGCGTTCTCCCATTTCGCGCCGACCGCACGGTTTTTTCCCGCAAGCAGAGTATCCAGGAGGCGTTCTAAAATAGGAAATGCAGCCGCCTCGACTGACACGAATTGTCAGGGTACGCGACGCATTTTGGCATCCGGCGCCGCTTGGTAAGCCGCAGAATCAAAAGAGAGTTTGGCTGCCCACTGAAAATAAGGGGATTATCAAATCGCCCCCAGAACCAAGGTAACTACCGGCTTTGGCAGGGCAAGTGCCATCATCTAGTCCGACTGCGTCATTCCATGACCAGCATGAATCTAACGAAGTCCAAAACGAGGGGAAAATAGAGATGCGGAAACAACAGAAGGGTTTCTCACTGATCGAACTGCTGATCGTGGTGGCAATCATCCTGATCATTGCAGCGATCGCGATTCCTAACCTGATGCGCGCCCGTATGGCAGCCAACGATTCTTCGGCGGCCGCTTCCGAGCGTACCATCGTCACCGGCGAAGTGGGCTATTTCGCAGCTTATCCGACGGTCGGCTATGCTACTTTGGCGGCTCTCGGCGGAGCGGCTCCTTGCACTCCGGCCGTGGCCACTGGCTGCTTGATCGATAACAACCTGGCCACCAACGGTCCTGCCGGCGGCGGCAAGAGCGGTTACAACTTCACCGCTGCACCGGCTACCGGTGCGGGCAGTCCGATTCCGAACGAATTCTGGACGACCGCTGCTCCCATCACCGCGCAGACTGGTACCAGGTCGTACTGCGCGTTTGATGACGGTGTGGTTCGTCAGGGAGCCTCCGGCGTCATCACGGCGGTTGGCACCTATGCTGCTTGCCAAGCCCTGAACCCGTTGGCGAACTAACTTAGTCTGGCATAGTACCTGGGGGAAGGTACAAGCCGGAGAGCAGCGAGGGCAACTTCGCTGCTCTCTTTAATTTTTTCCCTCAACCTCGTGTACCTTGAAAGAAAAGAGTCTTCCCGCCCTATCGAGTCTGGCTCCCGGAGCGTAGCATTACTACGAAAGCCCTATTCGGTGCCGGTTTGGCACACAGATACAACAACAAGAATCTGGGAGAAAATTAGAACATGCGGAACTCTAAAGGCGACAAGAGCAACACCAGAGGTTTTTCACTCATTGAGCTGCTGATCGTGGTGGCCATTATCCTGATCATCGCGGCGATCGCGATTCCCAACCTGATGCGCGCCCGTATGGCAGCCAACGATTCTTCGGCGGCCGCTTCCGAGCGTACCATCGTCACCGGCGAAATCGGCTATTACGCTGCTTATCCGACCGTCGGCTATGCTACTTTGGCAGCCCTGGGTGGCGCGGCTCCTTGCACTCCGGCCGTGGCCACCGGCTGCTTGATCGATAACAACCTCGCCAGCAACGGCCCCGCTGGCGGCGGCAAGAGCGGTTACAACTTCACCGCTGCGCCGGCTACTGGCGCAGGCAGTCCGATTCCGAACGAATTCTGGACGACTGCCGCTCCCGTTACCGCGCAGACTGGTACCAGGTCGTACTGCGCGTTTGATGACGGCGTGGTTCGTCAGGGAGCCTCAGGCGTCATCACGGCGGTTGGCAGCTATGTTGCTTGCCAAGGCCTGAACCCGTTGGCGAACTAGTAGCTGATTAGCCAAGAACTTGGAAGGTACACGGTCGGGGAGCAGCGAAGGTGACCTCGCTGCTCTCTTTCGCTTTTATGCCTCTCATTCGTACCGCTTCGCTGGGTTGCCACTTTCCGTCACTCGAAAACGACAATCCGCGGCGACGGTGGACTTCCGCAGCTGCCAACCGACCCTATCCTGCCCGATCTGATTGAAAAAACGGGACATTTCCCCATCTTTATTGATTCTGCGACGGGCGCTCGGATTGGCCCCCAAGGTGCAAGATTAGAAATTTCTTGGGCTTGCTTTTCCAAGCGAAAAAAAACTAACCCGAGGAAAATAGAGGAAAATAAACGTGCAAAAAGATCACAACGCCAAAGGGTTCTCACTCATTGAGCTGCTGATCGTAGTGGCCATCATCCTGATCATTGCAGCTATTGCGATTCCTAACCTGATGCGCGCCCGTATGGCAGCCAACGATTCTTCGGCGGCCGCTTCCGAGCGTACCATCGTCACCGGCGAAGTGGGTTATTTCGCTGCTTATCCGACCGTCGGCTA
>PLIO01000104.1:0-21225 GCA_003140075.1 Acidobacteriaceae bacterium | reverse complement strand
GCGGGCAGTCCGATTCCGAACGAGTTTTGGACGACCGCTGCTCCCATCACCGCGCAGACTGGTACCAGGTCGTACTGCGCGTTTGATGACGGTGTGGTTCGTCAGGGAGCCTCAGGCGTCATCACTGCGGTTGGCACCTATGCCGCTTGCCAAGCCCTGAACCCGTTGGCGAACTAACTTTATGAGTTTGGCAAAGTACCTGGGGGAGGGTACAAGCCAAAGGCAGCGAACTTACGTTCGCTGCCTTTTTCTGTTTTTTAACGACTTCTCTGTAGTTCCCTTCTGAACGAACTTTGGTAACAGGGGATTCTCGTTACCCCGGATGTAGAATCACCTCGACTCATCTTCCGCTGTCGAGTGGTCCGCGAGAAATTACTAGTATGGCGTGGGAAAAGCTTACTCTGTCGCGACAGAATTCGATCGTTTCTCTCGTCGGCTTGTCGGTGGTTTGGGCGGCGCTTGTGATTGCCGGAGCGTTACTCACCAATTTTGATGAGCCCTACCTGCCATTCGCGATTGCTGGTGGACTTGCTTTCTTTTTGCGTGGCGCTCCTTCCCGCTGGGAAATCTACGCCTGGCTTGTGATCTCGGTGGTCTTCGTAAAGATCGTCCACCTGCCGCAGGTTCCTTTCTGGGTGCTGCGCGTGGCCAGTTCATTTGCGGTGCTGGGCTTCGGCGCGCTCCTGCTGCTCGGACTCCGCGCTTTGTGGTCGGAGCGGGAAGGCCGCGATAACGCCCTCGCGCTGCTGCTGCCGTCTCTGATCCTCATCGTCTTCATTGCGGCTACCGCCAACGTGCTGCGACTCTCCGGTGGCCTGAGCCCCAAGACATACGATGCCTGGCTGTATGCCTTCGACGGAAGCCTGGGATTTCAGCCCAGCTTTTTGATGGGAAAGATCATGTACGGCAGCGTCTTCCTGGCTCGGAGCGCGATGCTCACGTACTTGTCCCTGCCCTTCGCGATGGCGGTGGTTTGCGCCTGGAACGTTCCCGCTGCCGCCCGGCGAATCTCGTGGCACATGTTGATTGTGTTATTGCTGGCCGGAGTTGCGGGGTGGATTCTGTACAACGTCGTGCCCGGCACCGGGCCGATCTACGCTTACGCAAAGGACTTTCCCTGGAACAGTATTCCGTACAGGAATTTATCGACGTTCGCTCTGGAAAAGATGTCGATCCCGATCAACATCCCTCGCAATGCCATGCCGTCGCTGCACGTGGGATGGGTCGTACTGCTCTGCTGGAATAGCAGAGGGCTTCCGCGAGTTCTGCGTGCGGCTCTGGTTCTCTATCTCCTCCTGACCGTGGTGGCTACGCTGGGAGCCGGACAGCACTATTTCGTCGACCTCGTCGTGAGCTTACCCTTCGCGCTGGCAGTGCAGTCAGCGGCATCCTACGCCCTTCCCAACCGGTCGCGGCGCACCAGAGCGATGCTTGCAGGTATTGGATTCACCCTGGCATGGCTTCTGCTGGTGCGCTTTGGCGTTTCGCTCGCACTCCGATCTCCGATCATTCCCTGGACTCTCGTCGCGCTGACCATCTCGATAACACTTTGGCTTGAGAGTGGGATGTCAGAGCGAAAGTCAATTGAGGCCGTCACAGACAATCGTATAGGTCGTTCGGTCAAGACCGGTCTCCCGATAACTCACTCCCAACCGAATCAGTCCGGGGCCAAGCAGTCTGGGCCAAGACAGCGGCGAGTGGGTTCTCTTGCAAAGTGACACTATTTGTCAAGCTGAGCAGGTCAAACGGCGCTTCATTCGCTACGAATGCGGAGTTCGATCCTGCATAGAGTTGAAAGCAGGGCGGTTGCCCAGGTCGTAACCGAAGTGTTTGTTCGTGTCGATTTGGTCCTTCGCATGCCACTAAGTATTTACGTCTTCGCGGGCTTTAGACCCCGGAGCCGGCCCGGGCAAATGCCGGGGAAAAGAAAGAGCTCTCGATGCGGAAACAAAAGGGTTTCTCACTCATTGAGTTGTTGATCGTGGTGGCCATCATTCTGATCATTGCGGCCATCGCGATCCCGAATCTCATGCGCGCCCGCATGTCCGCTAACGATTCTTCCGCGGCCGCGTCCGTTCGGACCATCAACACCGGCGAAATTGCATACTTTTCCGCGTACCCCACCCTCGGCTTTCCGGTCGCTTTGGCGTCGCTGGGCGGGGCTGCCCCCTGCACTCCTGCCTCGGCCAACGCATGCCTGGTCGACAACTTTCTGGCTACGAATGGCGGCGGCACAGGCAAGAGTGGCTACAACTTCAATGCCACGGGCTCGGCTAGCGCCGGAAGTCTCATCAACGATCAGTTCTACTCAACCGCCGCGCCCTTCAGCACCCAGTTCGGAACGCGATCCTACTGCTCGATCCAGGACGCCGTGTTGCGCGTCCAGCCTGCGGGCACCATCACTGTGGTCGGGAGCTACAATGCCTGCTCAGCGTTGACGGCAATGCAATAGTTGCGGATGTCTGAGTTCTCAAGGTGAAGGTGCAGGCGCAGGCGCGAAACCACGTCGATGCCAGTCTTGGGTGATTCGCGCGCGGGTGACGGACGTAACCCTCCACCCAGTCCCAAAATTTGAACTCCTTGCATATAATCTGCACGAAGGTAGTCTTTATATCGGTCGGAGTGCCATGCCTGCGATTGAAATCCTTGGGCTGCAAAAAACCTATATGGTCGGGTTCTGGCGCAAACGGCCGAAGTGCGCCCTCCATCCCCTGAATCTTTCAGTAGAAGATGGCGAGATCTTCGGCTTCCTCGGGCCCAATGGCGCCGGCAAAACTACCACCTTGAAGCTGCTCATGGGATTGGTATTCCCCTCCGCCGGATCGGCGCGCATTCTGGGCCAGGAATGGACCGACCCACAAGTGAAAGCGCAAATCGGCTTTCTTCCCGAACAACCGTATTTCTACGATCACTTGACCGCGCATGAACTTCTGAATTACTACGCCCAACTCTCCGGTGTTCCCGGCAAGGAGCGATCACCGCGCGTGGAAGCTATGCTGCAACGCGTCGGATTGCGGGATGTGAAGGGAGTGCAACTGCGGAAGTTCTCGAAAGGAATGCTGCAGCGCGTTGGCATCGCGCAGGCTATTCTGCACGATCCTAAGCTTGTGTTCTTCGACGAGCCCATGTCCGGACTCGACCCCATGGGCCGGCGCGAGGTCCGTGACCTGATGGAGCAACTCAAGCACGAAGGCAAGACGGTATTCTTCTCGACCCACATCCTGTCGGACGCAGAGGCGCTTTGCGACCGCGTCGCCATCATTCACAAAGGTGAACTGCGTGGTGTAGGCGCAGTCGAGGATCTGACCTCCAGCGTGCAGGGCAAGGTGGAAGTGATCTGGCAGGGCACGCAGGTGCCGGCGTCAATGAAGGCTCTGGGCGCGGAATGTCACGTCACCGGTGACACTGTGCGCGCCATCATCGGCGAGAACCAGCAGGATGCGGCCATCGATGCGCTGCGCCGCGAGCGCCTGCGTTTGATTTCGATCGTACCGGTTCGCACTTCGCTCGAGGCTTATTTTGTGGAGAAACTGCAGCGTGCCGAAACCACGGCTGGTCGAACCGCATGAGGAAAATGGCATGAAGGCGCGCATCGGGCACATTGCGGCCAACACGTTTCGTGAAGCGGTGCGCGACCGCGTGCTCTACAACCTCATCGCTTTCGCGGTCCTGTTGTCGGGTGCGGCGATTCTGGTCGGCCAGATCTCGATCGACATCGAAAAACTCGTCGTCATCAACCTCGGGCTCACGGCCGTTTCTCTGTTCGGCATCGTGATTGCGATCTTCATCGGCATCGGCCTGGTCTCCAAAGAGATCGAGAAGCGCACGCTTTACACCGTCCTTTCGCGCCCGGTCCGGCGGTGGGAGTTCATTGTTGGCAAGTTCTTCGGGCTGGCCGGCACTCTGGTGGTGAACACGTTCTTTATGGCGATCGGCGTATTCGCGGCGCTGTTCTATGTTTCCCACAAGTTCGTGCGGGCCGACGCGCTGATTCTGGTTGCTTTGTATTTCATTGTTCTTGAATTCCTGATCATTTGCTCGCTGGCGCTGCTGTTTTCTTCCTTCTCTTCGCCGCTGCTTTCCGCCGTCTTTGCCTTCTCCCTCTTCGTGATCGGCAGTTTCGCCGAAGATCTGCGCGGCTTTGCGGGCATGGCCCACGGATTCACCCGCTGGCTGGCCACGGGCGCGGCTTATCTGGTGCCGAACTTTTCCGCCTTCAACGTGATCGGTTCCGTCGCTCATGAGCAACCGGTTGCGGGGCAGCTCATCTGGCACAACACTCTGTACGCGCTGTTCTACGCCACCATGGCATTGAGCGCGGCAGTGCTCATCTTCGAGCGCCGGAACCTGAAATGAAGCAACGCCGCAAAACTTCGCTTGTGGCCGGCGCATGTCTTCTGTTTTCGCTGGCGGCCAGTGCCGTGGTTTTGCATGGGACGGACCAACTTCGCCCGCAAGCCACCATCGAAGACGCTTTGTTCGTGACGTCGCCCAAGGTACTGAAACGCGCGAGCCTTGGTTACGACGGTCTGCTTGCAGATATTTATTGGACTCGCGTGGTGCAGTATTTCGGCTTTCGGCATCACAATCATGCCCAAAGCTACGACCTGCTGGCTCCGCTGCTCGAGATCACGACGCACCTCGATCCTCACCTGGTGGTGGCCTACGAGTTCGGCGCCAGCTTTCTGGCTCCGGCGCCGCCGGACGGGGCGGGTCAGCCCGAGCGCGCCATTCAGTTGATGGAATACGGCATTCGGAATAATCCCGACAACTGGAAGCTCTACTATGACCTGGGCTTCGTTTATTACATCAATCTTGAGGATTACAAAAAAGCGGCGGCGGCGTTTGCTCAGGGAGCGCAGATTCCGAATGCGCACCCGTTCCTGCGGCTGATGGCGGCGCAGATGGCGCAGCATGCCGGCGAGTATGGCACGTCCCGCATGCTGTGGACCGCGACTTACCAGAACACAGAGGACCGCGAGATTCGCGCCAATGCGATCGAGCATCTGCGGGCTTTGCGCGTAGACGAGGACGTCACGCATCTGCAAGAAGCGGTGACCCGCTTTGGAGAGCGCACCGGGCGTCTGCCCGCGAGCATGGCGGAACTTGTAGCCGCGGAGCAGTTGCCCGGAATTCCGGTCGATCCCGACGGGCATCCCTACAAGCTTACGGCCGATGGCCACGTGGAAATGCGGGTGCCGGATGACTTCTCGTTTGCCACCAAGGGGCTGCCTCCGGGATATAAGCCGGTGCCGAAGTTCCATACGCCAACGCAGTAGCGCCGTCCTCGCTTGTCTTCTCATCGCTTATGATGGCGGAACATGAACTCCGCTTCCGCTTCGCCTCGAATCAGCTTGTCGCGCTCGGCGTGGCGCTGGTGGAATGAGTTGGCGGCGCAGGAAGGGCGCGTCGCGGCCACGCGGCGGCTGGCGAGTGTGCTGGCGGAGTTTGTTCGCGACTCGACTCCGGAACGGCTGCGGCAGCGCTACGGCGATGCGGAATACGATTGGGATCATCGCGTAAACACGACCAGCGCGGCGGTGGGCTGGCGCG
The DNA here is from genome assembly GCA_003140075.1 of Acidobacteriaceae bacterium. GTDB lineage: Bacteria > Acidobacteriota > Terriglobia > Terriglobales > Acidobacteriaceae > Sulfotelmatobacter. The sequence continues at coordinate 15,672 of PLIO01000104.1, read as the reverse complement.
ACCGGCTGCTGGGAGTTTTCCACTCGCCGTATCAGCCGACAGAAGCGGGTCTCTTCCACGAAATGATCGATGCTCTGTGTGAGCATACCCACATCGACCTTTCCGAGTTCGTGTTCGTCGATCTCGGTTCGGGTAAAGGACGAACGCTGCTGCTGGCTTCCGATTATTCCTTTCGCCGTATCGTGGGCGTGGAGCTTTTGCCGGCGCTGCACGAAATCGCAAAGCAGAACGTGAGCAGTTATCACGGCGAATCGCAGAAGTGTTTCGTGATCGATACGATCTGCGGGGATGCGACTGAGTTCACTTTCGCTGACGAGCCGACGGTGCTGTACCTCTTCAATCCGTTTCCGGAGCCGGGGATGCGGTGCGTGATCGGAAATCTGGAGCGGAGTCTGCGGGCGCGTCCGCGGGCGGTGTATGTGCTGTATCACAATCCCCTGCTGGAGCATGTGCTGGGCGAGAGCGCGGTGTTGAAAAAAATTTGCGGGACGCATCAGTTTGCGGTGTATGGATCGGGGTGAGATCTGGATCGAAAAAAATTACAGATCGATCCCGTAAAATCCCTGGAAACAATCACTTGCGGACCCCGTGATGGCCGAGATATGGCTAAAATCTGACTGCTAAAGAACTTAGCGGTAAAATCTCTGTTTTCTTACAGTTGCCGCTGGGTTTTCCCGTTAAAGATGACAAAGATCGGCTGGTTCCCTCGCACTGAGCAAGAGAATTTTGTATAAGTTTAGTCCAAGTCGCGTGGGCGGCGATGTGACAGGTGAACAATGAGGCTGTGGAAAACGGCGGGGCCGGTTGCTTCAAAGAGGCCACAAGGAGCAGGTTCATCGATTTGCCGTCGCTGGCGCTCCGGACTGCGGTCGGAACGACAGAATTTCTAGTGGAGGCGGAAGCAGATTCCCTTCGGCTACGCTCAGGGCAGGCTCTCGCTCGCTCTCGCCGGTTTCACCGGCTCCGAAGCGGCTCGGAATGACAAAGTTATTCCTGATGAGGGCTTTACGCGGCGCTGAAGCGCCGCTCTTCCACGGTTGTCTCTGTCTTCCATTTTTGCCTAGGGCGACTGTCCCTGCAAAGGCCGGCTAGTATCTCGGGGTAAAATCGTAGGAATGATCAGAACTTCCGCAGCGGTGTTGCTGTTGGCTGTCGCGGCGACATCCGTCGCCGGGGCTGAAGATGTCCATGCCATTGCGCAGGCGGTGGATGAGCATTACAACCACTTGCGGAGTTTGCGGGCGGAGTTTACCGAGGAGTATCGCGGGGCGGGGATGGAGCGGACGGAATCCGGGACGGTTTGGCTGGAAAAGGGTGGGATGAAAAAACCTGGCAAGATGCGGTGGGAGTACCGTTCTCCCAGGGAGAAGCTCTTTGTGAGCGATGGGACCAGTGCGTGGTTTTACGTCCCGGGCGACCGGCAGGTGCGGAAGACGGATGCACGAAAGCTGGATGATGTGCGGTCTCCGCTGGCGTTTTTGCTGGGTAAGAGCAAGCTGGAAAAGGAATTGCAGGGGTTGTCGCTGGCTCCGGATGTGGAGCCGGTGGCTGCCGGGGACGTGGTGTTGCGGGGGGTGCCGCAGGCGCTGGCGGACCGAGTGAGCGAGATTCTGCTGGAAGTGACTCCCGAGCACCGGATTGCGCGGATCGTGATCGACGAGGTGGATGGGTCGGCGACGGAGTACCGGTTCAGCGAGCAGAAGGAGAATGTGGCAATTCCTGAGGGGGAGTTCCAATTTAGTCCACCGCCGGGAACGGAGACGATTGAGGGGGAGCTTGGACCGTGAGGTTAAGCTGTGATTTACGGCTGTATTGTGCTGATTTATATAGGTTTGTAAGCTCTGAAACACACATCCCTCAGGGGCTAAAGCCCATCTTTTTGGCGAGTTTTATCGGCGCGGCTGAAGCCGCGCCCTTTCAAGGCGGCGGGGCTGGACTTCAATAGCCGTTAGGCTGGGGCTTTCAAAGCAGCGTGGCTAGGGGAAGAAGCGAGGGTGCAAGTCAGGGGAACGGGGGTTGGAGGGTTGACGATCTGTGGGTAGCGTGTTCTGCCCGGACCATTACGGGATGGGGGTTACTTGCGGTACTGGAAACGTGGGCGGAGGTCGTGATCAAGGTTCGGGATCGAGAGCGGGAATGTTAGACTGAGCCGATAGGGTGGCGGGCCGGACAGACGTCCGAAAAGAACAGGGGAATGGCGGAATTCGTCGTAAAAGTCGCGGACGAGCGGGGCCGAATGCACCAGCAGGTGGAGCAGGGGTACTCGGTGGCGGAGGTGCGGGATCGCTTCGCCGCACAGGGTTATCTCGTCTACTGGGTAAAGCCGCAGGGGCTGCTTTCCGGCGGGTTTTCGCTGCGCCGGGGGCGCAAGCTGAAGCAGAGTTCGTTTCTGGTGTTTAACCAGCAGTTTCTGACGCTGATCAAGGCCGGGCTGCCGATTCTGAACTCGCTGGATTTGCTGATCAAGCGGCAACGGGATGCCAGCCTGCGGCTGGTGCTGGAAAACGTGCGGGAGCGCGTGAAAGGCGGAGAGCTGCTATCGGACGCCTTTGCCACGCATAGCATGGTGCCGAAGATCTATACCACAACGCTGATGGCGGGAGAGAAGAGCGGAAACATCGACGAGGTGCTGACCCGCTACATCAACTTTCAGCGGCTGGCGATGACGTTCCGCAAGAAGCTGTTTGTGTCGCTGATCTATCCCACGCTGCTGGTGAGCGTGGTGACGATTATGGTGATGTTTCTGTTCACCTATGTGGTGCCGAAGTTTGCCGACCTGTTTAACAGCCTGGATGCGAAACTGCCGGTGATTACGCTGTTTATGCTGGCAGTGGGGACGTATGCGCAGAAGTACTTTCCGTTTATTGTGATCGGGCTGGCGGTGGCCGGTTTTGTGTTTTGGCAGTGGCGGAGAACGGACCGGGGAGCGGACCAGATTGACCGGTTCATTTTGAGCCTGCCGCTGCTGGGCGATATCCGGCTGAAACATCAGGTGGCAACTTTTTCGCGAATGCTGGCTACGCTGCTGCAGGGCGGTTTGCCGCTGGTGCCATCGATGGAAACGGCGGGCACTTCAATGAGCAGCCGCCGCATCCTGAAGGGGATCATGCGGGCGAGCGTGAGAGTGCGCGAGGGGCAGGGGCTGGCCGGCAGTCTGGAGGAGCAGAATGTTTTTCCTGATCTGGCGGTGGAAATGCTTGAAGTGGGCGAGTCCACGGGCGCTTTGCCGGCGATGCTGAATTCCGTGGCCGAGTTCTATGAAGAAGACGTGCAGACGGCATTGGGCGCGTCCATGGCGCTGATTGAGCCGTTGATTCTAATCGTGATGGCGGTTTTTGTGGGTGGAGTGTTGATCTCGCTGTATTTGCCGATCTTCACTTTAGGGGTGCACTAGAGGAGGCGAGCCAAACGCGCGATTTATGCGTCGCAAAAAACGCGACGCTTCGCGCGGCTCGCCCAGATCCTTCGGCGACGATGAAACCGTCGCCTCAGGATGACAACCGGGAACGCGGGGATTTTAGAAAATGGCGACGGCGGACAAAAAATCGCTTTTCGTACACGGCGAAAACGGCGGGCAGATGGTGACGACGGGAAATCCGATCACCGATCTGGAACGCGCGCAGGACGTGGCGCGGCGCTATCGCTGCGAATTTGTGGACCTGACCGATTTCCAGCTGCATCACGAGCTGTTCAAGAAGTTCTCGCCGGAGCTGATGTTCCGCTATAAGTTTGTGCCCCTGGAGGAGACGGACGATGGACGCCTGGCGATCGCGATCGCCGATCCCAGCCAGTTGATGATGATCGATGAGATCAGCTTGCTTTTGCAGAAGCGCATCGTCACCAAGGTCGCAACGTTAAAGCAGATTGACAACATCCTCACGAAGACCGAGCAGTCGCAGCGGGTTCTGGAAGAAGCCAGCGAAGGCTTCCAGATCATTCGCGAGGACGAGAATACCGGCGCCGAAGAGACGCTGACCATCGACAAGCTGACCGCGGCGGGCGACACCAGCCCGATCATCCGGCTGGTGGATACGACGATTTTCACGGCGCTGCAGCGGCGGGCTTCCGACATTCACATCGAGACCCGGGATGACTCGGTGGTAATCAAGTTCCGCATCGACGGCGTGCTGACGCAGGCCATGCCGCCCATCGGCAAAGAGCATCATTCCACGGTGATCTCGCGTATCAAGGTAATGAGCGAGCTGGACATTTCCGAACGGCGCGTGCCGCAGGACGGGCGCTTCCGGGTGAAATACAACGGGCGCGCCATCGACTTCCGCGTCTCCATCATGCCGTCGATTCACGGCGAAGATGCGGTACTGCGCGTACTCGACAAGGAGTCGATGAGCGAGAAGTTCAAATCGCTCACGCTGGAAGTGGTTGGTTTTGACGAAGACGACCTGCGCAAATTCCGCCGCTACATCAAAGAGCCTTACGGCATGGTGCTGGTGACGGGACCGACGGGCAGCGGCAAGACCACGACGCTGTACGCCGCGGTGAACGAGATCAAAACCGACGAAGACAAGATTATTACGATCGAAGATCCGGTCGAGTACCAGCTGCGCGGCATTACGCAGATTCCGGTCAACGAGAAGAAGGGACTGACGTTTGCCCGCGGCTTGCGGTCGATTCTGCGCCACGATCCGGACAAGATCATGGTCGGCGAAATCCGCGACACGGAGACGGCGCAGATTGCTATTCAATCGGCGCTCACGGGCCACCTGGTTTTTACCACGGTCCACGCCAACAACGTGGTGGACGTGATCGGGCGCTTCCTGAACATGGGAGTCGAGCCCTATAACTTCGTTTCGGCGCTGAACTGCATTCTGGCGCAACGGCTGGTGCGGTTGATCTGCGAATCCTGCCGCACGCCGGTAAATTATGCGACGGATGTGCTGGAGGCGAGCGGACTGGATGCGGCACAGTGGTCGAAGGTGCCTTTGTATGAGGGGCCGGGATGCATCGAATGCGCCGGCACCGGCTTCCGGGGCAGAACTGCGATTCACGAGTTGCTGGATTTGAGCGACCGCATCCGCGAGATGATTCTGGCCCGCAGGCCGACCTCGGAAATCCGGCGCGCGGCACGGGAAGAAGGGATGCGCTTTCTGCGCGAATCGGCGTTGGACAAGGTCCGGCTCGGCCTGACCACCTTGAAAGAGATCAACAAGGTCACCTTCATCGAGGCCATGCGATAAGAGCAGTGGCCAGGGGTCAGTGGTTAGTGGCCAGTTGGCTGCGTTTCGAATTACTGACCACTAGGCGCTGACCACTGGCCACTTCACCTAAGTTCCCTTCCAGCTATTGCATTTCGCGTGGCGGGGCGTTTGAATTGCATAAGAGTGATTGGAAAGAAAGTGAATACCTGAGATGAGTTCCGGTTCCAACGCGGCGAAACCCAAGTTAGCCTGCGAGATTGCGTCCGACCGGGTACTGGTGGGGCGGCTGGCGGAAGATGGCCGCAGTCTGGAAGCTTGCGCCGCGCGAGAATTAGCGCCGGGCAGCGTGATTCCGGATCTGGTGGAGGGCAACTTGCGGCAGCGCGAGGCGGTGAGCGCGGCGGTGCGCGAGGCTTTGGGCAGTGTGGGAGCGCGGTCGCACGATGTGATTGCGGTGGTGCCTGACGCCGCGGTGCGGGTGGTGCTTCTGGAGTTCGATACGCTCCCCTCTGACGCCGAGGAAGCGGCGGGGGTGGTGCGTTTTCGCATGAAAAAATCTTTGCCCTTCGATGTAGAAAAGGCGAGAGTTTCCTACCATGCGCAGAAATCGAGCGAGGGCGTGCGAGTGGTGGCCGCGGTCTCGCTGGCTAGCGTGCTGGAGGACTATGAGGCTGCCTTTCGCGACGCCGGATTCAATCCGGGAGTGGTGCTGCCCTCCATGCTGGCCGCACTGGGAGCGGCCGAGGCGCAGCGGCCCACGCTGGTGGTCAAGGTGGATGCGCGCACGACGAGTATCGCGATTCTGAATGCGGACCAGTTGCAGCTTTTCCGCACGCTGGAAAATTCCCGCGGGGTCACCGTGACGGGCGATCAGCTGGCCGAGGACGTGTATCCCTCGGTGGTGTTTTTTCAGGACACATATCACCTGAACATTGAAAAAATATTTGTCGCAGGGATATCGGACACGGGCAGCGCGGGGCCCGCGCTGCGCGCGCAAACCGGCGCGGAAGTGCAGGAACTGGTGAACGCTTCGCAACTGGGAGTGAGCAGCGGAGGCTCGGTGCCGCGGTGGAGAATGGCCGGAGTGGTGGGGGCGCTGATTTCGTAAGTGCAGGGGCCAGGGATCAGGGGTCAGCGATCAGAAAGATCCACTGAACACCGATCCCTGACCCCTAGCCCCTGAATTTAAATATGCGTCTTGACATCAATCTCGCCAGCCAGCCCTACGAGGATGCGCGGGATTTCTGGCTGCGTTGGGGAACGGGTCTGGCGGCGGCGGTCATCGTAACGCTGGCGCTGCTGGCGATCACGATCATGGGCCGGTTTGCGGCGCGGCGGGACCACGCCAAGATCGCCGAGTTGCGCGCCGAAATCGCACAGCGCGACCAGGTCCGCCAGCAGGCCGAGGAGTTTCTGAACCGTCCGGAGAATCGCACCACGCGGGACCAGTCGCAATTTCTGAACGAGCTGATCGAGCGCAAATCGTTTTCCTGGACGCGCGTGCTGGAGGATCTGGAGAAAGTGATGCCGGCGCGGGTCCATCTGGTTTCGATTCATCCCGAACTGGATGACGACAACCAACTGGCGCTGAAGATGGTGGTGGCGGGCGACTCGCGCGAGCGAGCCATTGAATTGGCCCGGCGCATGGAAGATTCGCGGCGCTTTGCGCAGACCTACATCGAAGGGGAACACTACGAGACTACGACGGGCAGCAGCGACACGGTTCGATTCAACATAAACGCGATTTATATCCCTGAGACCGTACCGGCGCCAGCAACGAGGACGGAGATTTCGAAGAGGAGCAGGCCCTGATGCCCGACTTACGGCGAACCCGGAAACACATCAAGACGGCTCTGGCGGTTCTGCTGGGAGTGGATATAGTGGCACTGGTGGTGTTTTTTTCGCCGCTGGTGGGGTCTTCGGACTCGCGGCGCCAGGAACTGAATCAGTTGTCGACCGAACTGCGGAGCAAAACGCTGCAGGTTGCGCCCTTGACGGATCTGCCCAAAAAAGTGACAACTGCGAACCGGCAGATTGCGGATTTTTACAAGAAACGATTTCCCACGCAAGATTCGCAAATTGCCGCCCAATTCGGCAAGCTGGCCGCAGCCAACGGGATCACGATCGAGCAGGCCAAGTATAAGGAGGAGGAAGCGGAACTCGGCCGGTTGCAACCGGTCGAGGTAGAAGCCGACCTCTCGGGAAGCTACGTTTCCCTGGCCAAGTTTATCAATGCCCTGGAGCGCGATGACACGCTTTTTATCATCAGCAGCATCACGCTGGGCGGCGAGCAGACCGGGCCCATCAAGCTGCAAATGAAACTTGAGACCTATTTGAAGGCAGGCACTTCGTGAAACTGGGTTTGGAGAACCGGAGAAACACGATTCTGGCGGCGGTGCTGGGAGGGGTGGCGGTCCTGGTGTTTGCTTTTGAGTTCATGCCATCTTCGTCGACCATCGCTGCGACGACGCCGGTGACGGGCACGCCCACCTCTTCGCCGGGTGCGGCGCATACGACAGGTTCTGGTCGTCGCGGTTCAGGCTCCGCCTCAGGGAAAAAAGAGCGCGCCCCGCAGAGCCTCGATCCCACTTTGCGACTGGATCAACTCGCGGCCACCGAGCAGATCAAGTACGAAGGGTCGGGAAGAAATATTTTTGTGTCGCAGGCGGAGGTGGTGATTCCGACGCCGCTGGCGCCCGGCGCGGTCGGCCCAAATGATCCGAAACCGTACCAACCGCCAGCCGTGGCCGCGGCTCCGCCGATTCCCTTGAAGTTCTTCGGGTTTGCGAACCAGCCGGGAGAGCCCAAGAAAGTTTTCCTTATCAAGGGCGAAGATACTTTCATTGCGGGCGAGGGCGAGATTGTGGACCGCCGTTACAAAGTTGTGCACATCTCACCCACGTCGGTGGAAATTCAGGACGTGGTGGGCAGCGGTCCGCCGCAGAGCATTCCGCTGACGCAAGGGTAGACGAGATTTAGCAATTGGGTAATTTTGTAATTGGGTAATTTGAAACCCGGGAAGCTCCTATGGTGTGACCCAATTTACAAAATTACCCGATTACCAGATTTGTAAAATTCCATGGCTTCCTCCACCAGAGCGCGATCCTCACCGCGCCGGCTTCGCCGGGGTGAGGAGGGATACATACTGCTCACGCTGTTGCTGATCGTGGCGCTAATGGCCATCGTAGCGACTGGAGTTCTCACCGAAATTAAATTCGAGATCCAGCGGGACCGGGAACTGGAAATGATCCACCGCGGAGTACAGTACTCGCGCGCCATCCGCAGTTACTACAAGAAATTCGGACGCTATCCCACCCGGCTGGAAGATCTGGACAACACCAACAATCTGCGCTACCTGCGCAAACACTATAAAGACCCGGTGAACTGTAAGAACTCCAAGTGTCAGGACTTCAAGCTGCTGCACTACGGGGACCCGGGAGTGTCACTGGGCGGAAGCATCGGAGGCGGAGCCATTCCCGGAGCGACTCCGGCCGGTTCGGCGATGAACGGGCCGGGGCCGGGCGGCGGTTCAAGCTTTGGCGGGTCATCGCCTGGGGGATCCTCGTTTGGGGGCTCATCGTTCGGTGGCTCGTCGTTTGGGGGATCAGGGTCTGGCGGGTCGGCGTTCGGCGGCTCCAGTTCGGGCAGTTCCGGAGTCAACAGTTCGGGGGTATTCGCGCAGTCGTCCGGATCTGGAGGGAACTCCAACAATTCGGGATCTTCGAACACTCCGGGCACGAATCAGACGGCCGGCACGGACTCAGCCCAACCCGGTTCCTCGGGATCGCCTGACTCCAGTTCGGGGCAGAGCGGGTCGGGCAGTCCGAATGGACAGGGGAGCGGCGGCCAGCCGTTTGGTGGAGGACCGATTGTGGGCGTGGCCAGCCTGAGCAAAGACGCCACGATTCGCGAGTACAACAAGAAGAAGAAATACAACGAGTGGCAGTTTATTTACGACCCGACCGCCGACCGCGGCGGCCTGATCACCACACCTTATCAGCCGGCATTGCAATCGTTCGGAAGCCAATCCGGAATTCCCGGCGCGCAACCGGCTGGCACCAATGGCAGCGCGTTCAGCAACTCCGGCAGCAGTTCGTTCGGGCCGACTACGGGCTCGGGCTTTGGCAATAATTCAAATCCGAACGGGCCTGCGCCGCCGGCGCAGACTCCGTCCAGTCCGCCGCAATAACGAAAGTGAGACAAAAAGAAATGGCCTCATCGCAGGATGAGGCCGATATTTTTGGACGAACTGTCTTTTGCCGAAGCGCCGCGATCGGTCCTATACGCTGAACGAAGATCCGCAGCCGCAGGTGCTCTTCACGTTGGGATTCTCAAACTTGAAGCCGGCGCCTTCCAGGGTCTCGACGTAGTCGACCAGGCAGCCGTTCAGATACATCACGGAAGTGGCGTCGACGAACACCTTGAGGCCGTCCATTTCGAAGGTCTTGTCCATCATTCCGGCGGCGTTTTCAAATTGCATGGAATAGGAGAAGCCGGAGCAGCCGCCACCGACTACGCCGATGCGCAGGCCGGCGGGAACGGGATTCTGCTGTCCCATAATTTCTTTTACTTTGGAAACCGCGCTGGCGGTGAGACTGACCGGCGGAGTCTTCTTCACTTCCGGGGTGTTGGTGTTCACTTCAGGGACAGTTGTCGTAGCCATTCGTCGTATCTCCTTGGCCTTAAAGGTCTCTAAATTATAGCAGAGCGCGGCAAGCTGGTTGCACCATAATCGTAACAGCACCGCCGCACGAACGGGACTCTCTGTTGTTGGATGCCGGCCGCCCGGCAACGATTCCCGCGGCGATACTTGCCAACGGGTCTATAATGTTTTCGTTAGGCCCTTCCTCCAGGTCGAGGATTGTGGGCTGCCGCCTGCATCCCAGGGTTTTGGAGGAGTTGCCAACAGGCTTGCAATCTGTCGAGGTGGCCTATGGTTTGGACGTGGACTCCTTTATTGCTCGGACTTGCGACTGTATGGGGTGTATTTACAGTTGGCCTGATCATCCTCCTCATCTACCGCAGCACACTCACCATGCATGAGGAAGAGCAGTTGTATCTGGACGACGCGAATTCGCACATGCAGCAGGAGCAGACCGAATTGCTGGTGAAGGTCAACCGGCTCACAAAGCCAGTGTGGGTTTTTGGAGCTGGTTCGGGCGTGCTGCTGCTGGTGTTGCTCGGCATGTTCATTTATCAGGGACTAAACGCGGTTCAGTAAATCCAGCCGCAAGCCGGGCCGCGCCCGAAGTATGGCGACTGGAGCCCGCCCGGCGAAGTTGCGCCTGATCATGCCGAGCGCGTTCGACGACGAGGAAATCGGCGAACGCCGCGTTGTAATTCTCCAGCATCTTCCAGCGGGTCCGGAGTTCAGAGCCGAGTCAGTTTCCAGTTTCGCTCGAACCCATTGGGTTGGGGTCAGGGCGCGACTTCCGCGGGAGCCGCTGCGAACAACATCACTCCTTTGTATAATCATCCCCATGCGAGAGTGGCGGAATTGGCAGACGCACCAGACTTAGGATCTGGCGGGTAAAACCGTGGGGGTTCGAGTCCCCCCTTTCGCACCAGGCAATTTGGGGCTGATCTCGAAGCGGCGAAGCGATTCCCGTGATGTCACGAGGATCGGCGACTATCCGGTCGGACTTGAGCGCTTCCCATCACCACCTCACTGCTTCCCTGCAGCGGCAAGATAGCTGGCGACAATTCGGCTCGTCTCTTCATCGATATCGGTGGCGGTGGCCGGATCCTTCGAAGCGGCGGAGGCGGCGAGTTTGCCTTTGATTCCGATGTAGACTGCGTCGTAGGCGTTGTCGCTGAGGTTCTCGACCCTGTGCTTGAAGGGCGGATACCAGCGCACTTCGCCGGCTTTGGCAAAGACCTCGCGCTTCTTTCCGTTTTCGTCGGTGAAGCGCAGGTGGCCTTCGGTGAGGCTTACGACTACGCCTCCGGGATGGTCGTGCAGGGCTGACTTCTCGTTCGGGCCGTAGTGGACGGAAACGACTTGCACGCGATCGTTCTCGAAATCCAATTTGTAGTGCTTAGGCTCAACCTTCAGGGGGTCCTGCGCCAGTGCGGAACCGACGATCAGACACGCACACACACCCGCCCACAATAGCTTCGACACCATGCCGGCCTCCACATTGAGTCCCACGTCTTGGTGAAATCTTTAAGAGACGCTACTCCGCTGTCTGGGGAGTGTCAACGAAACGCAGGCGTGGGGGGCCGAAGTAGTTAATCCGCCGGTTGCAAGCGCAGAGTGTGGATTTCGGTCGGGTTCGAGAAGGAAGACCCTAACGGCGCCGGTACCGTGTAACTGTGTGCGCCGCACAAGGTCATTCCAGCTGGGTAGCCGGATCGGCCATTGCCTCGGCCAGATCACGCAGAAACATGGCGGCGCGGGCGCCGTCGGCGGCGCGGTGATCGCAGGATAGAGTCAGCGTCATTATGGGGCGAACGGCGGGCTTGCCTTCGATTGCGACGACTCGGTCGGCGATGCTGCCGACTGCGAGAATCGCAGCCTGCGGCGGGGTGATGATCGCGCTGAACTGATCGACGTGATACATGCCGAGGTTGCTGATGGTGAAGGTGGCGTCGGCGATATCGGCGGGACGCAGCTTCCCTACCCGGGCGCGCTCGGCTACGTCGCGGCGCTGCGTGGCGATTTCGGCGAGGCTTGCAACGTGGGCATTGGGGATCACGGCGGCGACCACGCCGTCGTTTACTGCGATGGCGACCGCCAGGTTCACGTGATCGTAAAGACGAATACCTTCCGCGGTCCAGCTCGAATTCAGGCGGGGATGCTTGAGCAACACGCGCGCCACGAGCGCGACCAGCAGATCCGTATGCGTGATGCGGATTTTGTGCGTGCGCTCGATTTCGCCGATAAGCTTTTCGCGATATTCGTTGAGGGCGCTGGCTTCGATTTCACGGGTGACGAAGAAGTGAGGAACGGTGGTCCAGCTCTGCGTGGTGCGCTCGGCCATCAGGCGGCCGAGAGTGCTGGGGACTTCGAGGCTTGATTTTGCGGGTGCTGCGGGCGCGCTCGATGCTCTGGGCGCGGCCGCGGCTTGTATGTCGGACGCTAGAATCTCGCCGCCGGGGCCGGAGCCGCGCACGGTCGCAATCTCAACCCCCAACTCTTTCGCGAGGCGGCGGGCTTTCGGGGAGATCCTCGCACCTTGAACGGCCGCCACATCGGGAGCGCCAGTTGCGACTGGAGCAGCATGCGATTCTGTCTTGCCACGGGCTGCAGGCGCGGCGGCAGCAGATTGGTTTTCTGTGGGAAGCTTTTCGCCGGGAGCTACGATCCACGCAATGGTTTGTCCGACGGGAATATCGGCACCGGCCTGCGCTGTAATTCCGGCGAGGATGCCATCGGCGGGCGCTTCCACTTCCATCACAGCTTTATCGGTTTCGATTTCGAGAAGCGGCTCGCCTTTGGCGACGCGGTCACCTTCCTTTTTCCGCCAAGCGATGAGCTTGCCGGTTTCCTGCGCCATCTCGAGGGCGGGCATAACCACGCTGAAGGCCATAGTGTCTGATATTCGCCGTATAGCGGATTGGTGGGGACTACGGCGTTCGCGCGCCGTGCCGTCCCTACGGGACTCGCTCTCTCCTACTGCCTAACCCCCGACTTACGTCCGGGGCTATCGCATTCCGTCCCTTCGGGACTCGGGTGATCTAATTTGACTCTTTATCTCTTCCCGAAATTCATCTTTTCGGAGATTTGTCGTTACTAAAATCAAGTTCCGGGGACGAGTCAGTCCGAAACTCCTACGCGCTCGGTTTTGGCGCTGGCTTCGATCATATCCAAAACATGCTCGCTGGCCGGAGCTTCACTCTCGCGGGTCGTGGGCAGAGGTCCATTGACGGTGTGGTAGTGCGCGCCGGCCACCAGAAGTTCTTCCGCGGGGAAGCGGGTGATGACTTCGTGTCCGGTGGGCGTGACCACGATTTCTTCTTCGATGCGCGCCGCGCTCCAGCCGTCGGTGGAAGGCCAGAAAGTTTCGAGCGCAAACACCATGCCGGGCTCGATGGTGACCGGATGATCGAAGGAAACGAGGCGGCTGATGACCGGCTTTTCCCAGATGGCAAGGCCGATGCCGTGGCCGTATTGCAGCGCGAATGCATCTTCTTCGTTACGGAAACCGAAATCCTGGGCCTTGGGCCACACGGCGGCGATTTCCGCGGTGGTGCGGCCGGGACGAACCAGTTCGATGGCGGCGTCGAGATAATCGCGGCAGCGCTTGTAGGCATCGACCATGGCATGCGAGGCGTAACCGATGGTGAAGCAGCGGTAGTAGCAGGTGCGGTATCCCATGTAGGAATGCAGGATGTCGTAGTAGACGGGATCGCCGGGGCGCAGCACGCGATCGGAAAACACATGCGGATGCGGGTTGCAGCGCTCGCCCGAAATTGCATTCACCGCTTCGACGTACTCCGAGCCCAGATCGTAAAGCACCTTGCTCACCAAGCCGACCGCTTCGTTCTCGCGCAGGCCGGGCTTCATAGCGCGATAGAGTTCGTCGTAGGCGGCATCGACCATCATGGCGGAAGTGTTGAGCAGCGAGATTTCATCCTGCGTCTTGATGACGCGGGCATTAGACATAAGCTGCTGGCCATCGACAACTTTGATGCCTTCGCGTTGCAGCGCGAACAGAACCGGCAGTTCGATAATGTCGATGCCGACCGGCTCTTTGTGCAGGCCGCGCATTTCGAGCTCGATGCGAATCTTTTTCGCAACATCCTCGGCGCGTCCCATCTCCGGCGTCATGGCGCCGCGCAGCATGGAGATTCCAGAATGCGAGCGGCCATCCAGCCACGGGCAATTCTGTTGATGATGCCTGGCGGCGGAGCCGAAATCCCAGAGGATGGGCTCGTCATTTTGCGGCAGCAAGGTAAAGCGGTTGGCTTTGTCCTGCGCCCATGTGCCGATGTGCGTGGAGGTGAGGTAGCGCACGTTGTTCATGTCGAAACAGAGCAGCGCGCCCATCTCGGACTTCTTCAGCAGAGCTTTTGCCTTCGCGAGACGCTCGCGGCGGAGGCGATCAAAGTCGATCCGCTGCTCCCAATCTACTGCCATGGTTCCGTGAGTTTTTAGTGCCATAGTGCTCCTTTTATACGGTTAGATCATCGAGTGGCCGAAATTCACGTTTCCGAAGCCCGTCCCGAGCTTGAAATTGAAGCGAGTACCAAGAGATCTCGTAACTGTCCGATTCCCCAATCAAGAACAGGTATTCCGTTCGCGGGTCCTCGCCAATTACCTTTTGAATCTCCTCGAAGTCCTCCCGTATCCAGCGGGCGATTTTCTTACGGTGCTCACGTCCTCGTGCGGAATCCGTATAGGTTATCCCTACCTTTAGCCGACAACGAGCCGATAGGAGTTTCCTGATCTCGCACTCAAAATCCCTCCAATTCGCCTCGTTCTCGATCACCACCCTTATGGGAAATGGATCGTTGTTCCAGTACGGTTTTGAGAACGCGGCGTCAAACGTCATTGGTTGGCGATTGCCAGCCTCACTCGGATAGCGAAGGCGGAGTCGGTGCGCCACCCCTGACAAGAGAGACCTTTTGGCCCCCTTAGGCAGAAGCCAGGTTTCGTCGTGCCGCGAGAGTACTAGGCCGCTCCAGTGGGGCCCCCACCACGCCTTTTTCCACCGCTCTGTGCTGGGGAATGCTCTGCGCACTTCCGTGTACGACGCCTGGAAGGCATCACAAAAGGTCTTTGCGGTCACCCGCCTCCTCTTCGGAGTGTTCTTGGTCTTGGAGCTCATTGTCCTCCACAAAGCTTCCGGGCTGCTTGGAACACCGTCTCCTCCGTTGGGACGGTGGCGTCTTCCAGTGGCGGAGAGAACGGGATTGGGACGTGCATTGCGCCCATTCTTTTTACCGGGGCGTCGAGATCGTAGAATGCGCCTTCGGCGATCACGGCGGCGAGTTCGGAGGTGACACCGTAACGGCCGTAGCCTTCATCGAGCACGATCACGCGCGAAGTTTTTTTCGCGGAGTCGATTAAAGTTTTTTCATCGAGCGGCCACGTGGTGCGGGGATCGACCACTTCGGCGCTGATGCCTTCTTTTTCCAGCAGAATGGCCGCGCCCAGAGCGACCTGCACCATGCTGCTGGTGGCGACCAGGGTGATGTCGTCGCCGGCGCGCTTCACATCGGCGACGCCGAGTGGAATCGTATAGTCGTCTTCGGGAACCGGGCCCTTCAGCTTGTACATCATTTTGTCTTCGAAAAAGACTACGGGGTTCTCGTCGCGGATGGCGGTCTTGAGCAGGCCTTTCGCGTCATAGGGCGTCGAGGGCAGGACTACTTTTAATCCGGGAACGTGGCTGAACCAGGCGTGCAGAGATTGCGAGTGCTGCGCGGCGGAGCGGCGGGTTGCGCCGAGAGTGGTACGCATCACCATGGGAACGCGCCAGTGGCCGCCGGACATGTAATGAACTTTCGCGGCCTGATTGACCATTTGATCCATGGTTAAGGTGATGAAGTCGCCGAACATGATATCGAC
>PLIO01000077.1 GCA_003140075.1 Acidobacteriaceae bacterium | reverse complement strand
ACGGCGTCTTCTCCATGGATGGCGACATCGGCCCGCTTCCCGGCCTCTGCGACGTCGCCGAAAAGTACGGCGCCATTATGATGGTCGACGACGCCCACGCTTCCGGAGTGCTCGGCCGCAACGGCCGCGGAACTGTCGATCATTTCAACGTGAATGGCCGCGTCGATATCCAGGTCGGAACCTTGTCGAAAGCTATCGGCGCGCTTGGTGGATACGTCTGCGGCACGCGGGATCTGATCGATTTTCTCTATCACCGCGCGCGCCCGTTCCTGTTTTCCACGTCGCATCCGCCGTCAGTGGCGGCAACCTGCATCGCGGCCTTCGACGTGCTGGAAAACGAACCCGAGCGCATGGAGAAGCTTTGGGAGAACACGCGCTTCTGGAAAAAAGAACTCGGCCTGCTCGGTTTCGATATCGGAGGCCGCGCCACGCCGGCCAGCGAGACTCCCATCACCCCGATCATCATCGGTGACGGCAAGCTCACCATGGACTTCTCCCGCGAGCTGTTCAAAGAAGGCGTGCTCGGGACGGGCATCGCCTTTCCAACAGTGCCCGAAGGCAAAGCCCGCATCCGCACCATCATGACCGCGACGCACACGAAAGAAGAGTTGCAGCAGGCGCTGGAGGTGCTCGGGACGGTGGGAAAGAGGATGGGGATTCTGGGATAGCCTTTTGCGAATCATCTCACCTCAGGCCAAATTTGCATCGGATCAGAGCGATACCGTCTGCCGAGCGTATCCTGCACGACGAAACGAACCTCAATTCCATCCTGCGTGAGCAAATCCGATGGAATCAGCTCATGGCCTTTAGCTAGAAAACTTCCACGAAAAGCCTCTCCGGGAGCAAGCTTTCCGTTCTGATAGCGGCGGTGATTTAGGACGCTGTCCCGAGGCACCTTTAGAGGCACCATGAAGGGGATCTCGTAGAAGTCTGACGGAGGGTAGAGTTCTCGCGGGTCCCAAAGTGGATCGAGTTCGTCGTCCTTCCACGGCAGTTCGAGATCGTAGTAGGCAATGACAACGTTGGCCCGGGGTGAATCGTTTGTGATCGTAACCTCAATCGAGAACGTGCTAAAAGAGCCACCGACGCTTGTGACCCGGTCCGTGATAGAGGAACCTACTTGGCGAATAGATAAGCGTCGCTTATTATCCCGATACCATGAGAAGACGGCCCAAATGAGGGCAGCCAGAGGCAGCGAGAAATCCTTCAGGACTGTGTAGATCGTGATTGGGCATGCCATCGCTGAGGTTGACCCTACGCTGATTCTAACTGCCAGCCCCGACGCAGGGAACCTTCAGCGCGCGGCAGCCGCCAGTTCTCGCTGGACAACCTGCTTGTTGGTTTGGGGGAATCGTGCCTTGGCTTCAATCCCCAGCCGCCCGGCGTAGTAGAGCAACTTGTCTACGCTCTTGTTAGCGATTTTCCCGTTGAGCAGCTCGCTGACGCGCGGCTGTGGCTCCGCGAGGATCGCTTGCAATTGCTTTGGCGAATACTTACGCGCGTGTTTCAGGATGGCCTGGTACAGGTCTGCTTTGAACTTCAAGACCGCGGCCTGCTCTGGCGTGAAACCCAAGTCGTCGAGCACGTTGCCACGGGTAACGTGAGTCGGCCTATTCTGCGCCATGCTTTTTCTCCCGAATCATTCTCGCCCGAACCATCTTGAGCCGCTGCCGCGCAGTGTTGATTTCCTTCATCGGCGTCTCGCGGCTTCTCTTTTCAAAGCAATGCAGGACGTGAATCACGTCGCGGACTCTCGACAAATAAATCACGCGATATCACGCCCGCTCGTCTTGATCTCGCAACTCGAAAACTCCGGGGCCAATGGAACTCATGGACCGATAGTCCGTGGGCGGCTGCCCATGCTGTAACAACCGCAAGTCAAATCCCAGGTTGGACTTTGCCGCATCCGGAAACGAGCTGATGACTTCTTTGGAATCGCCTTCCCAAGCAATCACCGCATCTTTGGGAGCGCTGGACTCCATTCGTCACCAAGGCAGTATAGCAGTTATTGAGGCCGCGGTATACATTTAAATGTATACCGCGGTCGTTCCTAAGGCGTCCGATACACAACCCTCCCGCCCACAATCGTCGCCACAACTTTCCCCGTAAATTGCCAGCCATCGAACGGAGTGTTGCGCGACAACGACCGTGACTTGGCCGCTTCAAACGTCCAGCGCTTCTTGGGGTCGAAGATGGTTACGTCGGCAAAGTTGCCGCGGGCAAGCGATCCGCGGCTGCGAAGGTCGAAGACGCGCGCGGGACCTACGGTGAAAAGTTCAACAATGCGCGTCAGAGGAATCTTGTGCTCGCGGTGAAGCTTCGTGATGGCCAATGCGAGCGCAGTTTCGAGTCCAGTGATACCAAAGCTGGCGCGCTCGAACTCGACTTCCTTCTCGTGCGTGGCGTGAGGTGCGTGGTCGGTGGCGATAGCGTCGACGGTGCCATCGGCAAGCGCAACCAGGATGGCCTCGCGGTCGGTCGCCGAGCGCAGCGGAGGGTTCATCTTGAAATTCGTGTTGTACTCGCCCACATCTTCATCGAGCAGGGTGAAGTGATGCGGCGTCACTTCGCAGGTGACGCGAGCCTTGGCCCGCTTTCCCCGCCGCACAGCCTTAAGTGCGTCGGAAGTGGATAAGTGCGCGACATGCAGCCGCGATTCGCGAATCTGCTGCGCCAGCATGACGTCGCGATCCACAATGTTCGCTTCAGCGGCCGCTGACATGCCGCGCAATCCGAGACGAAAGCTGGTGGGGCCTTCGTGCATGGAGCAGCTTTCCGTAAGCCGCGTATCTTCGGCGTGCTGCACCACCGGCAGGTTCAGTTCGGCGCCGAGCCGCAGGGCGGCGCGCATCGTTTCGTCGTCGAGGATGGGCTTGCCATCGTCGGTAACAGCCACGGCGCCCGCTCGTTGCAGGGCGGCAAAATCGGTGAGCGCCGCGCCCCGTGAGCTGCGCGTAGCCGCGGCAATGGGAAAGACATTGACCACGGCTCCGCGCTCGGGATGCCGCAACCACGCCACCCACTCGTCTGTATCGACCACAGGCGCGGTGTTTGGCATGGTGCAGACCGAAGTGAAGCCTCCGGCCGCAGCAGCGGCGGTGCCGGTGGCGATCGTTTCTTTGTAATTCTGTCCGGGCTCGCGCAGGTGAACATGCAGGTCGATGAATCCCGGGGCGACGATCAGGCCGCGGGCATCGAACTTCTCGTCGGCACTGCCCCGCACCTTATTCGGCAGCGCGATCTCCGCCACGCGGCCATCGCGCAGCAGAACGTCCATGGGTGCGTTGATCTTCGCCGCGGGATCGATCACGTGGCCGCCTTTGATCAGCAGGCTTGCGGGTTCTCGTTTTTGGCTCTTAGCACTCAGCATTCAGCACTCGGCATTCAGTCCAATCTGTTCGGTCTTGCTGCAACTGTCCGTGTCGATCCGTGAAAACCTGTGACTCATCTCGCCTTGCCTAACGCCCGCGCCAGAATCGCCATGCGGGTCGGGACTCCGTTGTGAACTTCGTCCACGATTACCGATTGCGGGCCGTCGGCCACTTCCGCGGTCAGCTCCAGTCCGCGGATGATTGGTCCGGGATGCATGACGATGGCATCGCGCTTCGCCAGCTTTAGCCGCGCCGCCGTCATCTGGTAGCGCGCGATGTAGTCCTGCAGATGAAGTTTCTGGCCGGCAAGTCGCTCCTTTTGCAGGCGCAACAGCATGATCACATCCGCCCCGCGCAGGCCTTCTTCAACGTGGCGGGTGATGCGCAGCCCGGGGACGAGTGTCGCCGACACCTCGGGCACAAACTCCGGTGGTCCGCAGAGCGTGATCTTCGCGCCGAACCTGGTCAGCAAGTGACAATTGGAGCGAGTCACGCGGCTGTGGAAGATATCGCCGATAATCGCGATCTGCAAACCCGTGAACGATTTCTTGTGTTTCAGGATGGTGAAGGCGTCGAGCAAAGCCTGGGAAGGATGCTCGTGCATGCCGTCGCCGGCGTTGATAACGGGAATGTCGAGGTGCTTCGCCATCAGGTGGGGAGCGCCGGCGGCGGGATGGCGAATGACGATGGCGTCCGCGCCCACTGCGCGCAGGGTATAGCCGGTGTCGAGCAAAGACTCACCCTTCTCGATGCTCGATCCTGAAGATTGCACCAGCGTGGTGATGGCGCCGAGCGACTTGGCGGCAATCTCGAAAGACGACCGCGTGCGCGTGGAAGCCTCGTAGAACAGCAGCACGATGCGCTTGTTGCGCAATAGCGGGCGCGGCTTGAGCGGATTCATCCGCCGGGCTAGCTTTAGCAGGCCCAGGATTTCCTTGTCTTCCAGGTGCTCGATACCGAGCAGTGAACCGCGCGCCGGTTTGTTCATTGCGTAAGAATGCAAACCGTGCATCATACGCGGCCAGCGCGGCCTACGGCAAGACCGGGGCGAAGAAGTCAGGCATTACGGGCGATTGCGCCGTCCCAAAACGGATGCACCGAGAGCGCCGCCGAGGCCGCCGAGAACCAGGAAGGCGGCAAGCCCGAAAATCAACGAAGCCACCAGCATGATGGCGAACCCGTCGGAGGTTTTCACAAAGTCCAGGAAGGGTTGGACCTCAGGACCGGGATAGCGAGTGGCCGCTTGCTGGAATTTGTCGATCATTTCGCTGCGTACTTCTGCGCCTTTATGCAGGACCAGCACGGCCAACATCTCGAGGAGGGTAGAGATGCCAAAGGATAAGAGGCCGCTAAGGGCTCCGACCTTGGCTCCCGCTGCGGCTCGGATCGCGGTGCCGGGGTTGCGACTTCGAGAAATAGCGACGGCTAGAAATCCAGCGCCGAGCGCGGCCACAAACGGATTCAGTCCAAGGAATATCAATACTGCGGCGACCGCAGCTCCGAGAGCGGACGGCTGCAGGGTGCGAGCCGAGCCGACAGGCAGAGCGCCCGTTGGAATTCCCGGAAAAACCGCGCCCGAACCGCTGTCTGGCGGCAACGCGAGTGCCTCGCCCACAGGAGTTGGTGGCGCCGGGGATTCGGCGAGGGCCACGCGAATCTGCGGGGCGCCGCACTCGGCACAAAATGGTTTACCGTCTTCGACGCTGTGTCCGCACTTGTAGCAGGGATGATCCATCAGAGCTCAGGGCTGGGCTAGATTGAAGGTATCGCACGACCAGCGGCAGGCGCAAGGAAAGGGAAGCCGTACGCCCCGCCGATGAAGGGAATTGAGAAAGGACCTTCCAATTCGTGTTTCAGATGTCGCCCTGCTTGCCGCGAGTGTGCACATAGACCAGGGCGAAAGTTGAACCTGTGCCGCCATCATGCGGCTCAATGGCGACCACGTGCTGGTTGTCTTCNNCGTGTTCGCTGGTGTGGCATTCGAGCACCTTGCCGTATTTCTTCAGGTGCTCGCGGTAGTAGTCGATGACCTTGGCGGGCGGATCGTCGGAATCGTACTTCGCGACCACCAGCTTCACTCCGAAGGCCTGGGTGAAGAGGCTCAGGTTCGCCGCACTCGAGTTCTCATCGTCGTGGCGGAGGCGCGCCCCAGGATATAGCGGCAATCCAGCTTTTCGAGCGTCGGCATCGTTGCCCACGTGCAGGTCTCCGGCGGAACTGCGCACGTCCAGATGTTTATCCGCGTCACTGTCGGGCTTTTGCTGAGGGGCGGCGAAACTGGATAAGGTCGCGACTGACGCGAATGCTACGACGAGGACCGAACCAAACGCGAGCGATCGAAACGTGATTGGGTGAAGCATGACTTCGCCTCCGAGTACTCAAAAAACCATCTTGCTACAGCAACGCGGCACCTACGCTTGAGGAGGGTCGCGCGCTAAATCTCCGCGTCCTTGCCGTGGGTACGCACGTAAACCAGCGAAAAACTCGAGCCCTCGCCTTCGGGCTGGACGGCTACGATGTGCTGGTCGTCCTTCTTGCCGACCTTGAGTTCGATGTTATTGCCGTGATCGCCTTCGCAGGTCAGTTCGTTCGAATTCCCTTCCGATTCGTGCGTTCCCAACTTTGTCTCCACGTTCACGTGACCGACCTTCATGTCCAGATTCAGACCGGAAGTGTGGCATTCGAGCACGCTGCCATACCTCTTCAGCTGATCCTTGTAAAACGCCAAGACCTTGGCGGGGGCGTCTTCGGACTCATACTCGACCGCCACCACCTTGATTCCGTATCCGAAGCCCGAGATTCTTACGTTGGCGCTCTTGTCGCTGCCATCGGAATCTTTTTCTTTCGGGCGGGCGCCAGGATAAACCGCCAGACCGACGTCGGACACATCCGCCTGCTTGTTCACGTGAATGCCGCCCACGGGAGTATCGATATCCACTTGCTTGTCCTGGCCATTGCGCTCTTTCTGCACGTTCACGCTGCACGCGGGCAGGAGCAGGAGTGCGGCCAGGCTGGCTGCTGCCATGACCAATGCCGAGAATTTATTACTGCGCATGTTCAGACCCTCCGTTGGCGATGGGGCGCTCGATTCCCGCTCCCCGCTGCGCGACATTGGGAATGCTCACGGGAAGATGACCGCGAATGGTGATTTCTCCAAACAACGCCTTCACCGCCGCTACCTCGGAGACTGTCGCGTTGGAGAATGTACACATATAATTCTCGATCTTAGGAAAGTCTGCCGCCAGGTACGGATTCCCCATGGCGATCACTGCAGTCCTTTGCGCTGCATGATCCAGCAGTTGCTGCAACAGGGCTCCGGTCGCATCCGGCATCGCGACCGTATTTCCCACCTTGCCCGCGGTCGGAACCACATAGACAGCGGCGATTACATTCTTAGCTTCATCGACGGCCTTCAGCACCTCGTCGCTCATCCCTGCCGCGATGCGAGGATCCACGTAGATCACGTGAGCGTCGGGAACGCGAGCCCGAAACTCGCGGCCGAACGCGCGTCCGGAGTCTGTTCGCACATCGTCGGAGAAAAGCACTGCAACCGTCTGGTTGTGTGTCTCCTCCTGTGTTGTATACGGAAGTCCGGCCTTTGCGGTTCCCTGGGATTTGAGA
This sequence comes from Acidobacteriaceae bacterium, assembly GCA_003140075.1. Lineage (GTDB taxonomy): Bacteria > Acidobacteriota > Terriglobia > Terriglobales > Acidobacteriaceae > Sulfotelmatobacter. Next base: position 61,201 of record PLIO01000077.1, on the reverse strand, counting down.
GAAGACTTGAGGGGCAGGACCTTGCCGTTGTCGCGTACCAGCGTGACCGCGGCATCGGCTACCTGCTGGCCGAAGGCCAGGCTTGCGGGCTTGCCCACGGAAGTGGAGATGGCATTCAGGTCTACCAAGCGGGCCTCCTCCAGAGCCAAAGAGGCCTTTGTCTTCAGCATCTTGAGTACGGAGCGGTCGAGCCGTTCGCGGGAGATTTCGCCGGAACGAACGGCTTGCACCATAGCGTTGTAGGAAGCGGTTAAGTCGGCGGGAATCAGCAGCAGGTCGTTGCCGGCCTTGAAGGCCTCCACGGCGGCACGGCCGATGTTGTTGGCAAAAAGATGAGTGAGGCCGGCCATGTCGAGCGCATCGGTAACCACAATTCCCTTGAAGCCGAAGTGTTTTTCGAGGAGATCGGAAACGATCGCCGGGGAAATCGTAGCCACGTGGTTGGGGTCGGAATCAAGCGCAGGCACCGTCACGTGCGCCACCATGACTGAATCGACTCCGGCTGCGATCGCCTGACGAAACGGCGGCAGTTCAATGGAATCGAGATGCGCACGGTCCACGTTCACGCTGGCGACGCCGAGATGCGAATCGGTTGCGGTGTCGCCGTGACCGGGGAAATGCTTCACCGTGGTCAGCATTCCCGCTTCATGCGCGCCCTTGATATAGGCCACGACCAGATCCCCAACTTGCTTGGGATCTTCGCCGAACGAGCGGGTGTTGATGATGGGGTTGGCCGGGTTCGAGTTTACATCGGCGTCGGGAAAGAAGTTCCAGTGAATGCCGATGGCGCGTGACTCTTCGGCGGTGATGCGGCCGAAATTCTCGGCGTCTTCGACTTTGCCATCTCCGCCAAAAGCCATGGCGTGAGGAAAGACGGTGGTTCCCATCAATCGCATCGAGACGCCGCGCTCGAAATCGGCGGCGAATAGCAGCGGCAGCTTTGAATCGCTTTGCAAGCGGTTGAGAAGTTCGGCCGCTTCATACGGTTCGCTGCGCAAGAGATACGGGCCATCCACATGCACCGTCATCGCGAACGAGCCAACGTGATACTTCTGGATGGCATCGCGCAGCTGCAGGTACTCGGGATTCTCCACGTTGAGAAAGCTGGCGCGGCACCAGATCATGAAGACTTGTCCGATTTTTTCCTCGAGAGTCAGTTTGTGCAGCGTTTTCTCAGCCCATTTTTCGCCGGCCGGAGTTACATAAATGGGGCCAGGGTGCTGATATTTGTCTTTGTCCTTGGCAGATGCACCCGTGGCGAAGATGAGAGCTAGCAGTAAGAAGGCGGATGTGCGATGCATGCACAAAACGATAGCAGAAGGCTAGGTCCTAGGTCTCAGGAGCAAGACCCAATCCGCCGCTGTCACCTGAATCTCCGCATCATCCCCGAAGCCGCGCAACCATTTGACCTCCGGCTCACGTCGAAACCACGTCATCTGGCGCTTGGCGTAGTTGCGATGAGCCTGCTGCGCGGCGGGCAGCGCCTGCTCGCGCTTGAGTACTCCACGCAGGAATTGCACCGCCTGCTTGTAGCCGAGGGAAGACAACGGGCCCGCAGAGTCACCGTATTTGTCGAGCAGCCGTTGCGTCTCTTCCACCAATCCAGCCTCGAACATCAGTTCAGCGCGGCGATTGATTCGATCGTAGAGCGCCTGCCGATCGGGATCGAGACCGAGGCGAAGAATGCGGAAGCCGCGTAGCGGGTCGCGTCCGCGCTGCCAGAGATCCGACATCTTTCGCCGCGAGGCCAGACAAACTTCGATGGCGCGGATGAGCTTCGGCGTGTCGTTGGCGTGGATCTTCTCCGCGGCCACGCGATCGAGCCGGCGCAGAATGCGATGAAGATAGTTGCCGCCGCGGCTTGCGGCTCTTTCGCGCAATCTCTGGCGCAGTTCTTCGGAGCGTTGCGGTCCGGGAGAGAGCCCTTCGAGCAGGGCGCGCAGATAGAGTCCGGTTCCTCCCACCACGATGGGTAAATGGCCGCGCGTCTTGATTTCCCCGAGAACCTCCCGCGCCTGGCGGGCATATTCACCGGCTGTGATGTGGCTGGCCGGCGCAATGCAATCGAGTAAGTGATGTGGCGCCCGAGACCGCTCCGAAGGGGTTGGCTTGGCGGTGCCGATGTCAAATTCGCGGTACATGGCGACGGAATCGCAGTTCACGATCTCGCCGTGGAAGCGCTCGGCAAGCGCCAGAGAAAGAGATGTCTTTCCGCTCGCCGTGGGGCCGAGCACAACCACCAGCAGCGGTTCAGGCTGGGTGAAAGCCACCGTCAGCGCACGCTCCAGTGAATGGCGTGCCAGTAGCGAACCAGTGTGAGGACGAGCAACAAGAAGGCGATCAGCAGCAGGCCGGATGTTTCCGTGCCATAAATTGCATGCCGCTGATGCTTGTGGGCGGAGTCGTTCTGGCGTCGAACGTTAACCACTATTTAATTGTACGCTGCGCGGAAAGGGCCCGCACGAGCGGCTCGCACTTACACGCATCGCGCGGCGGCTGGTGCTACACTACGCGTCGTTAGCTATTTGTGGCTAGCTATTAGTCGCTGGTTGTCCATCGTCTCATGCCCGCTGCCTCAGGCAATCGTTCGTCTAGAATCGCGCGGTTTTGGGTCTTCGAGCTCGACCTCGCCGCGGCCTGACGTGCGGATTGTTTGCTCTGGCTCAGGTGATGTACCTGATCTTCTACGCGGTTGCGCTTCTTCGCATTCATGCTGTGCAGGGAATCGCGGATTCATTCTTGCCCGGATGGCGTGCGGCCGCTCTGGCGGGTGCCGTGATGGTGACGGCGGGAGTGGGAATTCCGCTGCGCTGTTATCTGCTCTCCGCGGTGGGATTCGACTACCAGCGCCTGGGCGAAAAATTCCAGCAGATGTTTCCTTTCATTCTGGCGCTCGACCAGCTCTGGGCCGTGGCTCCGTTTCTGCTGGTGCAGAAGATCGGCCTGGGCGCGGCTTTCGCGGCCAGCGTGGCGCTGCTCTACGTGCCGTTTTCGGAGCGGACGCTGATTCGCATGGCCTACATTCCAGTTCCGGAGTAGACTTTCCGGCACGGATTGGTCATGGCGAATGCAGAACATCTCGCGAAGCTGAATGAGGGTTCCAGAGACGACTGGAACCAATGGCGTGCGAGCCAATCCTTCGTGCCAGATCTCAGTGGGGCAAACCTGCATGGCAAGGATTTGGTTGAAAGAAATTTGCGCGATGCCGATCTGACAGGTGCCGACCTGAGACGTGCCAATCTGCGCGGTGCCGACTTGCGCGGTGCCACCTTCGATGGATCGAACCTATTCGACGCCAGTCTGCGTGAGACCAATCTGCAGGGGGTTGACCTCAGCGTCGCAAAAAGAGGATTGCAGACCGAGCAACTTGCCGGGGCCGACCTGACCGGCGCCACTCTACCGCCGGAGTTGGCGAAGCTGTACGACTCGTTGGAGAACGTCAACAACATCTCCGAGAGCGCGCGCAAGCTTTTCCTGGCAGTCCTGGCCGCGTGTCTTTATTCGTGGCTCACCATCGCCACCACCACAGACGTCAATCTGATCACCAATCGCGCTTCCTCGCCACTTCCCATTATTCAGACGAGTATTCCCATTGTCGGGTTTTATTGGGTCGCGCCGCTGTTGTTGCTCTGCGTCTATTTCTACTTTCACTTTTATCTGCAGAAGCTCTGGGAAGAACTGGGCTCACTACCGGCGATCCTTCCCGATGGACGGCCCTTGCACGCCAAGATCGACCCTTGGCTGCTGAACGACCTGGTGCGAGCGCACTTGCCAAAGTTGAGCGCAGACCGGCCATTTCTATCGTATCTCCAGCTATGGATTTCGGTGCTGCTGGCATGGTGGGTTGTGCCCGTTACGATGTGTCTATTCTGGGGACGCTATCTACCGCGCCATGAGCGAACCGGTACGACGTTTCACGTAGCGCTTCTCGCGATCTCGCTGGCCGCTGCGCTACGTCTCTACCGGCTTGCGGTGGCCACGCTGCGTGGCGCTGAGCGGGGACCGTTCAGATGGAGGAGTGTGTCGGCGAACCGCCGAGGCTATCAGATGGCCGCGTTCGCCGTCGCTGTCGGAGTGCTGTTTGGAATTGTTTCTTGGGGCGCAAGATGGGGGGTTCCGTCGGACGCGCCGGTTCTCGGCATTCCTCCCCTTCATCGAAGCGATCGAGGAGAGGTTACGGGGCGTCTTACATGGGTGCCGAGGCTGATGGCCCTCGTCGGCTATTCTCCTTTCCTGGACCTTACGGGAGCAGAGGTTTCCCAGAAGAAATCGAATTGGAACAACAACGAGAAGGATATAGATTCGGTGGTTGGGGCCCAGTTGAAAGGAGCAAACCTGCGATATGCGGTGGCGCCTGAAGCCTTCTTCAACGGTGCTTACATGGAAGGAGCGGACCTGAGCGGCGCCGACCTGCACGACGCCGATTTTCGAGATGCCAAACTGTTCGGGGCTACCCTGAACGCTGCCGACCTGAGCAGCACCAACCTGTATCAGGCCAATTTGAAGGCAGCCGATCTTCGTGCTGCCGACCTGAGTAGTGCGAATGTGGGCATGACCCACCTGGGCTATAGCGACCTGCGGGGGGCGAGGAATCTGAACCTCGAAGGCCTCAGGTACGCACGCGAATGGAACGAAGCCTTCTACGACGACGAGACCCTCAAAGCGCTGGGACTTCCCCCCGACCACAACGTTAAGGTCGTCGAACAGCAGAAAAAGGAAAGGGAGCTTCAACAGAAATAGACCGCCGGACAGACAGAGTCTGTCCCGCCAGGCCAGAACTAGGAGCAGGTGTTTTCAGGATTTCACGCGGGCATTTTCTGGGTAACCAACTCACGATTTGCGCGTAAGCTCGTCTAAGAGCTTGGGCAGCAGTGTCCGCGCCCGGCAGAGGTATCTTATGAAACGCATGGGTCTCGAACGCTGGTTCCTGGTTCTGACGATGGCCGGCTTTGTCTGCTTATGGGCCGCGCTGCCGGCCCGCGCCGACGATTGGTCGAAAACCTATACCATCACCGGCAAGCCCGATCTGCGCGTCGACACATCCGACGCCAACATTCACGTCTCCACCTGGGACCAGAACACGATTGAAGCCAAGGTGACGACGACGCGCTACAAGATTGGCGGCGATGGCATCCGCATCGAAGAGCACCAGACGGGCGACATGGTCGAGATCGACGTGCGCTACCCGCACCATGGTGTGACGGTCAACTTTGGCAACTACAGCAATCATCGCGTCGACATTACCATCCAGATGCCGCGCGAGGGGCGCGTGGACTTGCACACCGGCGATGGCAAGATCGACCTGGGGAATTTTAAGGGTGAGATGGAGTTGCGCAGTGGAGATGGCTCGCAGGAGATCGACGGCGTGGATGGCAAACTGCACGCGACCACCGGAGATGGCCACATCCGAGCGAATGGGCGCTTTGATGAACTCGAACTCAAGACGGGCGATGGGCGCGTGGAAGCGCGGGCCGCAGCCGGGTCGGCCCTGGCCACGGGATGGAGGCTGGAAAGCGGCGATGGCACGGTGACGCTTGAGGTGCCGGAAAACCTGGCTGCGGACGTGGATCTGCATACCGGCGATGGCCACATCGATCTGGATATGCCGGTCACGACCGAGGGCAAGATTCGTGAAGGCGAGGTGCGCGGCAAGCTGAACGGTGGCGGCAATCTGCTGCTGATTCACACCGGGGATGGATCGATCCGGTTGCGCAAGGGCTAGCGATGAATAGCGCGTGTCTGACGAACGTTATATAACGTCTGACATGGCTACTCAACGGTTTACGGTTCGGGTTCCGAAAGATCTGGGTTCAAGGCTTCGCCGGACTTCTCGCGATAAGGGGCGAACGCCCTCGGAACTGATTCGACTCGCAGTTGAGAACTACCTTGAAGAAGAACCGGTTCGGGGTTCGGCTTATGAAGCCGCGAAGGCGGCGGGGCTTATAGGCTGCGTCAGCCATGGTCCGAAAGATCTGAGCACGAACCGCCGGCATTTTGAAGGTTTCGGAAAAAGCCGATGAGACGGCCAGCGGCGGGCCGGGTTCTCGTCGACACGGGACCACTGGTTGCGATTCTCGACGATCAAGACGAGTATCACCGAGCCTGCGTTCAGGCTCTCGGGGCTCTGGACGGCCCACTATACACCTGCTGGCCGGTGGTCACTGAGGCCACGTGGCTCTTGCGTCATTCGCCGCGCGCGGCCCGACGCTTATTGGACAGCATCAATACGCCTTTTGTGGAGTTGCTTTCGCTGGAGGGGCCAGACGTGCGGCCAATTGCAGAACTATTAGAGAAATACGAAAGCATCCGGCCGCACCTTGCCGATGCCGCCTTGGTTTATCTGGCAGGGCGCGAACGAATCGACGCTATCTTCACTTTGGGTCGACGAGACTTCTCCATCTGCCGAACCAGCCGCGGGCGCTCGTTTCGCATTCTTCCGCAACTATAGTATTTTGGGACGCGGCAATTTCAAATTCGTCAGAGGATCCTTATGACACTCGCACGCAGTTGTCCAATCCTGGCTGTGGTTGCATCTTTGATTTGTTTTGCCGCCGCTCAACAGAATTCCACCGGAGTTGCGAAATATGAACCGGCTCTCGACGTGGCCTCGATGGATCGAAGCGTGGACCCTTGCGTGGACTTTTTCCAATATTCCTGCGGAGGGTGGATCAAGAGCAATCCGATTCCTCCCGATCAATCTTCCTGGGATACCTACTCGAAGATGCAGGACGAGAACCGGGTCCGGTTGCGTGAGATTCTTGAGGCGGCTTCGACGCCCGATGCCAAGCGCAACCCGGCCACGCAGAAGATTGGCGACTTCTATGCTTCCTGTACCGACGAGAAGGCCATCGAGGCCAAGGGAGTGGAGCCGCTAAATCCCGAGTTGGAGCAGATCGCGAAGATCGGATCCAAGGTGGAGATCGCCGACGTGGCCGCGGGCCTGGTTCATGACCACGTGTTGTTTCGTTTCGGGTCCACCCAGGACTTCAGGGATGCAAGTCAAGTGACTGCGGAAGCCGACCAGGGCGGACTCGGCTTGCCCGACCGCGATTACTACGTGAAAGAAGATGCCAAGTCAGTCGAACTGCGCAAGGCCTATGTGGCGCACGTGCAGAAGATGTTCGAATTGCTGGGCGACCAGCCCGACGCGGCAGCCACGGAAGCGCGGACGGTAATGCGCATCGAAACCGGGCTGGCGAAGGGTTCGATGACGCGGGTAGAGCGCCGTGAGCCCAAGAACATGGACCACAAAATGACCAGCGCCGAACTGGAGAAGATCAGTCCCGATTTTCAGTGGCAGGCTTACTTCGGCAAAGTGGGGCTGCCGTCGCTGGGATCGCTGAATGTGGCGTCCCCGGGCTTCTTCAGGGCTTTGAACGATGAACTCGAAAAGGAAAGCCTGGCGGACTGGAAAGTCTACTTGCGCTGGCACCTCGTGCATGTGGACGCTCCGTTTCTATCGTCAGCGTTTCTGAACGAGAACTTTGCCTTCTACGGAAAGACTCTGCGCGGCCAGAAGGAACTGCAACCGCGGTGGAAGCGCTGCACGGAATACGTGGACGATGACTTGGGAGAAGCTCTGGGCCAAGTGTATGTCGAAAAGTATTTCAGCCCTGAAGCCAAACAGCAAGCCTTGAAAATGGTGAAGGAAATTGACACGGCCATGGAACAAGACATCAACTCGTTGCCGTGGATGTCGGCGGTCACCAAACAGCAGGCGCTGGTTAAGCTGCATGGGATGGCAAACAAGATCGGCTATCCCGATAAGTGGCGCGACTACAGCAAGCTGGAAATCATTCGAGGGGACGAACTGGGCAACGTGATTCGGGCGCGGAAATTTGATTTCAACCGCGATCTGGCCAAGATCGGCAAGCCCGTGGATCGGGGTGAGTGGGATATGACTCCGCCGACGGTGAACGCGTACTACAACCCGCAGATGAACGACATTAATTTTCCCGCGGGAGTGCTGCAGCCGCCGGCGTTCGATCCGGCTTCCGATGCGGCTCCGAATTATGGCGATACCGGCGGCACCATTGGCCACGAACTCACGCACGGCTTCGATGACGAAGGCCGCCAGTTCGATGCCCACGGCAACTTGCGCGACTGGTGGACTGCGGAGGATGGCAAGGAGTTTGTAAAACGGGCAAGCTGCATCTCTGACCAGTATTCGACTTACACGATCATCGACGACATCAAGATCAACGGCAAGCTGACGCTGGGCGAGGATACTGCCGATCTGGGTGGGTTGATCCTCGCCTACATGGCGTGGAAGGACGACACCAAGGGACAAAGCCTGCAGCCGCTCGATGGCCTCACGCCGGAGCAGAGATTCTTCGTCGGTTATGGGCAAAGCTGGTGCGGCGAAACTCGCGACGAGACCAAGCGGTTACGCGCCACGGTCGATCCGCACTCGCCGGAGAAATACCGGACGAATGGCGTGGTCTCGAACATGCCGGAATTTCAGGAAGCGTTCCACTGCAAGGCGGGATCGCCGATGGTGAATCAAAACCGTTGCAGGGTGTGGTAAGAGGAAAGTCTTCGCGATTGCCAGTGGCTGGCTCCGGACGAGAAGAAAGGTAAGCTACTCCATATCTTCTTTGGAGGGGTTGTAATAGAAGCGGAAGCGCAGTGCGAGATATTCGCCGCCGAATTCGGTGGGGAGCGGAGGGAATGGATCCGACGCCGTGATGCCGGCCCAGGCCGCGCGATCGAGCGGAACATCTCCCGAACTGGCCACCAGCTTCATGCCCGCGACTTTTCCATCCTTGGTTATCGCGAACTCGATGGCAAGCTTTCCCTTCTTATCCTGCGCGGATACTGGAATCGCGTTGTACCAATTCTGCCGCACGTCTTCGAGGATGCGCTTGAGGTAGGGGCCGAAATCCACGCCCATGGTATCGCTGAGAACCTCAAGGTTGCCGATGGGGCGGCCATGGGCGCCCGATCCCAAGCCAAACGGATCGCCGCCATTACCCTGCTGACCATCACCGCGCCGGGCTGCCGCTGCGCGAGCCGCGTCCTGAATCGCTGCACCCGCAGACATGTTACTGCCATACTTCTGGAACTCTCTTGCAACGTTCGGCGTGACCGGCGTTTGCAATTGCGCAATCTGCGGATTGGGCGCCTGCTGCGCTTGAGGCGGCGCTTGGTTCTGGGCGAATCCTGCGGACGACTGAGGCGGCGGCGTCTGGGGCCCGCTCAACCCAGGCGCTCCCGGCGGCGGCGACGCCAAAATCTTGCGCAGCTCTTTGACGTCCAGCTCAGGATGCCGCGTCATCGCGATGCGGTCTTTGTCGGACGCGATGTTCGTGTTCGGTTTGTGCGGAACTTTTTGCAAATCTGACGGAAGCTCGAGGAACGTGAGGTCCCTGCCATTCGTCACATTTTTCACCGCGACCGCCGAGTGCCAGGGAAAATATTTTTCCAACCACTCAATCTTTACGATGCAAATGATCAGAATCAGGTGGACGATAATCGAGATCCAGGCGGCTTCGCGGCGCCGCGATCGCGCCAAATCATCCTGCAACTGGATGAGCAGGTGCGGTACGCGGGCGGCATCGTCATCCAGTTCGCGGTACGCCGTCTCCCATCCCTGGGCATCGTACAGGCCAAGCTGTTCCGGCTGAGGCTTCTCGGGCGGAGCCACCGGATCCTGGAATGGAATTTGCGTGATGGGCATGAACTAGTTTGTGCGAGCTAAGCCTGTCTGACCTAAAGCTTGTCCGAGCGAGACTTGTCCGTTAGACACGGATTTCCGCCGCTTCGTTGCATGCGTCCTTTTCAGGGCGACACCAGCGAACCGCGCGGAGCAAGCTGACCTCATTTTCGCATCTTTCAGGGGATTCTGCTCACTCACAAACGGGGCGAGACTTATGTGTGTAAACATTTGTAAAACGTGGTCGAACTGAGCCGCTCTAAGCGTGGCAAGCGCGTGGGAAAGGTCTTAGCTATCCTTGCGGTAGAGCAGGTCGCGCATCGCTCGTCTCCGCGCCTCGTTTGCTTCCGTCAGAGCTTTGCGTTCGTCGGCGTCCATGCTTTGCTTCGCTGTGGAGTCGGCTGGTTCGGGTTCGCTGCACGCCGGGCAGCGGTTGGCAAAGCCGGGCTTATCCGGCTTCAGCTCGAACTCTTCCGAGCAAACGGCGCAGACTCGGATGGGGAATGCCATGCAGCTATCATGATACAACTCAGCGGAACGAACCTAGCCCTTCGTCCCGGCCAAGCCCGCCAGCCCAACCTTCTTCCCGTGTGCCCGAATCGCGCTCACAATCTCGAGCGCCAACGCCAGCGCGCGGCGGCCATCTTCGATCGCGACGACCGGTGTGGAACGCTCCCGCACGGCGTGCAGAAACGATCTCAATTCCGCGTGCAGCGGCTCTTCTGAAGTTATCGGCGGTTTGGCCACCTTGATCTGCGGGTTCACCGTGGGAGTGCTCGAGGCTTGTCCATCTTCTCCCACGGTGAAGACGAGCACCTCCTGGCGTCCGTAATCGACGGAGACATACTGGCGGGGCTGGAAGAAGCGCAGCTTGCGCACGCGCTCGGTGGAGACGCGGCTGGCCGTGAGGTTGGCCACGCATCCGGATTCGAATTCCAGCCGCACGTTGGCGATATCCACTTTGCCGGACAGAATGGGCAGGCCGACAGCGCGAACCTCCTTCACCGGAGAATCGGCGAAGGAGAGCACGATGTCCAGGTCGTGGATCATCAGGTCGAGGACGACATCGACATCGAGCGAGCGCGGCGTGAAGACGCTCAGCCGGTGCACTTCGAAGAACATGGGCTGAGTGAGCAGCGGGAGGGTGGCGCGCACCGCCGGGTTAAAGCGCTCGAGGTGACCGACCTGCGCAATGCGTTGGTGCGTGGCAGCGAGTTGCACCAATTCATCCGCCTCGGCCAGCGAGGCGGCCAGCGGCTTCTCGATCAGCACGTCAACCCCAGCTTCCATGAGCGCCCGGGCGACTTCCAGATGATGAACCGTAGGCGCCGCCACGGACGCTGCGCGGATTTCGCTGTGCGTGGTGAGCATCTGGTCGACGGAGCCGAAGGCGCGGCAGCCAAACTCGCGGGCCACGGCATCCGCGCGGTCGAGATTAGGATCGACCACGCCCACCAGACGGACCGGTTCGCCTTGCTGCTCAAGCTCTCGATAGACCCGGGCGTGGTTGTGCCCAAAGACGCCCACTCCCACCACCGCAACGGAAATCGGATTGTCGGATTGCAGAAGGAAACTCCCGGCTGGCTGGCTGCCAGCAGGAACAACAAATTGTAAACGTAAAGGCGGGAAAGAGCATCTGGAATAGATCGGGTCATCGGGCGATCCGGTCATTGGGCAATTGAAACGCGTTATACGATAAGGTTTTCAGTTGCCAAATAACCCGATAACCCCAGTGCCGAATTGTGAAGGAGCGTCGCACCGATGCGAACCATTGTCCTGCTTACCGTTTCCAATATCTTTATGACCTTCGCCTGGTATGGCCACCTGAAATACCGCGAGGTGCCGCTGTTTAAGGTGATCTTGATCAGTTGGATGATCGCCTTCTTTGAGTATTGTTTTCAGGTGCCGGCCAACCGCATCGGCTCCTACGAATTCAGCGCGGCGCAGCTCAAAACCATTCAGGAAGTGATTACGCTGGTTGTGTTCTCCGTGTTTTCGGTGTTTTACCTGAAGCAGCCGGTGAAGTGGAACCATGCTGTGGGATTCGGGATGATTGTGGCCGCCGTAGCAGTGATCTTCAAGCAGTGGTGAAGAATTGAGTGATTGAACGATCGGGTGATTTTGCGATTGGAAAAACATTTTGAAGAAGCTAGGACGGTTTTCAATCGCCCAATCGCCCGATCGCAAAATCACTCACTTCTCTTGGCTTTCTTCAGGATGGCGATCTGCCCGGCGTGATAGAGCTCGTGCTGCGCCACTCCGTGCAACATGTGGTAAAAGTCGTACTTCTTGCCGGGAACGCGATCGCGCAGGCGTGACTCGGGCAGAGCTGCAACCGTTTTCACCAGCGCATCGTGCGTGCGCTTCGTTTGAGCGACGGCTTTGCGCCACGCGGCTGCGGTGGGCTTGGGAACGACGGGAAAATTTGCGGTGCCGGTGAGCTGGACCGTTTCGCCGGCGATGCGGCGGCAAGCTACGGCGTCCCATGCGGCAATGTGCAGCACCAGTTCCCAAATGCTGTGAATGTTGGGAAGAGGCCTGGCCGCGGCTGTGGCTGTGTCCACATCTTGCAGCAGTTCAAGCAGCGCAGGACCATGCCAGGCATCGCCTTCGAATGCGCGGCGGAGTTGGCCGGCGATGAGGAAAGATTCTGAGTTGGGAGATATCGTTGTCTTCATGTCTTCAATTGTGCTCGGGAAAAGTTATTAGTCAACAGATTTGAAAACGCAAGGTAATCATGTATGCTTCGCAGGATGATTTTCGAGCTTCGCCCGCGGTTCCATCGTTTCCTGTTTGGTAATGACAGAAAGAAAGTCCGCGTGAATCCGTGCCCAAAGGTCCGCGCATGAGAATCGGTTACGGATTTGATTCGCACGAGTTTCGCGAAGGGATTCCGCTTAAGATCGGCGGTGTCGCGCTGGCTCACGACAAGGGGCTGGGCGGGCATTCCGACGGCGACATGCTGCTGCATGCCATTACTGATGCGCTGCTTGGGGCAGTGGCTGCGCCCGATATTGGAGCGCTGTTTCCACCTTCCGATACGAAGTGGAAGGGCGCGGATTCTGTCGTGTTCCTTCGGGAGGCGCTGAAACGGGTGCGGGATGCGGGATATGGTGTGGCGAATATCGACGCCAGCCTGATTCTGGCCGCGCCGAAGATTGGTCCGCACAGCATGGCGATTCGGGCGCATGTGGCGCAGTTGCTGGGTGTGCCCGCCGATTGTGTTGGACTGAAGGCGAAGACTCCGGAGGGGTTGAACCTGGATAACACTGCGATCGCGCATGTGGTGGTGTTGCTGGAAAAGCGGATTCTGAAGAAGGCGCGGAAGAAGGCGAAGCGGTCTTGAGCTATTTGTCGCGGGTTTGCGCAGCTCCGATCAAAGCGCGGAAGATGGCGCGGGATGGTTCGTCTTCGTCCACGGAGCGCTCGGGGTGCCATTGCACGGCGAGGACGAAGTGATTGGGGGCGGTTCCTTCCAGACCTTCGATGATGCCGTCGTCGGGGCAGAGGGCGGAGATGCGCAGGCCGTCGCCGATCGTGTCGGCGGATTGATGATGCGAAGAGTTTACCTGCAGTACGATTGCCTCGGGGGTTGAAGCCTTGCCGCCGAGCTGCGCTCGGCTAGACAGCCGGGGACGGCTGTCTCCACATAAAATCCCTGCGAGCTTGGAATCCGGCGAGAGTTCAACTGTGTGCGCGACGGCGACGGTGCGTCCGGCTTCGTGATTCACACGACCGCGCAAATCCTCCGGCAGGAAATCCGGGATGTGCTGGATGAGCGATCCAGCGCGGTAGACGTTGAGGCTTTGCAGGCCATAGCAGATGCCGAGGACGGGCTTGCGCAGGGTGTAGGCGTCCTGCAACAGGAGATTGTCGACGGCGTCGCGGCGCGGGTCGGCGGAGGCGGTGTGCGGTGAGCGGGCGGCGTTGAACCTGGCGGGATCGACGTCGGCGTTGCTGCCCGGCAAGAGCACGGCGTCACAGCGCTCGATGAGTTGCGTGACTTCGGCTTGCGACTGGTCGAGCGCGATGCGAACCGGGTCGCCTCCAGCGAGTTCGACGGCGCGCTCGTAGGCCGGAATGGCGCGCTCGGCGTACTCGCGGTCAATCGAGTGCGGCATGGGGATGGCGATGCGGGGCGGGGAGTTGGTTGGCACTCAGCTCAGCCTCGCAATTGCAGCCAAGGTCTTGGACTGGCGGTAGTGGCGGATTTCCATGGTGAGCGCGAGAACGAAGATGATGCTGCCTGCGACCACAGCCGCGGGCAGGGCGATGAGACGATAGGCCTGGGTCATGTTGGGATGAACGCCACGGTGAGCGGAAAAGATCACGGTGCCGATGATTCCCAGCAGCAGGCTGACGGCGAAACAGAGAAGCGTGCCGATGAAAGTCACCAGCAGGACGCGCACCGGAATGGCATACCAGCGGGGCGGGCGTGGGGTGGGCGGCATGTTCTTAGGCTACACCATTCGGCGGTTTGGGATCGGGATCTGGATTGAAAAAAATTACAGATCGATCTGAGGTAAAATCTCTGGAATCAGCGAGTTGCATGTTCCCTGTCTGGCTGGAATCTGGCTAAAATATTGAAAGTAAATAACTTACCCGCAAAATATTCCATGCAAAGGACTTAACTGAATTCGCTCGGGCAAAGTGCCCTGGAATCAAGTGGCCGACCCGCAAAATATTGGATTTGCGGGAGTTATCTCATTGCTATTCGGATGTCAACGAGCTAATGCGTATAGAGATAGGATCGCGCTTTTGGGGGTGGGAGTCAAGGGAATTCGGAGCCCACATTCGCCGCGAGTGCGGAAGGCCGGCAGCGCTCTTACGGCGACCCCGATTAGGCTCTTACCCTTTCGGCCTCCGCAGGGCCGCAGCCACGTGATGTATGGCTGTCTCTCCTGTAATCTCGCGCAGGTGGCCCAAGGTGGCGTCGCTCCTGACGCCTGGTGCGAAATCAGGAATTTCCTCGCGAATCGACCCCACGGTCGTATCGGAACGATCCTGCCGAATCCTTCCCGTTGCCTCATTACGGCTGCGACCGTCCAGCGGGTTTCTACCTGACATTGGCCTTACCTCCTATTCTTCCCTGGGGCTAAAGGGGCGAGCCCTTTCGATCAAACTGTCAACTTGTTGGCACGCAAAACGAGCATCCGGCAAGGATATGTGCGGTTTAAGCTCCACGAGCCTCTGGGCTCGTAGTGCGACGCTGGCTATTCGTTCGCGATGAGCGATGAAGAATGCGGTTGCTAACCTCTCAAGTTCGGCCACTCCCTTGTCACCAAGCTCGTCTGCTATGAACCTGATCTGCTTCATGTAGCGGGCGGTGGTCTTGGGGAATCTCTCCAGGAACATCTCGCTGAACTGAGTAGGGACATAGGTTGGCCCATATCCTTCGCGTTTTACTGCAAGCTCAAGAAGGCCGTCTGCTTGCATGGACGAGAGTTCGTCGCGGAGATCGAACGAGAATGGGCCATGCCGATAGAGGATGAAGTCGAAGCCCGCGTCCACGCCCAACAAATCCTGAAGAAAGAATGTCGCCTTTTGAATGTGCGTCTCCCCGCACCAACTACCCCTTCTCTGCATTTCGCGGTTCAACAACGTGAGTATTGCTGCTCTTTGGCTGTGTTTCATGTTCTTCATCCTCCTGTTCTCCGGCTGCGGCTAGGATCTTTTCTCGATTCCTGTCGAGCCAGGATTTAGCTTTTGCTTTTAGCTCCGGGTCGATGAAAACAAACTCCATCGCAGTCGGTTGCAGCTTAGACAAGGTCTCGGATGCCGAAATTGCGGGTTGCACGCGGCCGTCAGGACCACAAACTGGGAAATCGATGGCAACATTCTTGACCTTCGGCTTGCTGTAACGAACGGCATTTGCTCCGAATTCGCGTTTAGCAGCCATCGCAATCGCCGCACCCGGTTCTGAGTTTAGCTTAGCATCCTGTGGATCTCTTTCGTAAAGACGCTTGAAGTGACAGTGCCTCATTATGCAACGAGCGGAAATATGGCCGGGATATTCCGGATCAGAGGCCGCAATCCGCAGGGCTGCGTTTACTTCGTCATCCGTAGTCCGTAGGTGGCCTTCAATGTCGATCGGGAAAGTGCCTTCAGGAAGTAGGGTCCCCTTGGACAGCCAAGCGGTCAAGAAATCCCTCAGATGATGGTCGTAGATCAGGCGGATCGGGTGATAGTAGACTTGCGAGAACATGAAGTAGCGAGCTAGGGCCAAGGCTTCTGCGGAGTATATTCCTCCTCCGTTGATGCCGAGGGAGGGCTCGGTGGAGCCTTCGAAGCTTGGCAGAATCCGAAGCTCATCTATGAGCCTGTAGTGGTCGAACTTCCCGTAGGCAACTCCAGTGTGGTGAGAATCGCGGAGAAGGTAATCGACACGGTCGACTCCAAACGCATCTCCGACGATGATCTCGGACAGAATCGTCTCCCATCTGGAAAACTGCAGATCTTTGGCTTTCCGCGCTCCTAGAGCGAGTTTCACGATGTGCTTGGGCTTTAGCGGCGGTACCATGTTGTCCCAAATCTCGCGCATCTCTTCGCTCTCGATTAATAAGCGAGACAGCCGCTCATGAGTCCAGCCCTTTGGAAGCAACTCTTCCTCGGCGGCGTGGGAGAACGGCAGGTGCCCAATATCGTGGCAAAGCGCAGCCATCCGCAAGACGTGTTTCCAATAAGGAAGGGCATCGGCATTTCCCAGGTCTGGCAGGAGGCCCTTAACTTCATCCGTTACGTTCGCGGGTTTTGTAATTACCTCAAAGGCGCGACTCGCGAGTTCCATGACGCCCAATGAGTGTTCGAACCGCTTGTGCGTTGCGCCGGGTATAGAGGAGATAGGTTAGGGCGAGTTGAGTGATGTTCCGCAGACGCTGGAAGGGGCGAGAATCGAGCACTTTCTTCTCGTACCAGTCTAGGTGAATGAAGACGTGGATTGGGTCTCGAATCTCATGGAATAACTTCGTCATGACGACACGCTGTAATATTCGTTATTTGTTCGCCCAAAGTCAAGGAGATAATAGTAGGTCTTTGGCGGATTCCCGAAACGGCCCGGCGCCGCAGTTGGTCTGTCCCTTGGGCTTCCGCACGGCAGTCTATCTCTTTATTCCTGTTCGCTGGTAGCGACTTGGGCCGCTGGCTGGTCTTGCTTTTTCAGGATCTCATCGACAAGAAACAAATCGGTGAGCAGGGCGCGGAGGTGGATGGAGGCGTTCAGATTATCGATCAACTGGGAGCTGATGGCGGGTTGGGCGAGAACCAACTCGATGGCGGCAAGAGAATCGCGCGCGTCGCGATCGAGCACGGCAAAGAAGGCCAGGTATTTCTCGGCGGACTCAAGGCCTTCCTGTTTGGCTGCCAGGGCACAAGTTTCCGCGAGGCCGGTTAAGGCGGTCACGGCGCGGTGCAGGAAGTCGCGGACTTCGCCGCCGGATTTGCTGTCACGGTCACTGCGGAAGCCTTGGGCGGCGTAGGCCAACATGAACTCATAGCACTCTTCCACGGCGTTGCAGCGATTTGAGATCTCAGCCAGCATCGGGTAGTCCTTGGCCTTTCACCGGGCTGGAAGACGGCGCCGAGTTCGAGGATGACGAAGAAGAGGCTTCGACGACCCAGCGTTCGGGATCGTGCTCTTGCAGATAGAAGTCGCGGTCCATCCAGCCGAAGATCATCGATTTCGTGATCGGGCGTTTCTCGGGACGGAGGCCCATGTAGACGTGCATCATGACCAGCGCAATCAAGCCTACGCCAGCCAGGCCGTGCAGGACGTACATCAGTCCCCAGGTCATGTCGCCGAATAGATAGGGATTCCGGGGAAAGAAGACGGTGCGGACGCGGGACATCATGAACACGCCGGTGAGGATCACCGAGAGGCCGCACAAGATGATGACGCCGTGGAAGAGTTTGTTCTCCAGCGGATACTTGGCGAACTTTCGCGGCGGCGGAGCGGACATTCCGAAAAAACGGCGAACTCTTTTCTGGGCGTCGTCGACGTCGATTCGGTCGGGCCAGATCGACCAAAAATCGAGCCAGAAGGAAGCATGAATGATGTGAAAGAGGATTGAGACGGTGAGGACGACGCCGGCGATCCAATGATAAGTGACCCAGGGAAACTGGACGCCTACCTTGGGCAGAAACGCGGTGAACAGCAGCGTGAGCATGGAAGCGGCCATGATCCAGTGAAACAGGCGCGCTACCAGCGAGTGCCGGGGAACGTGCCTGGGTATTTCGGCGGCGACTGCGGGAGGAGTATTGCCGGCAAACTCTTTTTCTTTCGCGAAGTATCTGAGCCAGGTGGCGTGGACGATGAGGAAGAGCAAGCCTGCGATCGCCGAAACCCAGATCAAGAACCATGCGATGTGGATGGGGACGGTCTGTCCCCACGGGCTGGTGGCCCACTCTAAGAAGTCCATGTAGCCTCCGCTACTCCGCTAATGGAGCGCTTTACAAGATTTCGCATGAGCGGGATTTTGTAGGCGTTGAACTGCAAGGGGATCGCGCCTTGCACAGCGAGCTTTCCTGCCATTTCTCCGGTCGCGGCGCTACGGGGTTTGCCGCGAACCGCATCTTCAACTGCTTTTAGGCGCAACGGCCGCGCGGCTGCGCCGTTTACCGCGATGCGGATACGGTCAATCGTTTCGCCGGAAGTTGCCATGGCCGAGGCTACATTCATGAGCGGGAAATCCCAGACATTGCGGTCGCGGATTTTTTCAAAATAAAATTGTGTGCTCGCCCAGGTGGAGGGAATGCGAATGGCGGTGAGAAGATCTCCGGGCTGCAGGATGTGCAGGCGAGTGATGTCGATCTCGGGACCGAGGAAGTAGTCTTCGGCATCGACCACGCGCTCGCCTTTGCGGGTGCGGAGAACGAACTTGGCGTCGAGTGCGATCAAGGCGGGGGCTGTATCGGAGGGATTCACGGCGACACAGCGGTCGGCGTGAAGAATGGCGTGTTCGCGGTTGCGGCCTTCGGGAGTGTCGGCATAGCAAATGTTGCCGCCGGCGCGGTAGCAGGGCCAGCCGCCGCGGTAATACCAGCAGCGTGTGTCCTGTGAAACATTGCCGCCGAGCGTGCCCTGGTTGCGGATTTGCGGCGAGGCCACGACTTCCGCGGCCTGCGCCAGCAGAGCATATTTCTGCTGGATGACGGGATGATTCACCACTTCGGCGAGCGTGGTCATGGCGCCGATTTCGATGCCGCCATCGCTGGCCGTGCGGATTCCCCGCAGTTCCTCGATTCCGCTGAGGTCGACCACGGCCTTGGGTTTGCGAATTCGATCCTTGAGCCAGTCGAAGCTGTCGAGCCCTCCAGCCAGGATCCAGGCGTCGGGACCGTGCTGTTCGAGAAGCTTCTGCGCGTCGGCGACGGAGCCCGGCTGAAAGAGCTCGAAAGCGGGCATTACGTCTCGTATGACAGCCATAACTCTCCTTCAATCTGCATTCCGCAGTCGATCAAATAAGGAAGCGAGCCAAACGCGCGATTGATGGGTCGCAAAAAGCGCGACCCGTCGCGCGGCTCGNNCTCGCCCAGATTCCTCACGGCGCGAAGAACGCTTGTTCGGATGACAATCAAACTGCACCGCCTCCTTAAATGTGAGCCATCAGCGGATGTTGCATGGGGCGGCCCGCTTCCAGCGAAGTCAGAATTGTGTCGGCATTTACTGGCGCGCGCTGGAAGATTTCGTCTCCAAGCGCATCGGAGAGTGCGTTCAAGACGGCGCCGCACCCGCCTGCGACCGGCGGCTCGCCGACGCCGCGAGCGCCCACTGGCGTTTCCGGGTCGGGAATATCGAGCGCTGTCCACTGCATGTCGACGGGCACATCGAGAATCGTCGGCGGCTTGCTGTGGTGAAAACGCTTTGAAAGCATCTGGCCGTAGTGGGGATCGAACACCCATTTCTGACCGAGCGCATGGCCCATGCCCAATGTTGAACGGCCGAGCATTTGGCCGCCGAGCGCGCGGGGATGGATAACCGTGCCGACATCGCCGGAGGCGAGGAAATCCAAGATGTAGTACTTGCCGGTTTCGATATCGACTTCAATCTCGGCGAAGCTGGCGACGTAGGAAAACGTGGAGCCGTCGCGCGGGTAGTTGTCCGTGGCTGCGGCCACCAGGCCCTGGCCGGCCAGGGCCGCGACTGACGCCTTAGTTAACTTGTGGACATCGGCCGGAGGCTCGTGGCCATCGTAGATGCCACCGAGTTGAATCGCATGGGTCGCGGCTTGTGCCAGGGTCATGCCGGAGCCGCCGCCCTTGCGGAAGACGCGCTCGTTCGCGACCTCGTATTGCTCCGGGTTGCCGCCGAGTTTTTTCGCGGCGATCTCCTGCAATTTTTTCTTCGCGTCCATCGCCGTGGCGTAGGCGGCGCGCGTCATCGCGTGCGTGGTCTGGCTGCCGCCGGAGACGCAGGTGAAAGGAAGGTTCTTGGTGGTGTTACCCCAGACGACGTCGCATTTTTCCCACGGCACACCGAGAACCTCCGCGCCGGCGCGGTGCACATCGATCACCGATTCTGTGCCCAGATTGCCGATTCCCGACTGAAAGGTGATGCGGCCATCCAGCTTGACGACCAGAAGGCCGTCGAATCCGATGGTGCCGCCGACATAACAGCTTAGCGATACGCCGACGCCGCGAACTTTCGTGCCGATTCTTTTTGCAGTGCGCGCGACGCGCTCGCTCCATTTGAATTGCTCCGCACCGCTGTCGAGGGCTTCTTTGATGAATGCGCTGGTGGCATACTGCCGTTTGCCTTGCACGGCGGGACCGAACGGCGCCTTGCCTTCGGGGCAGTTGATGCGGCGGATGGCCACCTGGTCGACTGCGAGCTTGCGCGCGGCTTTCGCGATGATCGGTTCGAGGATGACGATTCCCTGCAGGCCTCCGGGAGAACTCTGAGCGCTGCGGGGCGGAGTATTGGTCATTACCGTGACGCCGCGCCAGCGCATGGCTTGCGGCTGGTAGAGCAGAGAAACAATGCGGCCGGACGACGGGGCGTCACCGACGGCGTCGTAAGGGCCGTTGTCGCAAATCACGAACATGTCGAGAGCGGTGATGCGCCCTTCGTTGGAGAAGCCGACTTTCATCCTTCCTTGAAAGCTGGGGCGGGCGCGTCCGATGAAAGTTTCCTCCTCGCGGCTGATGCGCATCATTACGGGAGCGTTCGTTTTCTTCGCCAGAAGAGCGGGGATGATCATGGTCACGCCGCCGGTGATCTTGCTGCCGAATCCGCCTCCGGTGTATTCGCTGATGAAGACGACGTTGTCTGGACTAATGTTCAGCCAGCGCGCGATTGCAGGCAGGGTTTGTGCGGTGCTTTGCGTGCCGGTATGGATGTAGACCTTGCCATTCTGCCAATAGGCCATCGCACTGCGAGTTTCGAGTGTCTGATGGCTGGTGTCGGGCGTGACGAAGGTTTCATCGAGAACGAGGGCCGCATTCTTGAAGCCTGCATCTAGATCGCCGTAGGACCATTCGTCGGGAGTCTTGCCCATGGGCAAACGACCGTGTTTTAGCTCGGCAAAGTCAGACGCGGTCCACTTGAGTTCCGTGACCTCGGGTGGTCCCGGTGCGGGTGGTGCGGAGTGGGGCGAAGACGGCGGTGCAGGCCGGGCCCAGATATTGCCATCGGTTCGCGGATTCGGGCCGCCGGGCCGGAGAGTGTCGAGGGGATCCACGACGAAGGGAAGCGGTTCAAGATCGAGCTGAATTTTCTCGATGGCTTCGGCGGCTGTGAGTTCATCCACGGCAGCCACGGCGAGGATCGGTTCGCCTTGATAGAGCGGTTCGTTGGTGAGGCCGCGCTCGCCCCACTTGCTGGCCTTGATTACTGTGCCGTTATCGGTAAGCGTGTCGGCTGGAGCGGGAAGATCGTTGGCGGTGAGAATGGCTTTAACGCCGGGCATGGCGAGCGCCGCATCAGTATGAATGCGCTTTACGCGCGCGTGCGGCATGGGGCTGAGCAGCAACTTGCAGAACAGCATGCCATCGGCGCGAAAGTCTTCGGCATATTTTGCCTGGCCGGTGACTTTTGCGTAGAGGTCGGGGGTTTGGTAGTTCTTGCCGATCAGCTTGTACTTGGCGCCGTACTGGCGTTCGGCAGGCTTAGCCGGGCTAGTCTCGACGACGTTTTTGTTATCCGAAACTTTGTTATCCAAGCTGGGCCCTCCGCGTATTTTCTGCGCCGCGCATCAACGCGGTGAGAATTTTGTCGTAATCCTGGCAGCGGCAGAGGCATCCGGAGACGCCTTGCGCCAATTGCTGGCGGGTGGGAGAGGGATTGGTTTTCAGGTATCCGACCGCCGTCATGAGGAAGCCGGGCATGCAGAAGGCGCACTGAAATCCTTGTTCATCGATGACGCCTTGCTGTACGGGATGCAGGGTTCCGTCGGCACTAGCCAGGCCTTCGATCGTCAGGACCTTCCGGCTACGGACTGTATGGGTGAGCACGGAACAGGAATAATACGGAATGTCGTCGATGAGGACGGTGCAAGATCCGCATTCAGCGCGGTCGCAGCCCAGCTTGGTTCCGGTGAGGCCCAGTTTATAGCGCAGCGTCCAGGCCAAGGTCTCCTGCTTCATGACATCGACACGGCGCTGCTGGCCGTTGACGTTGACGGTAATCAACCGCTCGCTTACGCCTGCGGATAATTGTTGGCCGTGCAGAAGAGTGGAGGCGCGGAATAGATAGCTGGCGGAGGAGACGGCCACGCCGCTGGTGATGACGCCCTTAATGAAGTCGCGCCTTGAGACAGAGTTGGGAACGCTTTCGATCGCCGGGGGATTTGCCTTGTCGATCACTCTGAGTCACCTCCTCTCGCATTCAACGCCGCTAGCGTCTTAGAGGCAAGGAAATTCATCCAGGTTCCCGCTTAGGAAGTTTGGATTGCCACAAATCATACCGGATTCGGAAATTTTTCCATATGCCGGTTGGCTGCGGAATGCGGCAATTCTGAAATTCCCATCCCCCGCATCGAAATTCTGAGTTGTACTTGGCGTCAGCTAAGGATTATCACAGAATCGACGGAGTAGGCTTGGAGGGCGGTGTGGGCTGCGCCCGCAGCCTTTGGCTTGAGCCCAGGAATAACCGATTCGCAGTACGGATTCACCCCCCCAAAGGAGACGGTGCAATGTCCCGCGTAGGCCTGAAGAATGGCATGCCGCTGGCGCAAGGTCTGTACGACCCTGCGCAGGAGCACGATGCCTGCGGGATTGGGTTTGTGGCGAGCATCCGAGGCGAGAAGAGCCACGACATCCTGCTTAAGGGAATCCAGGTACTGCTGAATCTGGCGCACCGCGGCGCTTGCGGTTGCGATGCCGAGACCGGCGACGGCGCCGGTGTGTTGATTCAGATTCCGCACAAGTTTTACGCGCGCGAGTGCGCGAAGCTGGGATTCGAATTGCCGCGGCCTGGATCTTACGGCGTGGGAATGACATTTCTGCCGGTGGAAAAGCACCCGCGGCTGCAATGCGAAGGAATTCTTGAGCGAATCGTGCGCGAAGAGGGATTGTCGGTGCTGGGCTGGAGAGACATGCCCGTCTATGCATCGGCGATTGGGCGTGTGGCGCGGGC
Source organism: Acidobacteriaceae bacterium (assembly GCA_003140075.1). Lineage (GTDB taxonomy): Bacteria > Acidobacteriota > Terriglobia > Terriglobales > Acidobacteriaceae > Sulfotelmatobacter. Next base: position 37,976 of record PLIO01000077.1, on the reverse strand, counting down.
TTCGCAGCCTTACATCCAGCAGATTTTTATCGGCTGCAGACCGGGTCTTGACGAAGATGCCTTCGAGCGCAAGTTGTACGTGGTACGCAAGCGCGCGGAAAATGAAATCCGGGAGTCTGGCATTGAGGATGCGGGGATGTTTTATAGTCCTTCACTTTCTTGCCGAACGGTCGTCTACAAAGGGTTGGTGCTGGCCTCCCAGCTCACGAGTTTCTACCGCGAGCTTTCCGATCCGGATGTGACGAGTGCGCTCTGTCTAGTGCACCAGCGTTTTTCGACGAATACGTTTCCCAGTTGGCAGCGTGCGCATCCTTATCGATACATTGCGCATAACGGAGAGATCAATACGCTCCGCGGCAATGTGAACTGGATGCATGCCCGGCAGTCGTTGCTGGCATCGCAGCTGTTTGGCGACGACCTGAAAAAGCTGTTCCCGATCATTGAGCCGGATGGCAGCGACTCCGCGAACTTTGACAACGCGCTGGAACTTTTGCTGCAGGGCGGACGCAGCCTGCCGCATGCCATGGCGATGCTGATTCCGGAAGCGTGGGCGGGGAATCCGCACATGAAGCCGGAGAAGCGGGCTTTTTACGAATATCACGCGTGCCTGATGGAACCGTGGGACGGGCCGGCCGCGGTCGCGTTCACGGATGGCCGCGTGATCGGAGCTACGCTTGATCGCAATGGTCTGCGGCCGGGAAGGTATGTGGTCACTCACGATGATGTGGTGATCATGGCTTCGGAAGCTGGGGTGCTGGATGTGGCACCGGAGCAAGTTAAGACGAAAGGCCGGCTGCAACCGGGAAAAATGTTTCTGGTGGACACGGTGGAAGGCCGCATCGTTTCGGATCGGGAGATCAAGGGGCGTTTGGCCGCGCAGCAGCCGTACGCGCAATGGCTCAAGGACAATCAGATTGCGATGAGCCAACTGCCCGAGCCGACGCGGACGCACCCGCCCGACCCGGAAACGCTTCTTCGCCGGCAACGGGCGTTCGGTTACACGGACGAAGATCTGAAGATGATTCTTGGGCCGATGGCTTCCGCGGGGGAAGAACCGATTGGTTCGATGGGTACGGATACGCCGCTGGCTTGTCTCTCGGACCGGCCGCAGCCGCTGTTCAATTATTTCAAGCAGTTGTTCGCGCAGGTGACGAATCCGCCAATTGATCCCATTCGCGAAGAAATGGTGATGTCGCTGATCAGCTACATCGGCAGCGAGCGCAACATCCTGGAAGAAGCGCCGGAAAACTGCCACATGTTGAAGCTGGAGCATCCGCTGCTGAGCAATCGCGAGTTGGAGAAGCTACGCCGGGTGTCGCACCGGGATCTGCTGGCCACCACTCTGCCGGCGCTGTTCCGGGCGAGCGAAGGTGAAGCTGGATTGAAGCGGGCACTCGATGAGCTCTGCCAAAGAGCGTCGTTATCGGTGAGGGCGGGATACTCTCTGCTCATTCTTTCCGATCGCGGCGTGGACAAGGACTATGCGCCGATTCCGTGTTTGTTGGCTCTGGCGGCCGTGCACAATCTGCTGGTGAGGGAAGAGACGCGGACCCAGGTGGCGCTCATTACGGAATCCGGCGAGCCGCGCGAGGTGATGCATTTCGCGTTACTCAGCGGATACGGAGCGAGTGCAATCAATCCGTATCTGGCGCTGGAGACGGTGGAGAATCTTGCCTGGCGCGGCGAGTTGGCGGACGGTGTTACGCCGGAGCTTGCAGTCAAGAATTTCATGAAGTCGGTGAAGAAGGGTTTGCTGAAGACCTTCGCGAAGATGGGCATTTCGACCTTGCAGAGCTATCAGGGAGCGCAGGTTTTCGAAGCAATTGGATTAAACAAAGAGTTGGTGGAGGCCTATTTCGCGGGCACGACTTCGCGGCTGGAAGGCCTGGGACTCGACGTTCTGGCTCGCGAAGCGCAGCTTCAGCACGAGCATTCTCTGCGGCCGGTCACGGAGTTTGAGACCGAGTTGGCGGTGGGAGGAAACTACCACCAGCGGACGAATGGCGAGTATCACCTGCTGAATCCGTTGACGATCAGCAAGCTGCAGCAGGCGGTGCGGCAGGAGAGCTTTCAGACTTTCCAGGAATACGCCGACCTTGTCGATAAGAAGAGCAGCCAGTTGTGTACGTTGCGCGGTTTGATGAGGTTTAAGAAGAGCGAAGCGCCGGTTCCGATCGAAGAAGTGGAGCCAGCGAAAGAGATCGTGAAGCGCTTCAACACTGGCGCGATGTCGTTCGGGTCGATCAGCAAAGAGGCGCACGAGACGCTCGCGGTCGCGATGAATCGTATTGGAGGAAAGTCGAATACCGGCGAGGGCGGAGAAGATGAAGAGCGGTTCACGCCGGATGCGAGTGGAGACCTGCGGCGCAGCGCTGTGAAGCAGGTGGCCTCTGCGCGTTTCGGGGTGACGGCAAATTATCTGGTGAATGCGGACGAATTGCAGATCAAGATGGCGCAGGGCGCGAAACCCGGGGAGGGTGGGCAGCTTCCGGGGCATAAAGTAGACGAGGTGATCGCGCGCTTGCGGCACTCGATCGCAGGGGTAGGACTGATTTCGCCGCCGCCGCATCATGACATTTACTCGATTGAAGACCTGGCGCAGTTGATCTACGACCTGAAGAACATCAACCCGCAGGCTCGCATTGCGGTGAAACTGGTGGCCGAGTCGGGCGTGGGTACGGTGGCTGCGGGTGTGGCGAAGGCGCATGCCGATGTGGTTTTGATCAGCGGAGACAGCGGTGGAACCGGAGCTTCGCCGCTGAGTTCGATCAAGCATGCAGGCATTCCGTGGGAATTGGGATTGGCGGAGACGCAGCAAGTGTTGTTGCTGAACGATTTGCGCAGCCGCATTCGAGTGCAAACTGACGGCAAGCTGCAGACGGGCCGGGATGTTGTGATCGCGGCATTGCTGGGAGCGGAAGAGTTTGGCTTTGCTACAACGCCGTTAATTGCGATGGGCTGCGTGATGATGCGCAAATGCCATCTCAATACCTGCTCGGTGGGGATTGCGACGCAAGATCCTGCGCTGCGAAAGCAGTTCCAGGGGCAGCCGGAGCATGTGATCAATTTCTTTTTCTTTCTGGCCGAGCAAGTGCGCCAGTACATGGCCGAGCTAGGGTTCCGGAGTTTCGATGAGATGGTGGGGCGGGTCGACCTGCTCGATGTGGAGCCTGCGGTCGATCACTGGAAGGCGCGAGGCCTGGATCTTTCGGCGATTCTCTATAGCCCGCCGATGCCGTCGCGCGTGGCGCGGCGATGTATGCAGGCGCAGGATCATGGGCTGGAGGAGGCGCTCGATCACAAGATTCTGGATGCGGCGCGGGTGGCGATCAATACGCTGGTTCCGGTCGAGATCGACTTGCCGGTGCGCAATGTGCACCGCACCGTGGGGACGATGCTGAGCGGGGAGATTGCGCGCAAGTATGGCTCCACGGGACTGCCCGACGACACGATTCGGATTCAACTGACGGGATCGGCGGGACAAAGCCTGGGTGCATTTCTGGCGAACGGCGTCACGCTGACGCTCGAAGGCGAAGCGAACGACTACGTCGGCAAAGGCTTGTCCGGTGGACGCATAGTCGTGTATCCGCCACGAGCTTCCGGATTCGCTCCCGAAGAAAACATCCTGATCGGAAATGTTGCGCTCTACGGCGCAACCAGCGGAGAAGCGTTTTTCAACGGAGTGGCCGGAGAGAGATTCGCGGTTCGCAACTCCGGGGCGACTGCCGTGGTGGAAGGAGTCGGCGACCACGGTTGCGAATACATGACGAAGGGGCTCGTGCTGGTATTGGGATCGTGCGGGAGGAATTTTGCCGCCGGCATGAGCGGCGGTGTGGCTTATGTATTTGACGAGCGCCGCAACTTTGCGGAAGAGCGCTGCAATCTTGGCTCCGTCGATCTTGAGCCCGTGGCCGAAACGCTGGATGAGCAGATCGTGAGAGAACTGGTAGCCCGGCATCTGGAGTTAACCGGGAGCCGCCGTGCGAAATGGATTTTGGAGAACTGGGCTGAGGTGCTGCCCCGCTTCATCAAGGTTTTCCCACACGAATTCAAGCGGGTGCTGGGAATGGGCCGCAGGCGCCAACCTTATGGATTGAACCAGCCGCTGGCGGCGCTCACGCATGCCGAGCAGGCGCACCATGCGCGGGTGCTGAGCGGGCAGGTTCAGCATGGGCAGGTTCAACATGGGTAAGACCACCGGCTTCCTGGAATACTCGCGCGAGTTGGCTCCACGCCGTCCTGTGACCCAACGGGTGAATGACTGGTTCGAGATTTATCTCGATCTTCCGGAAGAGACTCTCAAGAAGCAGGGCGCGCGCTGCATGGATTGCGGCGTTCCTTTCTGCCAGACGGGTTGTCCGGTGAACAACCTGATTCCCGACTGGAACGATCTGGTGTATCGCGGGCGCTGGAAAGAAGCGGTGCGGCAGTTGCACGCGACCAATAACTTTCCGGAATTCACGGGACGCATTTGCCCCGCGCCTTGTGAAGCGTCGTGCGTGCTGGGAATCAATCAGCCGCCAGTGACGATCAAGCAAAACGAAAAAAATATTATTGAGCGCGGATTCCAGGAAGGCTGGATCCGGCCGGAACCGCCGAAGATTCGCAGTGGGAAGAAGGTTGCGGTTGTGGGCTCCGGGCCGGCTGGACTGGCGGCCGCACAGCAGCTATGTCGCGCCGGGCACGCGGTGGTGGTGTACGAAAAAGCGGACCGCATCGGTGGATTGCTGCGTTACGGCATTCCGCAGTTCAAGCTGGAGAAGCATATTATCGATCGCCGGCTGGAGCAGATGTCGGCGGAAGGCGTGAAGTTTTTTACCGGCGCGGAAGTGGGGAAGAATGTTTCGGTGGAAGATCTGCGCCGCGACTTCGATGCGATTATGCTGGCGGGCGGAGCGGAGCATCCGCGCGACCTCAAGGTTCCGGGGCGTGAGCTGAAGGGAATTCATTTTGCGATGGAGTATCTACCGCAGCAGAACCGGCGGTGCCTCGGGGATACGGTCGACCCTGAAGCGGAGATACTAGCGGCCGGCAAGCGAGTGGTTATTATTGGCGGTGGTGACACTGGCGCGGACTGCCTGGGAACTTGCCATCGGCAGAAGCCGCTTTCGGTGCACCAGTTCGAGATCATGCCCAAGCCGCCGGACGAGCGATCGCCGCAGACTCCGTGGCCGCTGTGGCCGATGCAACTGCGGACAGAGGCGGCGCACGAGGAAGGCGGCATTCGCGACTGGAGCATTGCGACAACGAAATTCAGTGGCGAGGCGGGAAGCGTGAAGAAGCTGCACGCCGTGCGGGTTGGTCCTGCGCCGAAATTCGAGGCCATTCCTGGCAGTGCGTTCATGATCGAGGCAGACTTGGTGCTCATCGCGATGGGCTTCCTGGGTCCGGTGCGGAATGGAATGATCGAGCAATTGGGAGTTGTGCTCGACCAGCGCGGAAACGTGGCGACGGATCAGAACTACATGTCTTCCGTGACCGGCGTGTTCGCGGCGGGCGACATGCGGCGAGGCCAGTCGCTGGTGGTGTGGGCCATTTCCGAAGGACGAAAGGCTGCCGCTGCCGTGGATGTGTACCTTAAGGCGAAGACTGTGCGCACTGCTCCGCTTGTTTCCGCAGGACAACAAATCGCCTGATACTCCCGACTGTGGGCGACGATCCCAAGGTATGATGACTTCGCGAACGCCATGATTGGGATCCAGGATATCCAGACTGCGATGGGCCGGATTCGCGACGCCATTCGCATCTCTCCGTGCACGCATTCAGAAACTTTCTCGGCGCTCACCAACAACGCAATCTTCCTCAAGCTCGATAACCAACAGCGTACCGGAGCTTTCAAAGAGCGCGGGGCGCTGAATAAATTACTTACGCTGACTGCCGAAGAACGGGCGCAGGGCGTGATTGCGGCGTCTGCCGGCAATCATGCGCAGGGCGTGGCTTATCATGCGGGGCGGCAAGGAATCCGGGCAAGCATTTACATGCCATTGCCCACGCCGCTCACAAAAGTCTCGGCCACGCGCGCGTATGGGGCTGAGGTGGTTCTGCATGGTACGAATTATGACGAGGCGTATGAGAAGGCGGTCGAGCAGAGCCGGGAACGGCATCTCACGCTGATTCACGCCTTTGATGATGATGCCGTGATTGCCGGGCAGGGCACGCTGGGATTGGAAATTCTGCAACAGCAACCTGACATCGAGGCGATTGTTGCGCCGATTGGAGGAGGAGGACTGATCGGCGGCATCGCTTGTGCGGTAAAGGAAATGAATCCGCGCGTGCAGGTCTTCGGAGTGCAACCGGTCAGGTTGCCTTCCATGAAGGCTGCGGTTGCGCAAGGAGAACCCGTAACCCTTAAACCGGCATCTACGATTGCCGACGGAATTGCGGTGCGACGAGCGGGTGAGCGGACATTTCCCCTGGTGCAAAAATATGTGGACGACATTGTCACGGTGGAAGAGGAAGAGATTGCCAATGCGATCCTGCTACTGCTGGAGCGGGAGAAGACTCTGGCGGAAGGCGCGGGCGCGGCTTCGATTGCCGCCGTGCTGAATCACAAGCTTCCGCTCGAGGGCAAGAAGGTTGCTGTGCTGGTGTGCGGCGGGAATATCGATGTTACGCTGCTTTCCCGGATCATCGAGCGCGGCTTGGTGAAAGACGGCAGGCTGGTGCGGCTGCGGGTCCATTTGCCGGATTATCCCGGCGCTTTGCACCGGCTCACGGGAATCCTGGCGGAGCATCGCGCCAACATTGTTGAGACCGCCTACGACCGCGCTTATCACGGAGTAAATCTGGGCGATACGGCGATTGACATCACCATGGAGACTCGAGGACCGGCTCACATTGCTGAGTTGCTCGCGGCGCTGCTGGCCTCGGGCTACGCTCACGAGAGAATTTTGTAGGCGTGCCTGGGAGTCATGCCGTTTGTTGGGGGACCATTTAAGCGGCTGATCGGCGCAATGAGAAATTTGAATTGGACTCACTCGATCCGCCCCTTTATCGTCTGCAGATTAGGGAGAGGACTGCGATTGAACGCAAACGGCGCTCATCGGGGTCGGCTCTTTCCTGGGTCAGCCCTTCCCTCCAAGATTCGCGAGTGGGTGGTATCGGGAGTTGCACGTATTTTTCCGGCAGGCGTACCATCACCGAGAATTATCCACGCTGCAAAAACAGGAGCCAGCAAACATGACAAAACGAGCCGACAGGCTCTCTCTGCGCCTGTGGTTGGTGTCGACCGCTGCCGCCATCGTTCTCGCCTTCGGATTATTCACCGGGCTTTCCACGCGGTGCTTTGCCGACGATGGACCGAAGCCGGATCCATCCGGCACGGCCACTGGAGACAAGACCACGGCCGTGGACGCTGCCGGAAATTCTTTTGTTGTCGCCGAGCCCACTGACAAGACCTCACCGGACTACGCGGCCAACAAGAAGGCATTCGATGACTATCAGGCGCAGGCGGCGAAGGAGCCGCTGGCGGTAAAACTGGCTGATAGCGTGGGGCACGTTCGCGTCGCGACAAATTTTGCCTGGACCCTGAATACCGGCTATCTCGTACTGTTCATGCAGGCGGGCTTCGCGCTGCTCACGTGCGGACTGATGCGGAAGAAAAACGCAGCTCACTTGATGATGCTGAATTTCGCGGCTTACGTGTTTGCCTTTCTGGCTTATTACGCCGTGGGATATGCATTCCAGTTTGGAGCGGTTGCCATCAATGCCGCACCCACTAATCTAGGCGGCATTCCCACGCTCAACCATTTTCTGATTGGAAGCGGGCAGTGGGGATTCGTGGGTGGAAAGGGATTCTTTCTTGTCGGCCCGGCATACGACAGCGCCAGCAATTGTCTAACGTTGTTTGAAGTCGTGTTCATGGAGACGGCTGGGTACATTATTGTTGGCGCGGTGTGCGAGAGGATTACTTTCTGGGCATTCCTGTTGTGTGAACTCTTTATCGGCGCGATTCTTTATCCGATCTCCGGCTGCTGGACGTGGGGCGGAGGATGGCTGTCGCAAGTGGGATCCACGTTGAATCTGGGCCACGGATATGTCGACTTTGCGGGATCGACTGTAGTGCACGCCGTGGGCGGGTTCTGCGCCATGGCTCTCGCCATTATTTTGGGTCCGCGCCTGGGTAAGTATGGACCGGGCGGAAAGATTCGAGTGTTTCCCGCGCACAACATTGTTTATGTCGTGTCCGGTACGTTCATCCTGCTCTTTGGATGGATGGGATTCAATCCTGGTTCTACGCTCGGAGCGACGGACCTTCGCATCTCCGTAGTCGCGGTGAATACGAACCTGGCCGCCGTGGCGGGTTCCGCGGCTGCGATGTTGCTGTGGTACTGGGTGTTCGGCAAGCCCGACATCACCATGGCTTGTAACGGAATGCTGGCGGGGTTGGTCGCCATTACCGCGCCGTGCGCTTTTGTGTCGCCGACTTCGGCGACGATCATCGGCGTGCTGGCTGGAGTTCTGGTCTGCCTTGGTGTGCTGTTCAATGATCGCGTTCTCAAGATAGATGACCCCTGTGGCGCGATTTCGGTACACGGGTACTGCGGCTGGCTCGGGGCGGTCAGCGTGGGGATCTTTGCCGATGGAGCTTATGGCGCGGGATGGAACGGAGTGGGCGCAGCTTCTTATCTGGGACGTGCCGGCCAGGGGGTGACGGGATTGATCCACGGGGATACGAGGCAGTTCTTGTGCCAGCTCATGGGAGCAACTTTGTATGCGGTGTGGGCGTTCGGGGCAACCTACGGCGTTTTCTGGGTGGTAAACAAAGTGAAGAGCATGCGCGTGGCGCCGGAGGCCGAAGAAGAAGGGCTCGACGTTCCGGAGTTTGGGATGCTGGGCTATCCCGAGGATGCGGTGGTTACATCTCCTTATTAGGGCGGTAGGTAGCTGGCGAGCATTCCGCTCCACGAAACGTTGCAGTCCTTCCCCGGTGCGGTTCGACGGGTGAATTCCAGCGCCTGTGCGCCGGATGCGCCGCTGCTGCATTGCGGTTGCCAGTTCAGTCTTATTTCGCTCGTCGTGCCATAACGACTTCCCTTTCTTCAAACACAGGCTACAATGTCGGGCATAAGCCGGACCTAGGTTGTATGGACCCAGGTTGTCTGCCGCGGCGTTGAGAACTTTTCGTTCTTGCGAGTGCTGGCGGACCGAAAGGATCGAGTATGGCACGAGAAAAGCACGGGACGACTCAGGAGCAAGGCCTTGTGCGCGTTGGCCTGGGGCTTGCGAACTGGAGTGAACGGTGGTTTCCGGATCCGCTGATTTTTGCGCTGCTGGGAATTGTGGTGGTCTTTGTGGTTGGGTTGGTGCTTCATCAAGGTCCGGGCAAACTGGCCATCCAGGGCGGGAAGAACTTCTGGACCCTTGTGCCTTTCACCATGCAGATGGTGATGATCATCATCGGTGGATATGTTGTGGCGTCGACGCCGATCGTGTATCGAGCTATTCGCGCCCTGGCTGGGATTCCGAAGACGCCGCGGGGAGCGGTGGCATTGGTTGCGTTGTTATCCATGCTGACGTCCCTGATCCATTGGGGCTTGAGTCTCATTATCGGCGGACTCTTTGTCCGGGAACTGGCTCATCGCGTAAAAGGGCTGGACTACCGCGCTGCTGGTGCCGCTGCGTATCTAGGGTTGGGAGCTGTTTGGGCGTTGGGGCTGTCTTCCTCCGCTGCGATGATGATGGCGACCAAGTCCTCCATACCGCCGTCCTTGTTCAGCATCAGCGGTCTGATCCCGCTCACCCAAACTCTCTTCCTTTGGCCCAGCATCGTGACGACGGTCGTCCTGATCGTGCTGTCGGTGCTGATTGCCTACTTGTCGACGCCGTCGGCGGAGAACGCCAGAACTGCGGAGTCTTACGGCATTCAGTACGAGCCGATTCGATCGAGCCTGGAGCCCAAGAGCAAGCCCGGGGAGTGGCTGGAATACAGTCCGCTGCTGACGGTGCTAGTGGCGGCGCTCCTGTGCTGGTATCTGATCGACGTATTCCGCCCATCTGCACAAAGCGCGCTGGCAAAGCTTGACCTTAGTACTTACAACCTCATCTTCATCACAGTTGGGCTCTTGTTGCATTGGCGCCCGAAGCGTTTTATGCGAGCGGTGGCGGAGTGCATTCCAGCGACCGGTGGCGTACTGATCCAGTTTCCGTTTTATGCCGTGATCTATGGAATGATTGCGGGAACGGGAATCGTGGATTCGCTGGCGAAGCTATTCGCCTCCGTTAGCACGCACAACACTTACCCGCTGCTGGTGGCGATGTATTCGACGGTGCTCGGAGTCTTCATTCCTTCCGGCGGCGGCAAGTGGGTCATTGAAGCGCCGTACGTGCTGCAAGCCGCGAACCTGCATCAGGTGCATTTGGGCTGGGTTGTGCAGATCTACAACGCGTCGGAAGCGCTGCCGAATCTGGTGAATCCGTTCTGGATGCTGCCGCTGCTGGGCATATTGAAATTGAAGGCCAGAGACATTGTGGGATATGGAATGCTGCAGTTGGTGGTTCACGTGCCGGTGGTGTTTTTTCTGTGCTGGCTGTTTGCCCGTTATATTCCGTACTTGCCACCGATGAAATAGCGGGCGGCAAGCAACTCCTGCCATCGCGAGCCGGAAGGGTTATACCACTCGCGTGGTGATAACCTTGCAAGATGCTGCACGATTCTGAAGTTAGCCCTCGCTCCCCTAAAGCTTCTCGATTCTCCGCGGGCGTGGTGTTTGCCCTGATCATCGGATTGTTCGCCGGAGTGCTGTGTTTCGGCGCGATGGGGTGGCTGATGCTGTCGCGAAGTTCCGGGCGAGCTCTGTTGAGCCATGTATGGTCGGCGGCGACCGGCAGAACCCTAAGTATCGATGTCAGCCAGCCCACCGTGGTCGATCGCATTCAAAGGTTACAACGGCTGGAGACCGTGGTTTACACGATGGACAAGCTCGTGACCGGCGCGAAAGAAAACCCTGTCCTTCCGGATTTTCTGGAGGGAGATCGCCTGTTGATGATGGTGCACGGCGAAGTGGTTGCCGGGATCGATTTCTCGAATCTGAAGCCGGGCGACGTTCGAGTGGAGGGCAAGCAGGTTCAGTTGCATCTTCCCGCGGCGGAAGTCTTCAGTGCCCGAATCGACAGCGCGAAGACGCGGGTGTATTCGAGGCAAACTGGATTGCTGGTCTCGACTGACCCGAATCTGGAAACGCAAGTGCGCCAGCAGGCGGAACGTCAGCTGCGAGAGTCCGCCCTGGCCGACGGCATTTTGCGAACCGCCCAACAGAATGCGGCTTCGACTATCGGCAGTCTGCTGCAGGGTTTGGGGTTCGAAAAGATCGACTTCGAGTAGTTGAGGCCGGCCAACAGCAGATTCCCTTCGGCTTCGCTCAGGGCAAGCTCTCACCGGCAAAGAACGCCGGTTCGGAATGACAAAATGTGATGCTGTTCAAGCTGAGCCACTACCCAAGAATTCACTGGCTTGACCAAGAGCGGCGTCCGGCGAGGGTTGTGATATTCTCCCGTGTATTAATGAGGGTAGCCGCCGGGACGGCGGCGCTACGATAGACAAGGACCTCATGGTCCGCGCGAGCGTTTCCATTCGCGGTAATCGATGGCGCAGACGAAGGTTGCGCGGCGCTCGGTTCGGTACTCGTTAGCAGGGCACACATGTTAGGGCACACATGGCTCCAGTCCTAGTCTGGCTCATTCTGTTCCTCTGCTTGCTGATCTCCGTTTTCAAATACACACTTGCGCTCATTCTGAAGTGGTCGGTTCCCAAGGCGACAGTCCAGAAAGATTACAGCTACCAGCCCACTGTTAGTGTTCTGATGCCTTGCTTCAATGAAGGCAAAACGGTCTACGAGACGATTGAGAGCATCAGTAACAGTAATTATCCGAGAGAGAAGTTTGAAGTGATCGCGCAGGACGATTGCTCGGTGGACGACAGCTACGAGTGGATGCTCAAGGCGCAACGCGACTTTTCGAACATTCGGGTGAGGGTGGGGCGGAACGCGGTGAACAGCGGGAAGGCTCGTACCGTCTGCAACGCTTTGCAACACTCCACGGCGGAGCTGATGATTTCGATCGACTCCGATTGCATTTTTCATCCGGATGCGATCCGGGAACTGGCGGCTTGCTTCTCGGAGCCGAAGATCGGGTCTGTGGGCGGCAGAGTGGGAGTAAGAAATCCCAACGAGAATGCCATCACCGCGATCCAGACATTTATCTACTACGCCGCGTTCCAGCTTTATAAGGTTCCGGAGAACTGGACGCGCAGCGTGGGCTGCATCAGCGGATGCCTGTTCGCGATCCGGCGCGAGTTGCTGCTTGAGATAGAGCCCAAGATTCGCAGCCGGCACTGGTTCGGCATTCCGGTCAACCAGGGCGAAGATCGGTTTCTGACTCACCAGACGCTGCTGCGAGGTTACGGGACTTACATTAATAACGACGCCTTGTGCTGGACCACCGTGCCCGCGACGCTGCCGGAATTATTCAAGCAGCAGTTGCGCTGGAAGCGCAGCATCATACGCGATCTTTTTTATACGCTGCGGACTCTGCCCAAACACGTTTGGACGCTGCACCCCAATACCGTGTTTACGCTGGTGCTGACGCCACTGGGGGCGCTGCTTGGGTTGCTGGTGGTTCTTACCATGATGTCGGGCAATCCGATGGAGTTGGCCGGGCCGGGGCCGCTGGTTGGGTACCTGGCGATTGCCGCGATTCTCGGTTGGGTGATCCGGAAATACAGCGCGCGGGAGGCGGTGAATAACCCGCTCGCCTTCGGGGCTTATTTAGCCTGGACGGTTGTCAGCAGTTTGTTTCTTACCACCCTGGCTCTGTGCACGCTGGACTCCAGAGACTGGGGCACACGGACGAAGGAACAGGAGGTCAGGGATGTCAACGCCCGCGACGCCAGTAGTCAAGAAGGTGTTGGCTGATGCAAAACCTTCCGTGATCCAGCCGATGCTGTACAAGTCGGTGGTCACGGTCTACCGCATCTTTGCCATAGTGACGCTTTACGTGGTGCTCCTCGGAGTACTGGCGTACGGCTTTGTCATGGGCTTCTACGCGCTGAACACATCGTGGGCTGCGCCTGTGATTCTTTCTCCGGCCGACGATAAGAGTCTCGATTTTACCGAGAAGCTGGTGACGAGCCGGCAGACGCTGGAAGATCTGAACGTCGACGAAAAGAAGCTGCAGGATGGCGTCACTGAAATGACCAAGCACCGGAGTGCGCTGGAGGCGCTTGAGCCGGAGCTTCAGGTTGCCATCGCCCGGGAAAAGCAGCACAACCTGGCTACCGGCCCGCAGTTGCTGGAGCTCGATAAGCAGAAAGAGGCCGACAACGTGAAAACGCAAGCCGTGATGGCGGCGGTGAAAGAGGTGGAAGCAGCCATCGATAAAGATCTGGCGGCTGGGCTGATCACGAAAGGGGATGCGGCTACGCAGCGGGCGGCGCTGAATCAGGTGCAGAGTTCATATACCGACAGCAAGATCGGCGCAGTGCTACTCACGGACAATATTCTCGAAAAGACTACAACCGATACCAAGACCTTGGACGTGCTCGACAAGCAGGCCGAGTTGATATCGGAGATAGCGCAGCTCGACATTGCCATTGCTGTGGCGCAGAAGCAGATCTACGAAGAGAACAAACAAATCGAGCGGCTGAGAGCGGCGCTGGCTACGGCTAAGCAGACTCCCTATTACCTCAGCGTATCGGGAAATAACGTCGTCAACTTCGCCTTTGTGCCTTATGACAACCAGAGCAGCGCGTCCCCTGGCTCCGCGGTGTATGACTGTTATTTGAACATGGTGCTGTGCCGGAAGGTGGGCACGGTGAAGCAGATTTTTGCCGGCGAAGAACATGCGATCCATCCCATCTTCAGGACGGACATCCGCGGATTCCTGATCCAAATGCAACTCGATCATCCAGAATCCGCGAAGTCGAAAACCGTATTCCTGAACCGCAAACCGCTTTTCTTCTGATCTTCTTCTGAGGAGACTCTAGATGCCTTCGAGCAAGCTAAAGCCACAAGTGAACCCCAAGACATTCAAAGGAAAATTCTGTACAGGCTTCACGATTGCGCTGCTGCTGATCCCAGCTGCCTTTGCGGTTGACGGCAAGGAGCAGAACAAGGATCAACAGACCTATTGCAAATACCTGACAGAGCAGGCTGCGGCGCAGCGCGAGCTTCTGATTACGCCAAATGCGGTTGTGGGCGTGACCCAGCCCAACACCGGCTTGCCCATGCAGGCGGTGTGGGGAGTTTCCGGCAGTTTAGCCAACGTGAGGAAGGGCGTACTGACGATGGATGTGGCGCGCAAGAACTGCGAACTCTATGGCGCCAGCACTTCAACGCAGCAGGACATTCAATACGCGCTGCCGAATCTGGAGAAGCAGGCGCTGCAACACAGGTTGGGGTTGATACAGGAAGCGTCTGCGAACCTAGACACGCTGCTCGCGACAACCACAAAGATGGTGGATGCGGAGAACATGACCCGGCCCATGGCCTTCGCCTTGCAAACAACAAAGATCAAGCTGGATGCGGATCGAGCGGATACGCAGACGAAGGTCGCGTCCCTCTATGCGCCGCCGCGGAGTGACCGGCCGCTGAAAGAACTGGTCACCGAGAAGCAGGGCCGGGAAGTGAACGAGCAAAAGGCGCTGGACAAACTGAGCCGCCAGAATGACTGGGACGTGGCGCTTTCAGTGGGTGGACACCAGCAGATCAGTCCGTGGGTCGACAGCAGAGGAGCATACGGCGAAGTGTCGATCAGTTACAACCTGGCCAGCCATGCCATCAACAAACATCTGGACCGAGCCGCGGACGCCTACGACGAGTGGAAGAAGGTGCAGGAAGGCGATGTCATCGGCAACGCCGACATTCTTAAGCAGCAGGTTACGGACGGAATCGCGGTTCAAGACGGCAGGCTTAAGGCTCTCCGGGAAGAGCAAAAACAAATTGAAAGCAACCTTCAACTCGTGGCCGCTGCCGAGACCACCGCTGCCCTGGACTTCCGCAACCAGCTGACTACCGCGCAATTGCTGCTGAAAATCGAGATCGGCGATGCCAGTTTTCGGCTCGACCGGCTGAAGGAATTTCTGGAGAAGAACTTCTAAGAGCGCTGCAATCCGGGAGTTTGTTGGGATCCACTCAAAATTTTGAGAAGCTAGCGTATATCCCCTATCCCGAATGCCCCATCTAATGTTGAAATGGCGGTTGTGCAAACTCCACCCAAAAGAACTTCGCAGAAGGCGGGCCATGCGCTGCCCTGGAAATGGATCGGCGTAGCCGCTCTCATTCTGTTGGTTGGCGCGGTGGTAGCGGTGCGACTGGTGATCGATCGCGCCGAACCGATCCTGCGAACCCGGGTCATTGAGACTTTATCGAATCGCTTCGAGAGCAAAGTGGAGCTGGCGAGTCTTCATGTTTCGGTGGTCAATGGACTGGAAGTCTCCGGGGAAGGGCTGAAAATTTTTGGCGCAACGGATCCCAATCCTTATGAGCCGGGTGTGCAAGCGCTGATCGATGTTCGGGAGTTCCGGTTCCAAACGGCATTGCGCAGTTTGTTTCGTTCGCCGATGCACGTAGACACGGTGTACGTGAAGGGTCTGGAGCTGAATATCCCGCCGAAGGGAGATCGCCGGGAAATAACGAAGATGGGTTCAAGAACCGGCAAGATGGCGATCATTGTCGACAAGTTCGTTTGCGAAGATACGAAGCTGCTGATCAACACTTCAAGACCGGGTAAGCCGCCGCTGGAATTTGCTATTGGAGACCTCAGGATGAAGGATGTTGGGCCCGGCCTGCCCATGCATTTTGATGCAACCTTGGTTAATCCGAGGCCGGTGGGGAATATTCAGTCAAGCGGTTTGTTCGGCCCATGGCAGCCCGACAGCCCTCGGGACACTCCGGTGCAAGGAGACTATTCCTTCAGCGACGCAGATCTGAGCACCATCAAGGGCATTGGAGGGACGCTCTCGTCGACTGGCCGATATTCGGGAACTCTCGGCAATATCGCCGTGCGTGGGAAAACCGATACGCCGGACTTCCAGATTGCGACCAGCGGGCATCCGGTGCCGCTGCACACGGAATTTCATGCCGTTGTTGACGGCGCCAGCGGCGACACGTATCTACGGCCGGTGAATGCGACATTGCTTCATTCTTCCTTTACCGCAGAGGGTTCGGTGGTGCGCGTGCCGAATGGTCACGACATCCATCTCAATGTGGTGATGGATCATGCGCGGATTGAAGATTTGCTCACGCTGGGAGTGCGAACCAACCCTCCGGTTATGACTGGTCCGGTGGAGATGAAGACGCGGTTGAGTCTGGCTCCCGGCGATGCGAGCGTGGCTGACAAACTGCAGTTAGCGGGCAATTTTCACGTGCTGAGTGCGCACTTTACGAACGAAAAAGTGCAGAGCCGGCTCGACTCGCTGAGTTTGCGCAGCCAGGGGAAACCCAAGGAGGTGCAGGAGCACACCGGGGAAAATGTGCCGGTTGATCTGCGCGGCGTGTTCACTCTGAAGGAGGGATTGCTGAGCTTTTCGTCTCTTCATTTTCTGATTCCGGGGACGCATGTCGATATGACAGGCGACTACAGTTTAGACGGACGAACGTTCGATTTTCGTGGGAAGGTGCGGTTGGATGCGAAGCTGTCGCAGATGACTACCGGCTGGAAATCGATTCTTCTGAGGCCCATTGATCCGTTCTTTACAAAGAATGGAGCGGGAACGGAGATCCCGATCAGAATTTCAGGCACGGAGTCGGAACCGCGCTTCGGCCTGGACCTTGGCCACAAAGACAAGCGGCAGAATGTGGGAAAGAAGCCAGCCGCCGGATCGAAACGCGAGTAACGGGGCAAAGCCCGATAGCTTTCCGCGGCGAATCCTCTCGCCAAGCATCTGATCACCATCAGTAATTTCGATTGGACTGGGTGTGCGTGCGCACTTAGAGTTAGATCGCGAGGGTGGGTGAAGATTAAGCGATTCTCAGTTGTGTCTTGGTCGAGATCGTCGCACGCGCGGAATCGGCATCTCTCATCGTGGATTGCGGAGCTTGTTTCATGCTGTGGGATGTCTAACTAGATGCCCCAACCGGACGTGACCAAGGGTACTGTCTAAAAGCAGAAAGGTCAGAATAAGATTAGGGATGGAACCAGAGAGCCTGGAATTGGAACAGAATCGCGCCGAAGTTCAAGCTTCGCATCTGCACGGCCATGACCTGAGCAGCAAAGATCTGACCGGTCACGGGCGCGAGGTCACGCACGTCCTGACACTGGAGGAAATAGCCAACCTAGCGGCGGAGGAGGGCCAACCCGCCGAGACCCTGATGAACGTTGTCGCATTGATTGCCAAGCGATTTCAGACCGACGTTTGTTCGGCATATTTGCTCGAGCCCGACCGGGCCAATCTGGTGCTGGCCGCAACCGTCGGCCTGCAGAGGGAGTGCATCGGCAATCTGCGCATGGCAGTGCACGAAGGGTTGGCTGGCCTGGTGGCGGAACAGGTGCTCCCCGTAGCCGTGGAGCAGGCGCACCGCCATCCGCGTTTCAAATATTTCCGGGAAGCCGGCGAAGATGCCTACCAGTCGTTCCTAGGAGTTCCACTGATTGATCGCGGGGTTCTGCAGGGCGTTCTGGTGGTGCAAACGATAGAGCCTCGGGTTTTCCGCGAAGATGAGATTCACATGCTGGCTCAGGCGGCGGCTCAGGTCGCGCCGGTAGTGAGCGAGGCGCGGACGCTGGATCGCTTCATCGCTCCTGCACAAGAGCGTCTTTGGGTGCTGGCTCGCAACCTGTGGTGGAGTTGGGACCCTGACGCCGTAAGCTTGTTTCGCGATCTGGACCCGGTACGCTGGAGGCAGCTAAACCAGAATCCGGTCTCGCTGCTGGCGGAACTTCCGCTGGCGAAGCTGGAGAGCCGCTGCGCGGAACTGGTGCTGCACAGCCGCATCAACTACGCCTATCGCCGGTTGCAGGAATATTTGCAGGCGGACCGCACCTGGGGGACGAGACATGCCGGAGTCTTGCGGCCGTGTCCGGTAGCCTATTTCTCCGCCGAATTCGGAATCCACGAATCGCTTCCGGTCTATTCCGGCGGTCTCGGAGTGCTTGCCGGTGACCATATCAAAAGCGCGTCCGATCTCGCCATTCCGCTCGTCGGCATCGGATTGTTTTACGGGCAGGGATATTTTCGCCAGCGCCTGGATCGTGACGGTTGGCAGCAGGAAGAATATCTGGAGACGGACGCCAATCAATTGCCTCTGGAACTCGCGATCAGCATGACTGGCCAGCCGGTCACGGTGCAAATTAAAATCCGCGAAGGCGCCATTCATGCCAGAGTCTGGAGGGTGAAGGTTGGACGCTGCGATTTGTTTCTGCTCGATTCCGACGTGGAAGGCAATACTCCGGACGACAGGAAGCTGACATCCCGCCTCTACGGCGGAGATGCGCGCACTCGAATCCGGCAGGAGTTGGTACTCGGCGTGGGAGGTTTCCGCGCCCTCAAAGCCATGGGCATCACGCCGGGCGTGCTCCACTTGAATGAGGGGCATAGCGGATTCGCCGTGCTGGAAGCGCTCCGCGACCGGATGCAGGAAGAAGGGATCGGCTTCGATGTCGCCGTACCCCGCGTGTCGCGTGAGGTGGTCTTCACTACTCATACTCCCGTTCCCGCCGGTCACGATCGCTTCGATGCGGATCTGATCGAACAGCATCTCGGGCCCCTGCGCGAAGAGATGGGTCTCTCTCCGGAAAGCCTGATGGGGCTGGGACGGGAGAAACCAAGCAATCAGCAGGAAACGTTTTGCATGACGGTCCTGGGCCTGAGGCTTTCGCGCCGCGCCAACGCGGTTTCCGCCCTGCACGGCGAAGTGTCGCGGGCGATGTGGACTGGACTCTGCCCCGGCAAGCCGGAAGACGAAGTTCCTATCGGACACATCACGAACGGAGTTCATGTTCCGTCCTGGCTCGCTCCGCAGATGTTCCGCCTGTACGACCGTCATCTGGGCACGAATTGGTATCAGCGCAGCAGCGATGCGCGCACCTGGGAAGGGATTGAGAATGTGGATGACGGCGAGCTCTGGGAGACGCACCTGAGCCTGAAATCGCAACTGCTCGAGTTTGTGCGCCGCCGCGCGGTGGAACAAGCTGAGCGCCGTTTCGAATCCCGTGAGATTTTGCAGAGGCTCGGCAAGGTGCTCAGCCCTGACGCTTTGACCATCGGATTTGCCCGCCGCTTCGCCACCTACAAGCGAGCCAACCTGATTCTCTCCGACATCGAGAATCTGGCTTCCATGGTGAACGATCCTAAACGCCCGGTGCAGTTCGTATTTGCCGGCAAAGCGCATCCCCATGATGAGCCGGGCAAGAAGGTTCTGCAGCAGATTGCGGAATTGATGCGCAACACACGCTTCGGCGACAAATTTGTCTTTGTCGAAGACTATGACATTAATGTCGGACGCCACTTCGTGCAGGGAGTGGATGTCTGGCTGAACAATCCGCGGCGTCCTTTGGAGGCATCCGGTACAAGCGGTCAGAAAGTGGTCCTGAATGGCGGGCTGAACCTATCCGTTCCTGACGGCTGGTGGGCTGAGGCGTACGACGGCATGAACGGATTTTCCATTGGGACGGGCAGAACGCACTCCAACATGAGCGTCCACGACAAGCGCGACGGAGAGGATTTGCACCACACTCTTCGGGAAGAAGTGATTCCGTTGTTCTACCAGCGTGATCGCGATGGTCTGCCGCGGGGTTGGATCAAGCGCATGAAGCGGACCATCCGCACTCTGGGCTGGCGCTTCAATGCCGATCGCATGGTGATGGATTACACGCTGAAATGCTACGTTCCCGCGGCCGGGGGCACATCCAGCGACTTGAGATCCGCTTGGTAACGCCGCTGTGCGGAGTGTACTCACGGTGGAGCGGTTTAGTTTTGGGGCGGAAGGAGTTGCCACATGAATAACGCGATCGTAATTCTGCAAAATGACTCCACTTGCGCGGAGAATTTGTCGTCCAGGTTCAAGTCGGTCTCTGAGGCTGTGTTCATTGTGCAGTCTCTGCCTGAACTTCACACGCTGGTGTCGCAGTTCGCCATCCCAATCGGAGTCCTGGACCTGGGGTTGGTAACGGTGCAGGAAGTTCTTCGCCTGCGCCGTCAACTGGGCATGGAAATCGTTTGCACGCACCGCACGCCGGACGACGTCATGTGGACCGAGGCGATGGAGGCGGGCGCGATCGATTGTTGTTTTGACGACGATGGTCCCGCCATCTGCCGCGCCATTCAGCAAACTGCGGCACTCTGCAATTCGGCCAGGCTTGTGAAGCACCCGTTTCCTGAGGGTAAAGGGACGGCCTAATATCGAGTTTGAAACTGAGGTCGGGGTTAGCTACCGCTGGCGGTGACTCTTGCTTCAAGCGTTTTCATAAGATCCAGAACCATGTGAACGACCGCCTCATCGCCGATCGCAGTATTGATCATGGTGTGGTAAATCGGGCGGTCAGGCCATTCGACGTGGAAATACTTTTGGATGAAATCGACGCGTTCCCGATCAACGGTGTCCACGAGCTGTTCGGCTTCCCCCTCGCTCTTGCCTCGAGCTAACAGGCGCCGCACTTTATCTTCTCTGGGAGCATAAAGAAACACACGCAACGTGTCCTGGCGGTTCTTGAGAAACTGCTGCGAGCCTCTTCCGACGATGACCGAGTTGCCGGTTTTCGCCGCATGCTGAACGACCTGCTCCGTAAACTTCAAAATACATTCGCTGTCGACCAGCTTGAGTTTGTGCGCGTTGATACTTCCTTCATAACTTCCGCGCAAGAACGACTTGAAGAGCCGGTAGTACAGAGGGTCCGTTCGTTCCTCCCGGCCTTCGACGACTGATTTAGGACAGTCGGCAAGCCGGGCGATCTCCTCCGTCAGCAACTGATCCCAAAGCTTCCAGCCCAGCTGCTGGGCAAGCAGTTGGGCGATTTCGCCGCCGCCACTTCCATACTCGCGTTCAATGGTGATGATTTTGATCATCTGCGTCTCGGACTCCCGTGAACTTCTGCATCACAGTTGATTGATTACTTTATTCCATTACCCTCGGTCCGCCACCACCGGGATCATTCTTCTTCAAAACAAAAGCCAGGCCGAACATGATCGCCGCTCCCACGCAAAGAACCATAAACGTATCAATGTATGCCAGGCTTGCAGCCTGTGCTTGCAAGGATTGATAAATCTGGGCGTAAGCAGTCATTTGCGCTTCGTGCTTGCCCACACGGGAGTTCGTCAGGTGCTGGGCCAAACCCTTCGCGGCATTCACAAAATTAGGGTTGTCGACTCTGGCGTTCTGCACCAGCCTGGCCTGATGGAATTGCGAGCGCCGGGCAATCAATGTAGTGACTAATGACGTGCCCACGCTGCTTCCCATATTCCGCATGAAATTTACGATTCCGGCGACCGCGTTGTTCTTCTCCGGCGCAATTCCGATGTAAGCCACCAGCGTAATCGGTACGAACAGGAACCCCAAACCAATCACCTGGGTGATGCGCAGCCAGGTGGCGGCACTGAAGCTAATCTGCAAGTCAATCCGTTTCGTGGAATAGAACATGGCGATGGATAGTGCCAGCCAGCCGAAGGCAATCAGGTAGCGCGCCTGGATCTTCGTTGTCAGTTGGCCCATGATAGGCATCTCAAAGAGCAAGACCAGGCCTCCTGCCGAAAGAGCAAGCCCCGCCAGTTGGGAGGTGTACCCCACGAGCGTCTGCAGGAACTGCGGCATCAGGACCAGGCTGCTGAACAACAAGATGCCCAGAGTGAACATCATCAGGCTGGAGCTCGCGAAGTTAAAGCTCTTGAACATGCGGACGTCGATGATCGGCGCCTTTTGATACCACTCCCAAATCACCAGCGAGATCAGGCAAACTGTCGCGACGACGATTAAAGTTGTGATGAAGCGTGATCCGAACCAATCATCTTCCTGGCCCTTGTCGAGCAGTACCTGCAACGCCCCGATGCCGAGAGTTAGCAGTGCGATGCCGATGTAGTCCAACTTGACCCCAGCCGCCTTGAGTTTGGCTAAATAGGGAGGGTCTTCGACAAATCGTCGCACGAGAAACCATGTGGCTAAGCCGACCGGGAGGTTGATGAAAAAAATCCACCGCCAGGAATAATTGAAGGTGATCCACCCGCCCAGGGTCGGCCCGATCGTGGGCGCCATGATGGCAGTAATGCCATACAGGGCAAATGCCAAGCCTCGCTGCTGCGGTGGGAAGGTGTCTGCCAGGATGGCCTGCGCCATCGGCTGCAGCCCGCCGCCGCCCGCACCCTGCAACACGCGAAAGAGAAGAAGAAAGCCGAGACTCGGTGCGATGCCACAGAGCAACGAACTTACAGTAAACACAGCCAGGCAGGACATGAAAAAACGCTTCCGGCCCAG
Source organism: Acidobacteriaceae bacterium (assembly GCA_003140075.1). Taxonomy (GTDB): domain Bacteria; phylum Acidobacteriota; class Terriglobia; order Terriglobales; family Acidobacteriaceae; genus Sulfotelmatobacter. The sequence continues at coordinate 15,579 of PLIO01000077.1, read as the reverse complement.
TGCGCCTGCGAGCCAGCCGCTGATGGGCAGGATGATGGCATTCGAGACCAGATAAGAAGTCAACACCCAGGTGCTTTGGTCGTTGCTCGCTCCCAGATTCCCGGCCATGTACGGCAGCGCCACGTTGGCGATGCTGGTGTCGAGGACCTCCATGAAGGCCGCCAGCGCCACGACAACCGCAATCAGCCAGGGATTGTACTTGGGCCGCCAAACTGCCTGATCGAGCGTGAGGGCAGCGGAACTCATTTGAGGTAAACGTCCGGCACTACGTTCATGCCGGGTCGAAGCCGGCGACCCCGGTTCTCCCCGGGTTCGAGAACGATCTTTACCGGAATCCTCTGGACAATTTTCACGTAGTTTCCGGTGGCATTTTCCGGCGGAAGCAAACTGAACAGCGGGCCGGTTGCTCCCGCAATGCTGTCTACATGGCCTTTGAACGTCTGTCCGCTCGAATCCACATGGATTTCCGCTCTTTGTCCAACTTGCATATGCTTAAGCTGCGTCTCTTTAAAGTTGGCGGTGACCCACACTTCGTCAAGCGGCACCACGGTGAGGAGTTGCTGCCCGTCCTGGACATTCATCCCAACCACCACCGTCTTGTTCACTTCCCCGCTGACCGGAGCGACGATCTTCGTGTATCCGAGATTCAGTTGGGCCTGCTCCAGCAGAGCGCGCTTTTGTTCGACATCTGCAATCAAAGCTTGCACGTGCTCTCGGGTCGAAGACACCTGCTGCGGCCCAGTCTCCGCATACTGGTGGTTCGCGTTAGCTTGCGCCAAGTGGCTCCGCGCCTGTTGGACGAATTGCTGTGCTGCCGACTCACTAGCGCGGGCTGCCGATACGGTCGCCGTGCTCGATTTGGCGGCCGCCAACGCTTGATCATAGATTTGCGCCGATACCTCGCGCTTGTCGACCAATAACTTGTAGCGGTGGAGATCGTCTTGCGCTCTCACATCGTTCGCCTCGGCGGCCTCCAGTTGGGCGTGAGCGGCGGTGAGTTGCTTCTCAGCAGCGGCGACTCCGGCGTTAGCGTCGTCGATGCCAGATGCAGTGAACCTCAATTGGCTCGAAGAATTCACCGAAGTAATGGGAACCGTGATATTCAGCGATTGGGCCGTCGCTTCGGCATTGGCGAGATTGGCTTGCGCCTGCGCGACCGCAACTTCGTAGTCTTTCGGGTCGATCTCCACCAGCACCGTGCCTTTCTCCACCCATTGGTTGTCGTCTACGTTGACCCGCACCACGTAGCCGGAAACACGTGCGCTGACGGGATAGAGGTGAACATCAACCTGGGCATCGTCAGTGGATTCATAGCTGCTCAGGTAACGCCACAAGAACACGCCGCCGATAACCACCACCAGAGCGACCGCCAGAATCAATATGTTTCTGCGACGCTTGGCACCCCGACGCACCGGCGGCTTGTTGTCTCTGTCGGCCAATATCGATGGCTCAACCGGATGGTCCTTGCCCGTCTCGGGCGCCAATTGGGGAGGGTTTTCCGCCATGTTCATTTTCCTTTGAAAAATTCTTTGACGCCCTGTTCCGCGATACCTAGAGCTCGAACCAGAGAAATTTTCGCATAATTATAGCGATAGAGGCTCGATATGTACTGTTCGTGCGCGCTTGCGGCCGCCTCTTGCGATTGCACCACTTCCACGGTATCGGTGACGCCCGCGCTGAAACGATCGCGTGACTGGGTCAGCGTCTCTTCCGCCAAATCAATGTTGCTGCGCGCTACCTTCACCTGATCCGCTGAAGACTGCAGGTTCAGCAGCGCGGCACGCACGTCGGAATCGATCTGCGCGCGCAAATTCTCCAGGCGTTCGCGGCTCTGTTCGAGTCTCGCATCAGCCTGCGAGACATCACCATGAACGCTACCGCCCTGAAAGATCGGAATCGTCAGCGTTCCGCGCACGTCTGCTACCGGCGTTGCCGTGGAGGGATGCGATCCTCCCAGGCCATAGTCCGCGTTAAAGGAAAGCGATGGAAGATAGCCGGCCACGGCTGCCTTTCGGGCAAATTCCGCTGCGCGCACGTCGGTCATGGCCGCCTGGTAATCGGAACGCGAAGCGCAAGCGCGTCCCAGAGCCTCATCCACCGTGATAGCATCGATCGCCTGGTAAGGCGCCTTGTCGGTGAATTCAAATTCCTGGCCGGGAGCCAGGCCGATGACGCGAGCCACAGTCAGCTTCTGGATGGCGAAGTTGTTCTTCGCCTGGATCAACTGCTGTTGCCGGGTCTGGAGTTCGACCTTGGTGCGCAGGCCGTCGATGTCCGGCGAAGTGCCGGCATCGATCTGGTCCGCTGCCTGATCGTAGAGCGCCTGCGCTGTCTTCACCTGCGCTTCCGCCGTTTCGATGCGGGCTTCGTCGGCGATGGCCTGTAGATAAACATAGCCCACGGCGAGCACAACGAGGTCCCGAGCGTCCTTGAAAGTATAAGCGGCGGATTTCAGACTCTGGCTGGCCGCGCGGGTGGCGTTGATTGACTTCCAATCGAACAAGGTTTGGGTCACAGCGGCACGCGCGTCAAAGTAGGAAAAAGGGCCCACGGATGGCGGGATATGGAGGAGGTTAGCGAGACCGGCAAAGCCAATCTCATCGACGTTGACCTTCGACTCTGCCACGTAAGGAGTTGCCGTCACGTGCGGTAAGAGAGCGCTCAATTGCTCCCATCGCTCTCCGCGGGCCGAGCGGATATCCGCATGCGAAAGCAGCAGTCCGAGATTTTGCTTCACTCCGCGGTTGATGGCGTCCTGCAACGAGAGCGGGATAACACCGGGAACGAGCTTGGCCGGCACGCTGCCCGCGAACGGGCTCACTCCACTCGTCCCGGGAATGGCTTGTCCTGGATTGCTCGAACCGGGTGTTGTCTCAGTTTGTGCAACAGATATTGCCGCTCCACAAATCAAGACTCCCGAGAACAGAAAAACGCGGTGGCACTCGTGAATTCTCAAGGGAGACTCCTTAGCCTCGAATCTTTGCGCGGTGGTACCGCGAGGCAATATCCTAAGTCTGGCCGGCTATTTCTAGCAAACCAATGCAATCGAAGTGCTTCGCGGCTCCCGCCATGATCTGCTGCGTCCGTGCCGCAGGATCTTCCGGCAGGCCTTTCGCTTTAGCTCTGGAAGCGCAGTGTTACAACAGTCTTGGGCAGTACGAGCGCGAAATTGAGGTTTTCAAACGGGTCACGCAGTTGATGCCGCAGGAAAAGCAATTGCTGAATCCGATTTGGCTCGTCCTGTGCTGTCAGAAAAGCCGGGATTTCAGGTCTGCGAGAGCGGTCTTAGACGAACTGCTTGAGCTAGTGCCTAATGATATTTCGGCTATTGCTTCTAGGGCTGAAATATCCCTTCTGGAGGGCCATGCAACCGAGGCCGAGGGCAGGGCGCGAAAACTCCGAGAACGCCCAGAACCCGTTTACCAAATTCTAGGAAGGATTATGCTTGCCATTGCACTGGCATTGCAAAACAGGCAAGAAGAATCAAGGAACGAAATGCTTTGGATTGGGCAGTTCATTCTTTCCGGCGGAAAGATTCCAGTCGGATTCTGGGAGTATCGGGATATCACGCCACTGGTCGACAGGCTCGGACCAAACGCCTATGTTGCCGGTCTGCTGCTCGGAGCTTTGAGCAATAAGGTCTCACTTCCCGATTTTACAGAGAGATGAAATAAAACCTCGTTGGCTCAAGGTACCAACTCCGTTACCAACCGCGACTAAGATTGCCTCTCCGCGACCGTTTACTGCTTGCTGAACAACTGCCGCTGAACCCTCTAGAATGTTGATAAACATTGGGTTTCGAGTGATCGTGAGTAAGTTGACGAAGCCCTCAACTTACTATCAGTAGGTTGGAGGTTCGATTCCTCTCGCGCTCATCAACCTTTTCAAGGGGGTGTGATACACTTAGCTCACTTAGTGAGCCAAAATGGGAATCCTTGATTGAATGAGGTGAGTAGCCCATGACAACCATTACGTTAGAAATACCTCTACAATGGGAAGATATGCTATCTGCGGCCGGTGAAACGGGGCAACAGATTCCGCTTGGGCTAGGTGCATTGGACTGGGACGGATTCGTAAAGGAGCTGACAGAGAACCATCCAGACTTGGCTAAACGTCTTCTCTCCGATTCCGGAGGGCTCGCTCCTGGAATTGCCATCGCTGTCAATGAAGAAATGTTTGGATCAAGCGGAGTCCCCAAAGTCAGACCCTTTGAGCACGGGGACGTCGTATCCGTCATCATCCCCTTCTCGGGTGGCTAGAACATCGCGGTTCAGGAATAAAGGCGATTTCTCTCCATGAAAACTCTCGTCTTTCCTCCAGGATTGATGGATCGCGTCACGGCAAGCATCCGGAAGCGTCACCCAGTTAAGTCGTTCGGCTATTTCATTTCTGACACGAAGGCCGGCATACCGACCGATTTCATCATCTTCGAAGGGAATAATCGGAACGCGAGAGGCTGGAAGGAAGAATTTGAAAGCTTTGGGCAGTATTTTGTAGACCATAGCGATGCGGGGTTCGTCGCAACACCGGAGGAAATCTGGAAGTTCAAGAAAGAGACTCGCGCCCGTGGCATGTTCGAGGTCGGCGTCTTCCATAGCCATCAAAGACACCCAGCCAATTTCTCGAGAGTTGACTACGAGATGCACATGAAGAGCGTCGGGAAGCAGCTCTGGCATGTCATCTTCTCCATGAGGACCTCTGATTACCCACAGGCCCGGGCGTTTGAGATTTACGATTCGGGCGTCAGTGAAATCCGTTTGTTAGATTCGGAGAAGCCGACGACTGAGGAACGACTAGCGAGGCCGAAGGGAATCCCGTTGAGGGACAAGAGCACACTCCTAGCCGATGCCCGTGAGCTTCTCAGGTCCGACGAGAATGGTCTTCCTCTTCATGTGGACCCACAAACCACTATTGCGGCCATTGAAGACGTTCTGTCAACTGACGATCAATCATTGATTGCGGAGTTGCTAAGTACAGGGATCTTTCGAGACCGCGAACGTCGGTATGATGAATTCGTGGCCGAGGACATGATACCGTTGAAAGGAGGGGACTTCTTGATGGGCACTGACCGCGGGAAGTCCCGGCCTTATTGCGGCGAGACGCCAAAGCATCACGTGACAGTTCGTGATTTTAGCATTGGTCGGTTTGTCATAACTGATGCTCTCTTCAGCAAGTGGTCCTTGCAATCCAATATCCACGTGAAAGACAGGACGCAACCCAAGGTCAATGTTACATGGTATGAGGCCAAACTCTTCGCACTGTGGATGGGTTGTCGGCTGCTGACCGAAGCGGAGTGGGAGTTCGCTTGCAGCCGGGGGGAAGAGTGGCAGTGGTGCTGTAAATCAGAAAGCGATTTGGTTGAACATGCCTGGTATAGCGAAAACTCCGGCGGCCGCATTCATCCTGTTGGCCTGAAGAAGCCCAATTCATGCGGCGTATTCGATATGCACGGCAACGTATGGGAGTGGTGTGAGGACAACTACGACGACAGTTTCTATTCACGGCCGGCTGGTGTCGCACCCGTCAACAAGGGGCCTGGCTTCAGGAACAAGGATGGGGCTCAGGAAACGAATCGGGTCACTCGTGGCGGATGTATGCACTCCCACGCAGAAATGTGCCGCTCCCGGTATCGATTTCACGAACCTCCCAGTTTCAGCGCACGTGACTTAGGCTTTAGGTTGTGCCGATGAGACAACGAACCGGGCGCTGGCGAGTGGTTCTTGAGAAAGGGATTGGGCTGGTAGTTGGGCAGACAGGCGCTCGGCATCTTGGACGGCTCGACGGAGAATGCGGCGGTGTGTCAGAGCCTCCTTGCCGACTTGCGGCGCTGCGGACTCCGCACCGACCGCAGCCACTTGGTAGCTCTCGATGGCGCGAAGGCGCTGCACCAAGCGGTGACGCAGGCGATTGGATCCGCGGCTCCGATCCGACGCTGTCAAGGTCCACAAGCTTACAACATCCTGGAGCATCTCCCGGAAGGACTGCGGCCCTGGCTCCGGGCCGTTGTCGCGCGCGCCACAAGCAGGTCGCGGTTTTCCCCGCGCCCGTCTCCTTGCAGGATCTGCGCGCCGATTCTAGACCCGTATCCGACTACCGCGCGAACGTCCGTGAAGGCCTCGACGCGCGCCTGTATTGAATGAGAAGCAATGATTCATAACTCGGTACTGGAAGTCATCGGGAACACTCCTATTGTGCGACTGAATAAGGTCGCAGCAGGAGTTAAAGCCCACGTCTACGCGAAGTTGGAATTTGCCAATCCGGGTGGCTCACTGAAGGATCGTGTCGGCTGGTGGCTGATCGCAGACGCAGAGCATCGAGGGGTTCTCAAGCCGGGCGGAGTCGTCATAGAGGCAACGGGTGGCAATACGGGAGTGGGCTTGGCGATGGCGGCGGCCGTCAAAGGGTATCAATGTATCTTCGTCGTCCCAGAAAAAGTGTCTGCCGAGAAACAAAAGACACTTCGGGCCTTTGGCGCTCGGGTGATCGTCACACCGACTGGATTGCTTCCTGATGATCCACGAAGCAACTACGCGGTGGCCCGACGGCTCGCCGACGAAACGCCAAATGCGATTTACATTGACCAGTACAACAATCCGGCTAATCTGGACCACCACTACCGCTATACGGGGCCAGAGATACTGAGGCAAATGCCGGATATCGATGCCTTTGTTGCTGGTATCGGTACCGGAGGAACGGTAATGGGCGTGGGAAAGTTCCTGAAGGAGCACAAACCCGGCGTTGACATAATCGCCGTCGACCCTATTGGCTCCGTCATCCACGACACGTTCAAGTATGGTGAGTCCAGATCGCCGTCGAAGAGCTATTTGGTTGAAGGGATTGGTAAGCAATGGTTGCCAGGGATTTTCGATTTCAAGCTGATTGATGACGTCGTCCAAATAAACGACAAAGAGTCGTTCCTGATGACCCGCAAAATATTGACGGATGAGGGCATCTTTGCGGGGGCTTCATCGGGCAGCGCGGTGGTCGGCGCATTGCGTTGGATCGCTGACCAAGGCGACCGTCTTGATGGCAAGAAAGTGCTGGTTATCTTCGTGGACAGCGGCTATCGGTATATCTCCAAGGTATACGATGATGACTGGATGCGGAAGAATGGGTTTCTGGATGCAGACACTGGCAGTGTGGATCGATGATCCTGAGGCGGAGCAACGCGACGCGCGCCACACCCCGTGCCCCGAGTCGAGGATGTCTCGGCTTATCGCGATGGCCGTCGTGTGTCGAGGCTTCGAATGAAACTGCGTGCGATTGCGTGCGTTATCGATGACGACATCATTGACTGCGTCAGCCGGGGGGAAACGTCGGAATCGGACAAGCGCATGGCATTCGACATCTCCGTCGTTCGCAGGCTTCGCCGTCTGGCGGATGTGGTACACCTCGTGCCCGGCGTGGAGGGCAAGGGCACCATCGAAGAGTTGGCCCGGCTGCAACCCGAGGTTGTCTTCAACTTGGCGTTCTCCGCTTGCCCGCTCGAACCGTCGTTCGCGGGCGCTCTGGAGGTCTTGGGACTTCCTTATACCGGATCAGGCTCTTCGAGCATTGCTCTCGCGAATGACAAGATTCGATCTCGCCATCTTCTACGGACCGCCGGCATCAGGGTTCCCAGGTTCGCGGAGCTTGCACCACGCCGCCGGCCGAAAACGCTTGATTTCGACCCGCCGTTCATCGTAAAGCCCGTATCTAGCGGGGACTCTGAGGGCATCCGCGGCGACAGCGTCGTCGACTCATACGCCCAGGCGCTGAAACGCGCCGATCGGCTGTGGCGAGAGTTGGAAATGCACGCGGTATGCGACGAGTTCATCGTCGGGCGGGAGTTCCAGGTTGGGCTCGTCGAGGCACGACGTTGGGCCTTCTACATTACAGAGATTGTTGAACTGCACTTTGACTCGGCCAGGCCGGGGCGGGGATTCAAGACCGAGCTCCTCATGAAGTGGGGGAAACCGTGCCGTCTCTACGAGACTCATGCGCGGCGGGCCTTGCTTCCTCGTCGGCTGAAGACCAGAATGGCGGAAATAGCGCGCAAGACCGCGAACGTTCTGGACCTTCGGGGCTATGCGAAGATCGATCTCCGCATGGACGATGAAGAGAACATCATCATCATCGAAGCGAATTCGAATCCGGGACTTCTCTCGACAAACAAGATCTGGGGCACGCCGGGTTTCGAAATCAATCTCCGGCGCATAATCAATGCGGCGCTGCGAAGGGCGCGAGAATGATCGCAGGGACGAAACAAAAGGCTTTCATCCTTTTCGGCGGAGTATACGCCGCCCAGTATCCGCGTTTCATACACTATCTCCGCGAAAGAGAGTTCCTCGTCTGCATCATTGATGAAGATACGGAACGAAGCAGGCTCAGACTGGCGTGCAGAAACAGTAATGAAGGGCACGTACTCCACAGGGCCAGGGAGATCGTACTAGTCGATCCGACGGATCTGCATGCGATTATCCGGCAGGTGAACGCATGGCGGAAGGAATACATTATAGGGGGCGTCTATACCATCCGCGAGTATTTCGTCACACAGGCTGCAATTGTTGCGGATTTCTTGAATCTGCCAGGTCCCGGTTTGAGAGCCGGCCATGTGTGCCGCAATAAATTTTTGCAACGGACATATCTAGAAGATTGGAGCCCACCTTTCATAACCGTGAATCAAGCCGCCACACGCAGCGGTTTCGAAACGTTTCCGGCGGTATTGAAGCCGACCGGTCGCCAGGCCAGTTCGGGAGTTGTTTCAGTCGATTCTTTCGACGAGGCGCTAAGAGAGCTGCCTAATTACGGATCCAACGAGCACGTCTTGTTGGAAGCCCTTGTTGCTGGCGATGAATTCTCAGTGGAGAGTCTTGTTCAAGACGGAGAGATCGTCTTTAGAAACGCGACGTTGAAGCGGACAAATCATTTGCATTCGAAGCAGTTTGTGGAACTGGCGCATACCTTGCCTGCTCCAGACGTGCACGAAAGCCGCTTGACTCGGCTTTACGAAGCAAATCAAGACGTAGTGCAACGCCTTGGATTTCAAGATGGAGTATCGCACGCCGAGTTCAAAATCACTCCGGAAGGTCGAGTATTTTTGATGGAAGTCGCCGCCAGAAACCCTGGAGACGGCATCATGCCCTTGTATCAGCTGGCGACGGGACGGCCTCTTGAAGAAGCGTTGATACGGATTGCCCTGAAAGAACCAGCTGCCTACCCCGAACCGACCCGAATGGCCAGACAGGTCTACTTTGAACACCCTAATGGAAGATTGAAGGACGTGCAATTGCAGGGCTTCCCTATTAAGCCGACGTTTTTGTTCGACACGGGCATGCGTGCCGAACTGGACTGCTCCGCCCGGCATGAACCGGCGACTTTGAGGGAGGTGACGGTTGAAAAACAAAGAGGCGCGCTGTTAGGAAGCATTCGACAGTCGAGAGATCGGTGCGGGTATTTCTTGATGGACGGGGCCAATGTAGCCGCGTTGGACAAACTCGAGGCGGAAGTACTCCAGAACATCACAGTCATTACAGATTCATGTTAGTAGTATTGTGGCACTTCAACCATGGTGATGTTCTGAGTCGAACGTTCACAGACCTTCTGCGAATGGAACTCTACCTAATCCGCCACGGCCAATCGCAGAACAATGCTCGACCTGAGAAACTACGCGAAGAGGATCCCTCGCTGACCGAAGATGGGCGAAGACAAGCGGACCATCTGGCTGAGTGGATTTACCATCTCAGGCTAACTCGGCTCATCACCAGCCCGTTCTTGCGGACTCTGGAAACGACGGCGCATTTGTGCCAGCGGCTCGACCTCATCCCCGAGGTGCGAGTGGACCTGCACGAGTTGGGCGGCTGCGTCGCCGGTCCCCGTATTCGAGCGTTGAAGGGACGTCCGGGCATGACACGATCCCAAATCGAAGACCGGTATCCCGGTATCAAGGTCGCGACCGATATCGACGAGCAAGGTTGGTGGAGGTGCAAGCCCTACGAGGCTTATCCGGTGGCGCGACGTCGCGCTGCGCGGTTGCTGAGACGTACGCGAGACGAGTTTGGGCAGTCAAGCGAGCGGGTCGCCTACGTCACACACGCCGACATCGAAGTGGTATTCCTCGAGCAATTTCATGACGAGCCTTTGGAGTGTCCCTGGCACACATCGGTCAGCAGAATCGTGATATCGCCCAGGGAAACACGGCTGGCCGACTACAATCTCGTCGAGCATCTACCCGCCGAATTGATGACGCGTTGAAGACCTGGACAACCCTGAGGCTTGGCTCCGCTCAAGTCCTGACTCATTCCGAGTAAACCCATTCCAATATAGCCTCAACCTAGAAGAGACATAGATTTCAACCGTGTACGCTAAGGCCTGACTTTCTCACGCATATCCTTCATATGCGCGCATAATTCCCACGAGAACTGGGAAATCTCCAGGAGTTGGCGCAGACTTCCGAGAGCACAGATCATAAAGCTGAAGAGCAGGCTATTGCGGAAGCGCTCAGAACTCTACGCGTTTTGAAACGGGATAAGTTGCAGTTTCCGGACTAGGAGACGAAGTGATCAGGCGGCGATCTGGTCGAGCAAGCCCCGAGCCGTTGTGATTAGAACAGAAACAGCTTCAGATTTGGAGACGACGGCGGATACCCCAGCCACGCGAGCCTCTTGCTCAACAAAAGGATCGTTGTGAGCAGTGAAAATAATCACCGGTACAGCGGGCATGAGCTTCTTTAGCACGCGGGTTTCTTCCAATCCGTTCATGACCGGCATTGAAAGGTCCGTGACAATTAAGTTGGGGCGGAGCAGTTGAGCTTTTTCAATTGCCTCCCTCCCGTTTTCAGCTTCTCCGCATACGTCAAAGTCTCCCTCGCGGGTGAAGAGTTCGCAAACCGCCTGACGAACGAGCGGGTTGTCATCAACGACCAGCACCGACCTGACAGGCATACGAAATCCCCGCTCAAAAACGCGTCTCTACGAGCAACGGGTAGGTTTTATGCTGACATTCAGATGCGCAATGACCCGCTAGTGTTGGTACAGAATGGTGGCATCCCAAATTTCCAGCCCAGGAAGACGCTTCTGTCACTCGCTAAGGCGCTGTTCTTAGCGTTTCGTTGTCCGTCGTTACCAGGTAGTGTCAACATTCCCACGTTCTTTCCCGCTCTAAGGCTCTGCCGTGCTTTTGCGAGTTTGGTACAGATCGTGCTCGGAACATGGAGGCGCGCACATATCGTGAAGTTTGCCAATGGTACCGAATCATTCAGGATGGATCGAATGTGCATAGCTTGTTCTGTTCGATCCCGCCCCATGGAGAGAGCAGGAGCTAAAGGAAAGGTGACCTTCCCAGCAATTCGTATTCTTCTCGCAGACGACAGTGCGGCAATCAGGCAGACTCTGGCCTCTTTGCTGAGCTCGTACACTGAATTTGCGATCGTCCACCAATCCGTGAACGGAGTGGAAGCAATCACCAAAGCTGGAGAACTGCAACCGGATGTGATTCTTTTAGACATCAACCTGCCTGACATGAATGGACTAGAAGTGACCCGGCAGATAAAGAGTGCTGCGCCTTCCGCAGAAATACTTCTGTTGAGCGAACACGACCTTTTGCCGATGGTTAGGGAAGGTTTACGTGCGGGCGCACACGGCTACTTGCTCAAGTCAGATGCTCCGCAAGAGTTGGCGATTGCGATTCGACAGGTCTACGAGAAAAACAGTATGTTGGCCTCAGATTCGGACAGTAACTGAACTTCTCTTTCCATCGGGCCATGCACGTCCTTTACCTCAATCTCTTCGTATCGAATCGCGAATCAGTCTCATAGCCGGGCAGCAAATCCGCGAAAACATCGCCCTGCGACAGCAACTGTTAGCTCCGCACGCCACGCGAAGCGGGGCTATGCGCATTGCTTTTTTATCCGGGAGACTGGATGGACTTCTTGGCATGGACAAGGTAGTGTTTACACTCCCAAGTTCCTTTCAGACCCAAGCTTCGCCCCTGCTGTGCGTTGGGAGTTTGGTACAGATCGTGCTCGGAACATGGAGGCGCTGCTCCGGAAAACGACGCCAAGGCAAGTTCTCCATATGCTTGTCCGGCGAAAAATCGGAGGAGTGCCATGCCAAGAAAATCTCTAATCCTGTGTGTCGATGACGAATGGAACGGACTTGAAGGTCGCAAGATGCTGTTGGAGGAAGCTGCGTGTAAAAGTCCTGGTCGCCACCAGCGGAGCAGAGGCTTTGCAACTGTTTGCCTCCCATCCTGTCGATTTGGTGCTACTCGACTATCACACGCCTGGAATGAACGGAGATGTGGTCGCAGAGCACATGAAAGCTAGCCAACCCGATGTTCCAATCGCTCTGCTGTCCGCAGATGAGGGGCTGCCAGAGAGCGCTCTGAAATGGGTAGATGCGTTTGTGTCCAAGAGCGAGTCGCCTGCAAACCTGTTACAGGTTGTCGAGCATTTGCTGGATCTGCGTTTTCTATTTATGCCTCTCGATCATTTAACTGTCGGCCGAGGAAGACGCGCAGCATAAGACAATTAAGAGAGCGATGCAGGACTGTGTCGAGTTCCCACCTGCAATCGAAAACGCCCATCGTCGCAGTGTGAATTCAGCATCGAACATTTCCGGTGTTTGCTAGATTCGGCGCGCGAGGAGTTTTGTCGTTTGAAGGGGTCGAAATTTCGTGCTCGGGATCCCTGGGAGTCGTGCATCAGCCTGAAAACAAAGGGTATTGATAAAGTGGCACGATTCTTGCAGTCATAAAAAGTGATTCGCTGCTTCGCATTTTGCAAGAGCGCATGAAAGAGAGGTGCTTATGGAAGGTGCAATGAATAAAAGCGAATACGACTTGAATTCTGCGATCACGTTCCTCTTGGTTGGCCTGGGTATCGGGTCAGTTTTGTCTATTCTCTTCAATCCGAAAGAAAGAGGCGCGCCAGAGGAAATCAAAAGTTGGCGCATGTCAGGATTGCGACCACGAAGGGAAGCAGAGGAGCCAGTAGCGTGACGGACTGCGGGTGTTGGCAACTGCACTGCTCCACCCTTTTCACGAGTATGGAGGCCACTATGAAAAAAACGATCCGAAGAGTAGGTCCATTCCTGTGGGTATTGCTCTTGGTTTCTGCTTTGCTTCTACCCGCCCCGATGTATGCTGAAAACGATGTGATGGGAGAGATTCAATTTGAAGGAAGATCCCATGTCGAAAAGACTTCTGGAGTCTGGGTTGACGGAGCGTACGTAGGCTATCTGAAAGAACTGAAGGGATCGAAGAAGGTTCTTCTTCTACCAGGCGAGCACGTGATTACCGTGCGCCAGGACGGTTACCAAGACTTCACAGAACGAATTCTTGTGCAGCCCGGACAGAAGGAGGTTGTTCGCGTGGCCATGGAGAAGGCTCCTACTGGACCGCTTCCCGAGGTGACGGCTACAGTGAAGATCGCGGTCAACCCTTCGAGGGCCGCAGTCTTTTTGGACGGCCTTTTCGTCGGACACGTCGGGGAGTTTGAGGGCATGGGTCGAGGGATGCTAGTGGCGCCGGGAACACATCAGATCAGAATCGCTCTTCCGGGCTACGAAACTTTTGAGACGGACATCAACCCGCTTGCTAGTCAGAAGGTTGAAATCAAGACCGATTTGGTCAAGAACGGCGCTCCTCTAGCGGAGCCTCTAGTCAAGACCGACACGAGTACCGCAGCACCGCCGTCTGTCGCTCGTGAGGCAGCTGTGCCTCCTCAGCGTTGAAATGCAACCGGAGGCAAGGCAGATCGGCGATGTTCTAGAGGACCGAGTGGAGACTGTCAAGATCGTAAACGGGAAGGATTTTTCCTGTATATCTTCGTTGATATAACGTGTGGCACCGGGCATTGTACTTGCAATTCATCGCTATTATGACGGGACGGCAGTTATCGGACAGCTCTTCCGTGGTAAGACACGATTTCAGGAGTGCAAGTCAGGTCTTTCAAATCTGGCTCCCCAACATTCGGTCCAGATTGAATGCGGCGCTGATCAACGCGAGATGTGTAAAGGCCTGGGGGAAATTACCCAGCGCCTCGCCTTGTGGCCCTGTCTGTTCTGAATAAAGCCCGAGATGATTGGCATAACCCAGTACCCGTTCAAAGAGCAACCTTGCCTGATCCAGCTTTTCGGGAACCGCCAGACTCGCGCGTGTGAGCGCCTCTACGAGCCAAAAAGAGCACATGTTGAAAGTGCCTTCCTCGCCTGGGAGTCCGTCAATGCGGGATTGCGGCGGATAACGATATACAAGGCTGTCGCTAACGAGACCTCCGTCCCGCGGATTCTTGAGGATGGCGTCTATGGTGCTGAGCATCCTCGGATCGGTCGGAGCCATGAAGAACACGAGCGGCATGATAAGGAGCGACGCGTCCAGGTCCTCGCTGCCATAATACTGGGTAAACGCGTGGCGTTTCTCGTTCCAGCCTTGGGTCATCACTTCTTCGTAGATACGGTCCCGTTCGCGCATCCACTTTGTTCGGTCGGCCGGCAGCGCACGCTTGTCGGCCAGCCGGAGACCGCGATCCAGAGCTACCCAGTTCATTACTTTTGAGTAGACGAAATGCTCCTTGCGGTTGCGCATCTCCCAAATACCGGCATCTGGAAGCTGCCAGTTCTCACAGATCCAATCTAGACGCTTACGGATCTTTAGCCAAACGTCGTATGACGTGGGGCTCACGTACTTGTTGGAAAGGTAAAACGAGTCCATGAGCTCGCCGTAGATGTCTTCCTGAAATTGCGAAACAGCGGCATTGCCGATGCGGACGGGCCGAGATCCTCGATACCCTTCCCAGTGATCCAAGGTCCGCTCGGGAAGCTGGTTGTCACCCGCGATCGTGAAGACCACCGCGCCAGGCGCTTTCGGACGGACGTGCGTGGACGCGTAATCCTCGATCCAGCGCATGAAGGCAGCCGCCTCGTCTGTGAAGCCGATGCGCAGAAAGGCATAGACCGTGAAGGCGGCATCGCGCATCCAGGTATAGCGGTAATCCCAGTTGCGAGCGCCTCCGATGACCTCAGGCAAACTCGTGGTTGGGGCGGCAATAATCGCTCCCGTGGGTTCAAAGGTAAGAAGCTTTAATGCTAAGGCTGATCTCTGCACCTGATCCCGCCAACGCCCGTGGTAAGTGCATGTGGAGACCCAGTCCTGCCAGAATTTCACGGTGTGCTGCAGCAATACCTCAGCCTCTTTTTCGGACGGGGGACGGGGCACGCGTGCCTCGTCGCAGTCGTCTCTAAGAACGAAGACCTGCGACTTTCCTTCAGCGAGCACGAACTCGGCGGACACCCCACCTTGCCCATCATCCCGAAGTGGCACGGTAGTTGAGAGAGCCAAGTTCAAGCTACCTGCTTTGAATATCGCACCGTTAGCCTCAATCAGCGTCTCGTGGATCTGTCGTCCGTAGTCGAAAGCTGGACGGCACGCAACCGAAATGCGTACTGCTCCCCTGGCGCAGCGAATGCGCCGGTACAAATGATGGTACTCAGGCAAGTCGGAAGGTAGCCCCACCGGCATGAAGTCTTCTAGCTCGACGATTCCGTCCTTGAGCAAGAAGCGCGTCACTAAGACGTTGGTGGAAGGCCAATAAAACTGCTT
>PLIO01000151.1 GCA_003140075.1 Acidobacteriaceae bacterium | reverse complement strand
TCCGGCGACATGTAGGCCACGGTGCCGAGCATTGTGCCAGGGCTGGTAAGGTGGGCGTCGTCCATGGTTTGCAAATTATCGGCAGACGGTTTTTGTGTGCCTCTCCCGGCTCCCACTTTCGCCAGGCCGAAGTCGAGAATTTTGGCGTGGCCGCGTTTGGTCACGAAGATGTTTGCGGGCTTGATGTCGCGGTGTACGATGCCTTCCGCGTGGGCGGCGTCCAGCGCATCGGCGATTTCAATGGCCAGATTCACCAGCGTGTCGTTGTCCATCGGGCGGGAATTGATGGCGTGCTTGAGCGTCAAGCCGTCCAGGAACTCCATGGCGATGAAGGCCTGGCCGTCCTGCTCGTCGATTTCGTAGATGGTGCAGATGTTGGGATGGTTTAACGCCGAGGCGGCTTGGGCCTCGCGCTGGAAACGGGCCAGCGCCTGCGGATCTTTGGCGACCTCGTCGGGCAGGAATTTCAGGGCTACAAAGCGGCGCAGCTTGAGGTCTTCCGCCTTATAGACCACCCCCATGCCGCCACCGCCGAGCTTTTCCACCGTTCGGTAGTGCGAGATAGTTTGCCCGATCACTGGAGAAGAATCCTACGTGGCCGAGTCGGAACAAGTCAACGAAAGCGGGGGAAGTGAGGTGACTACTTGTTCAGAATCTCGGCGGGATCGCTGCGGAACGGATTCACCACCAAAACCCCACCCAAGTCCTGATCCGCCTGCATATCCTCGGTGAGCAGGTAGCGGCAAGAAGCCCCCTTTGCCGCAGCCACGATTAAAGAATCCCAGAATGAAAGTTGGTAGCGTTCCTGAATCTTCCAGCTACTCTCAAGAATTTCCGCGTCTATGCTGACCGGACGCCAAGACAACAAATTGTGTATCTCAGCTTGAACCTGGTCGCGGGCAGGCGGACACTTTCGGGTTACGTTGGCGTAGAACTCTTGCAGCACCTGAAAGCTGACGCGCCCGCAACGGCTCTTCCACAATTCCGCCCGCCATAATTTTGCGGCTTCGTGTTTCTTCGGATTACCCTCATCGACAGCATAAATCAGGACGTTGCTATCGACGAAGACGAGTGCGGTCATGGACTTCCTCGCGCGAAAGATACCGGCCATCGGTTTTCAAGAAGGGCTTCCGAGCCAGCGCTCGGCGCATGGCGGCTTCATAGCTATCCTTTTCGTTCATGCGCTCCTTCAGAATGCCCGCCAGCAACTGCGACACGCTGGTATCCCGGCGCGCCGCTTCCATCCGGGCCCAGCGGGCGACGTTTTCTTCCAGAGTGATAGTGACGTTGCGGAGATTAGCCTTCATAACACAGAGTCAGTGTAACACAGAAACCGTGTTACGAAAATAAGTTCCTACGCTTTTTCGATCGTCACCTTCTTCACCACCACATCCTTGTTCGGCTTATCCTGCCGGCTGCGCGGGACTTCGGAAATCTTCGTAACAACGTCCTGACCATCAACGACCTCGCCGAAGATTGTGTGCTTGCCCGTTAGCCACGTCGTGGGCGCGACGGTGATGAAGAACTGCGAGCCGTTGGTGTTGGGGCCGGCATTAGCCATGGCTAGTTTTCCGGCTTTGTCCAGTTTATGGGGCGAGCCTTTGGTTTCGTCTTCGAATTGGTAGCCGGGGCCTCCCATGCCGTTGCCTTGCGGGTCTCCACCCTGGATCATGAAGTCTGGGATCACGCGATGAAAGATCGTGCCATCATAAAGGCGGTCTTTGGATTTCTTGCGCGTTGAGGGATGAGTCCACTCGCGCTTGCCTTCGGCGAGCTCCACAAAGTTGGCTACGGTTTTGGGCGCTTCTTTTTCAAAGAGGAGGCAGACGATGTTGCCTTCGCTGGTTTCAAATGTTGCGTAAAGTCCAGGTTGACGAGTCATGAGTTCCTTTCAGAATAGTCGTTGGTCGATAGCCGTTGGTCGTTGGCAAGAAAATGTTTTTCAGGATCTTAATTCGGCGTGGACGATGTATTCGCCGGAGCTGGCGCCGGCTTCTTGACCTTCGTCGCCGGTTTGGCTGCCGCAGTGGACGCGTGAGTAATCGTGATGTGGGTAATCTTCACCGGCCGGAACGGGCGGTTGTTCATGGGATCGGTAGCCATGCGCGCGATCTGCTTCACCAGCGTCACGGTCGCTTCGTCGCACTGGCCAAAGATGGTGTAGCCGCCGTTGAGGTGCGGTGTTGCCACTTCGGTGATGAAGAATTGCGAACCATTGGTATCCGGACCCGAGTTGGCGTAGGCGAGACGGCCGGGTCTATCGAACTGCAGATCGGAGGAGACCTCATTCTTGAACTTGTATCCGGGATCGCCGGTTCCGTCGCCGGCCGGGTCGCCCCCCTGAATCATGAAATCGGGAATCACGCGATGAAAAATAGTGTTGTCATAGAGCGGTACTCCGTGCTTGGTCGTTCGTTTTACCGTCGTCCAGTCCCTGGTGCCGGTGGCGAGACCAATGAAATTGGCGACGCCGATCGGCGCCTTGTCAGGAAACAATGTGCACGTCATCTTTCCGACCGTGGTCTCGATGACCGCGGTTGGCGAGCCCGCCGCCGTGGCAGCAGAACGATGAACCGGAGGTTTTGCAGTCGGTGCCGCCGGAGAACTAGACTGCGCCCAACCGCCGAGCCCAGCCAGAATAACCAGAGCGAAAATCAAAAGGGAGTTACGCATCATTGCTCCGTATACGTGGATATCGTGTTTACCTGGATATAGTGTTCGCCGCCTGCGCAACGTTGCATTGTACGACACCGAAAGCGCGGCCGGGAAGCCAGACAGCCGCATCAATGGGACTCGGACTGCATTTCGCGGCTAATGGTTTCGACCTGGCGGAAGACGCGCAGAATATTACCCCCAAGAATCTTCTTGATGTCCTCGGCGCTGTAGCCGCGATCGAGCAGCGCCTGCGTAATCTTCGGCAGGTCGGCGGCGGAATCGATGCCGGCGGGGGTGGCTCCAGCAACCCCGTCGAAGTCCGAGCCCAGGCCGACATGGTCGATTCCCGCAACTTTCGCGATGTGATCAATGTGGTCGATCAGAGACTTCAAGGGCGGACGGGGAATCTTGGCCGCCCACTCGCGTTCGATGCGATCGACATCCGTGTAAGGAACTGATTTACCCTCCGCCTTCTGCTTTTCTTCATAGATGCGGACCGCTTCCGCCGCTTGTTTTCCTGTGCCTTCGCTCTGTTTACGATAGTTCTCGTCCACAAAGCCGGAATAAAAATTGACTTGCACCACTCCGCCGTTCTTGGCCACGGCTTGCAGCATCTCGTCGGTCATGTTGCGCGGCGCGTCGACCAGCGCGCGGGCTGAGGAGTGTGAGGCAATGAGCGGAGCTTTCGTGGTGGCGATCGCGTCCCAAAAGGTCTTGTCGGCGACGTGAGAAATGTCGACCATCATGCCGAGACGGTTCATCTCCAGCACAACCTGCTTGCCGAAATCGGTGAGCCCGTTGTGGTGCTGAATCTTCGCATCGTTTATATCTCCCGACGAGTCCGCCCATTCGTTGGTGTTCGACCAGGAGAGCGTCATGTAGCGCACGCCCAGTCGATAGTAATCGCGCAGCAGGTGCATGTCGTTCTCGATCGAGTGCCCCCCCTCGATGCCCATCAGCGCGGCGAGTTTGTGCTCTTTGTGCGCGCGCTCGATATCCGCGACGGAAAAAGCCATCATCATGCGGTCGGGGTGCCGCGCCGCTTGTTCATAAACCGAGTCGATCAGATCGAATGTGTGCCGCGCGAAGTGGCCCTGGTTAGTCTCGGGTTCAACCCAGATGGAAAAAAATTCCGCCCCCAGATTTCCGCGGCGCGCCTTGTCGAGGCTGATGTGCCCAATGTCATTGGGATCGGTTGAGCCGATGTCGAAGCCTTCGTCGAGAAAGCGCTGGGGTGTATCGGCGTGGGTATCGATGACGATGGCGGAGTTGTGAATGACGCGAGCCTTCGGGCTGATGGCCGTGTCCGGCGGGTTCGTAGATTGGGCGGCTGCCGACGCGGTAGCAAGGATCAGGCAGGAGAGCACGAATTTGTGGAAACGAGTCATAGAGTTTGTGCGGCGGGCGATCTCGATCTTTCTGCGACCACCATTGTATAGGCCGCGATTGCATAAGCGAAGCGTGTGAAAGAAAAACAATTCAGCGCAGCGCTGCCAACGCCTGCGCGACGCAGATTTCGAGCGGTTGCCCGGTATCGATCACGGTCTTGGGCAAAGTGATCGCTTCGAACCGGAATTTCACTTCCAGGTAGAGTTCGAAGTTTCGATTTCCCGCGGGATGCGCGCCCAAAGCAGATTGCTCCTCCAGACGCTGTCTGGCGATTTTTTCGGAGCACGCGCACTCGACGATGCGCCAGCTCTGGTGCAGGGAATCCGCTGCATTCACCACGTTTTCGATCTGATAGCGGCGGGAGAACGGACGCCCGTCGAGCAGGAGAATGCGGTT
The DNA here is from genome assembly GCA_003140075.1 of Acidobacteriaceae bacterium. Classification (GTDB taxonomy): domain Bacteria; phylum Acidobacteriota; class Terriglobia; order Terriglobales; family Acidobacteriaceae; genus Sulfotelmatobacter. Next base: position 3,464 of record PLIO01000151.1, on the reverse strand, counting down.
CGAATCCCGCTGCAGAAGATAGATCGCGGTCTCCAGCATGACCTGCAGGCAGAAGTCGTCCTGCCGGGAAGAGTATTCGATTTCGTCGGCCGCGAACAACGCGTGACGGATCTCGTCCTTGCCAACCACTCGGCCAGAAGTCCGCGCAGCCAGTTCGCGAGCCAGCGTAGTCTTGCCGGTTCCCGGAAAGCCAGCCATGAGCACGATCATTGCTGTATTAGAGCACGAGATGTATGAGCGCGATCGATGAGAGCGCATTCAACCTGCCTGCCGATGAATCGCGCGGAGCAACAGATTCATCCATTCGATGGAGACCATTGCGCAACTTTAGAGGAGGCAGGGATGCCGCTAGTTCGAATTTCGTTACGCGAAGGCAAAACCGAAGAATACAAAAAGGCTGTGGCTGACGCAGTACATCGCGCGTTGGTGGAGGCTATGGATGCGCCCGCGCAGGACCGATTCCAAATCGTTACGGAATACCTGGCGGGCGGCCTGATCTATGACCCAACTTACCTTGGGGTGCAGCGAACGGACGCCATTGTTATCGTGCAGATCACGCTCTCAACCGGACGGAAGCTGGCGCAGAAACGCAAACTGTTTAAGCGAATGGCCGAGCTTCTGTCGGAAAATCCCGGCCTGCGTCCGCAAGACCTCATGGTGAGTCTTGTCGAAGTTGCCTGGGAGAACTGGTCGTTCGGCAACGGCGAAGCGCAATATGCTCTGTGAAAATTATTCGGCGCGGCTGTCGGCGGTAATGGTGGCGGGCTCGGGACGGTCCATGGGAACGATGTCCTGAGTTTCGCGCCAATCCGCATAGCGTCCCGAAACCATGATATGAAACACCCACTGACCGCGCTCTTCCTCGGGTTCAACCAGACCGAGCGCCTTCATATAGAAGAGGTAATGCTCCATCCAGTGAATCTGCTCCTGGGTCATACCGCGGCGTTGCAAGTCGACGGTGAGACCGGCGAGGTGTGACGATGCTGTGTCGCCGTCAGACGGAGCGGCATTGCGATTGTGGCGTCGAAGTTTTTTCTGAACTTTCACGGTGCGAACCGCAGAGTTTACCTGAATCTGCTGGTGGAAGCGGTTGTAGTAAGCCTGAGCGATATCCTGGACAAAGTCGCGCGTCCACGGCCGGCAAAAACGGCGCGAAGGATCAAGGCGGGGATCGAAGCGCAGGGTTTCACCGGCCACGATGGGCTGCAGCGCTCCGCTGGCCTTCAGCGCTTCCAGTTCGTCGTCGTCCTGAATACGCGGCAATTCCAGCCGGTCGACTTCCGCGTTCTGTAGCAAAAGAGATTCGTGCGACGGACGGAACATCGGATTCCACAGCGTCCAATGCAGGCGGTGATGGCGAACCGAGCGGCGCACGGGCTTATGCAGCGCGGTCGCCGCAAATAGCGGGCCGCACAAACATACCAGAAGGGGGAACAGAGTCAGTTGGCGCTGTAGTCTTTTTCGCAAGAGTGAGTTCCGTAATTCTTTCAAACGGTTAACCCACAACCGTTCGGACATTGTAAGCCATCCTGTCAAGTGGTCCAACCATTCATTGCGGGCCGGGTGATTACGAGCGTGTCTTTTTGGGGCGTCCCGGCTTTGGTTACCACTGGTTACTTCCTTGTTTTGCGACGCGATCTTGGTATGGATGGGAGCACGCCGAACGCCACAATCGGCGCGGGATTCCCCAGAACTCATGTACTGTTGAAGCAGTTACTTAGCGTTTTGACGATGCAGAATGGAGCGCAGGTTGCGGCAGAAGTGACAAAAAAGGGCAACCGAGAAAGAGGATAAAGGCAAACCCTTGCGGGATACGGCTTCTGGCGCTCTCGATCGACCTAAGAGCCCTCGACTCTGTGTTCCTCTGTGTCCCCTGTTTTTAAGATTTTTTCAACCACAAAGGACACACAGGGGCACGGAGTAAATCAGCGCCGGAAAAGATCGCCGATGGCCTGCTTCATCACCGCGCCACCGACCTCGGAAATAGCCTTCGTGAGTGGAATATCTTTCGGGCAAACCTCTACGCAGTTCTGCGCGTAGCCGCACTCCTGGATGCCGCCATCGCCCATGAGCGCCGCCAGCCGCTCGCGCTCGAGCGCTTTGCCCGTGGGATGCGTGTTGAACAGCCGCACTTGCGCGATGGTGGCCGCGCCCACGAAGCCGGTCCCTTCATTGAACTGCGGGCAAGCTTCCATGCAACAGCAGCAAGAGATACAGCGGGAGATGGGATAGGCCTGCTCCTGCTCTTCCGCCGTCATGCGCGGGCCAGGGCCAAGGTCGTAGGTGCCGTCGATGGGAACCCACGCTTTGACGGCCTTAAGGTTCTCGAAGATCACGCTGCGGTCGGTAGCGAGATCGCGGACGATGGGGAACTTGGAAAACGGTTCAAGCTTAACCGGTTGCTCGAGATTGTCAATCAGCGCGGAGCAGGCCATGCGGGCGCGTCCGTTAATGAGCATTGCGCACGAGCCGCAGACTTCCTCCAGGCAATTCGAGTCGTAGGTGATAGGCGTGGTCGCCTTGCCCTCGCGGGTGACCGGGTTGGCGGCGATCTCCATCAGCGAAGAGATCACGTTCATGCCGGGATGGTGAGCGAGTTCGAACTCTTCCCAGTAGGACTTGGAAGTGGGAGTGTTCTGGCGCTTGATTTTGAGGAGGACGGATTTATTAGCCATTAGCTTTTAGTCTTCAATTTAATGGTCGTTGCGCAGCTCTGAGCACTCGCCCAGTTCAGGATGCCGAGGCGACCTTTCTTGGCAAACAGCCCTCCCGACGAGGTGTCCTCTGATTCCCAAAAGCACGACCGATGAGAGCTTTTACTCGTTTTCTGGTCTTCGCGTCCTTGACGATCTTAGCGATGTCGGCAAGGATGTTATGCACCTGACCGTCTTTGAGATAGCGAAACAGCCCGGTTCTCCAGTCTGGCTCTCTTGCCGCGTTGTTCCTGTAGTAACGCCAGAACAGAAGCTTTCTTGCCTCTTCAATCGTCAGCCGAATGCCCTCTTTTTTTTCTGACCTCACCGCGTTCTCCTCGACGACATCGATCCGAAACAAGCCGATGATCCGTCGGTCCTTCTCATGGTCGCCTGGAAAGCGAGTGGTCAAAATGGCGAACTTGCCCGTTTCGGCCCGGCGAAGCGGTACGGGCTGCCCCTTTTTCGGGCCGGTGCAAAAGCCGCCAGCACCGAACCTCCATTCCCGAAACAGCTTACTCTCCTGGCAAGGTTTTCTCGGCCTCTCTTTCATTCGACCATCGATAAATTTTTTACAGTCGCATTTTCTGTCGCTACACCACACACGACGTTCTTGGAGGACGTTGAGCTCCATATTCTTGTCGGAGCATGTACCGGAAAAACCGACAAGCGCTCCCTCACCTCCGTTGTTGTAGGTGCATTTGAAAGCGACGGAGGATCCCATACGCCTTGTCCTCAGGTCGCGGTCACTTCGCCGCGTCATACTTCCTC
>PLIO01000251.1 GCA_003140075.1 Acidobacteriaceae bacterium | reverse complement strand
TACGACTGCTGGCATCCGCATCACGATTCGGTGTCCGTGGATCAGATTCTGGCGGTTCTGGCGAAGAACGCGGAGAATGCAGCGAAGGTTGTGCGGGAGACCGTGGCCACTATGCCGCGGGAGCGTTCGTGCAGATGTGGTTCGGCGCTTGCGCACGCGATCTTGACCGATCCCAAGAAGATACCGGCTGCCACGAAAAAGAAGTTGAAGCTGATTATCGGGAAGTATGTGAAAGCAAGTGGCCGGTGACCAGTGGACAACGGCCAGCAGGACCCCGGTGTCCTGAGAAATCGTACTGCCCACTGATCACTTGCCACTGACCACTTAATCGAGGAGAGACGCGTTCAATATGAGCATTGTCGTTGTGGGGTCGGTTGCGTTCGATGACATTACGTCGCCTTCGGGCAGCGTGACGGGTATTCTCGGCGGGGCGGCGACGTACTTTTCGCTGGCCGCCAGCTATTTCACGGAGGTGCGCGTGGTGGCGGTTGTAGGCGAAGACTTTGGCCCACAGCACGAAAACGTTCTGAAGAAGCGCGGAGTGGATACTCGCGGCATCGAGCGCGCTGCGGGCAAGACCTTTCGCTGGGGCGGTTCCTACGCTGAAAACCTCAACGAGGCCAAGACGAACTTCACCGATCTGAACGTATTTGAAAAATTTCAGCCGCAAATTCCGAAAGAGTACGAAGATTCGGAAGTCCTGTTCCTGGCAAACATCCAGCCAACCTTGCAAGCCAATGTGCGGCGAAAAATGAGCAGGGTCCTGCTGACCGGATGCGACACCATGAATTACTGGATCCAAGGTGCGCGCCAGGAACTTGCCGAGACCCTGAAGTTGGTGAATGTGCTCCTGATCAACGACACCGAGACCAAGATGCTGGCGGGGGAAAAAAACTTGCCGCGCGCCGCGCAAAAGGTGCTGACCATGGGGCCGCAGGCATTGGTTATCAAGCATGGCGAATACGGAGCGACGATTTTTTTCCGGGACGGGGCATTTGGCACCGGGCGTCATCCGTTTCGAGCGCCGACTCTGCCCATTGATGAAGTCAAAGATCCGACGGGTGCCGGCGATTCTTTCGCCGGCGGCTTCATGGGCTATGTGGCATCGCAGGAAGCTTTAAATCGCGAAGTCCTGAAGCGGGCGCTGTTCTACGGCGGAGTGATGGGATCGTTCGCCGTTGAAAGTTTCGGCACGGAGCGGCTGCAGTCGCTCACTCGGGAAGAAATTGACGCACGGTTTCAGATTTTTCGCGAACTCACCCACCTCGACTGATGCCGCAATCTCCGCCGAAACCGCATTCCGAAATTGAGACCGTGCGACTGATATGGCTTACGATCTTCGTCTCGGTGTTTTCTTTTCTCTTCTACTACCGGAGCGGAGATGTGCTGCTGTACGGCGATGCCGTTGCGCATATCAACATCGCGCGCCGCGTGTTCGATTCAAGAACTCCTGGCTTGCTGCAGTTGGGCACGGTGTGGCTTCCTCTACCGCACCTTCTCATGATCCCGTTCATCGTGTCGAAGCACATGTGGCAGACCGGCGCAGGCGGATCGATCCCGTCGATGGCGGCGTATGTGTTCGGTGTGCTGGGAATCTTCCGGCTGGTGCGGACGGCTTTGAGCCGCAACGGGGAAATAAACGGCGGGGCGAGGATTGCGGCATGGGCCTCGGCGATCGTATACGGCGGGAATCCGAATCTGATTTACATACAATCGACCGCGATGGGCGAGTCGCTCTACCTGGCGCTGTTCATCTGGGCCTTGGTGTATTTTGCCGAGTTCGCGCGACAGGCGGATGCAGAGAAGGCCAGTCGTTCGCTGACGAAGTGCGGCTTGTGTCTGGCGGCTGCGTGTTTGACGCGATACGACGGATGGTTTCTGGCCGGTGTCTTGGTGGTGGGAGCTGCCGTACTGACCCTCCAGCGCGGCCAAGGAACAACGAGTGGAGCACTGCAAACTCGCAATCTGCCGTGGCGGATGATGCTGGTGAAATTTCTGTTGGTGGCGGCAGCGGCCCCCGTGTTTTGGCTCGCGTATAACGCCGTCGTCTATCGCAATCCGCTGGAGTTCGCGAGCGGGCCTTACTCTGCAAAAGCGATCGAAGAAAAAACTGCGACGGTGAATCCGGCGAAGGGAAATCTGCTGGCTGCCGGTTCGTATTTCCTGAAAGCGGCGCAACTCAACATGAGCGAATCCAGTTGGCTGGGGCGACTGTGGCTTGCTTTGGCGCTAATGGGAAGCCTGGTGGCCGCGTTCAGCGGGCGCGGGAGGGTTGCGTTGATCCTGTGGGCTCCGTCGCTGTTTTATGCGTTATCCGTGGCGTACGGGAGCGTGCCGATTTTCGTGCCGCAGTGGTGGCCATTTTCCCAGTACAACGTGCGCTACGGACTACAACTGCTTCCGGTTTTTGCAGTGTTTGTGCCGCTGGGGATTTCTTCTATCGTCCAATCCGTAATAGAGATTCTGAGAAATGAAGCTTCCTGGATTCGCTGGGCAGGCGCGGCAACCTTGCTGAGCGTCTTTGGGTTGTCGGCGGCAAGTTACGCCGCAATTTGGCGGGCGGATCCGATCTGCTGTCGCGAGGCTGAGATCAACATGCGCGGGCGCGTGGCGCTGGACAGGCAGGTGGCAGGCTGGATCAAGTCGTTGCCAGCGGATTCCACCCTGCTGATGTACCTGGGCCAGCACGTGGGCGCGCTGGAGCAGGAAGGAATTCCTCTAAAGCGCGCCATCTACGAAGGCAATCATCGAGTTTGGAAGCAACCGGTCGATCCCGAAGGATTGTGGGAGCGCGCACTCGCAGATCCCGCGCAGTACGCGGACTATGTCATTGGCTTCGAAGGCGACCCGGTGTGGGCTGCGGCGAGAGACCGGCAGCTGACTGCGTTGGTCGAGATCCACACCTCGGGGCAGCCGCGGGCAGCCATCTTCCAGGGGCGAACTCCAAGGCCCCGATAGTAGACGCGGTAATCAGCAGGGTTAACGCCGAACTCTCCGGCGTCGGCACGCCGCAGTGATAAAATTCGGCCATCCAAAGCTTGTTCTGTTCGAAGAATTGAGCCTCATGAACTGGCAACACATCATCGATTTGTTGCACGGAGAAATGGCCAGCGGGATTGTGGCAACCTCCGTGGTCCGTCGCGTGTTGGCGGCGATACTGGGTGGGCTCATCGGGCTGGAGCGGGAGCTCAGGCATCAGCCGGCGGGGTTGCGCACCAATATGTTCATCTGCTTTGGTGCGGCGCTTTTCACGGTTCTTTCGGATGTGCTGGCGGTGGAGCACCTGGGCGACCACACGCGCATTTCGGCGCAGATCATCCCCGGCATTGGGTTCATCGGCGCGGGATCGATCCTGCACACGCGTGGCCTGACGACTGGACTGACCACGGCGGCAACTTTATTTGTGGTGGCCTCGGTGGCGATGGCCACGGGCGGCGGCCTTTACATTACGGCAGTTTTTGCTACTGGCCTAATTCTGGTTGCGCTCTTTTCTCTGGGCCATCTGGAGTTGACCTTCAGCTTGAAGACACTGTTGAACAGCTATGAAGTAACAGGCGCCAGCGTGGAAGAGATCACTCGGGAAGTCAACCGCATTCTGGAGAGCGGACACCGCATGATGCAAAACGTTGTCAGTGGAAGCACGAGCCAGCATGTCCGACTGCAGTTTGACGTTCCCGGATGTAATCGCGAGCAGAAAAACCTGCTGCGTGAATTGCAGGCATCGTCGGTGCTCGGCAGCGTGACATCGTTGGGGCCGGTGGAATTGGAGTGAGCCTTCCGTCCATAGTGATTCCGTTTGTGAAGGCCAGCGCGTGCGGCAATGACTTTCTACTCGTCGATTCTTTGAACATCGAAGACACGCTAGCTTCGGCGGACTTGGCGGCGCTCACGAGGCGCATGTGCGACCGGCACGATGGCGTGGGGGCGGATGGAGTGGAATGGATGTATCCCCACTCGACGGCCGACCTGGAAATTCGGCTGATCAACGCCGACGGCTCGAAAGCCGAGATTTCCGGCAACGGCACGCGCTGCGTGGCGGCGTATGTTTGCGCGGAGCGGAGAATAGAGAAGATCAGAATCCAAACCGGGGCCGGATTGAAAACTTGCCGGCTGGCTGGGCGGAGTGAATCCAATTACGATTTTGAAGTCGAGATGGGCGAAGCTCAGGTGGGAGCGGAACTGGCGGTGAAACTCGGAGCGAAGGAAGTGCGCGGGATTCCGGTTTCGCTGGGGAATCCGCACTACGCCGTGTTCGTGAGAGATTTTGCGGGCGACTGGCAGGCGGAGGCGGCAAAGATTCAGCGCAGTTCTGAGTTCAAGCACAGCGTCAACATCGAACTTGTCGTAATCGATGGAAAGCATGACGTAAGAGTTCGGTTTTTTGAGCGCGGCGTAGGGGAGACGCAATCCTCCGGAACGGGTTCCTGCGCCTCCGCGGTGGCCGCGATCGCGACGGGAAGGGCGGAATCGCCCGTGCAAGTGCATGCTCCGGGCGGAGTCCAGACAGTACGGAAAGAGGGGAATCAGATATTTCTTCGTGGAGCGGCGCGCCTGGTTTGCCGGGGAGATTTTTTTCTCAGCTAGTCTGCGGGCTTCGCGAAAGAGTGTACTTGTTATTCGCAGTCTCGCAAGTAATGGTCGCGGGATCATTTTCACGACAGGCTTCTTGCCGCATGTCTTCTTCAATCACTTCCTCAACAGCTCCGCGCGTTAAGCCACCTGCTCTTCGTGCGGGCGACACGGTTGGCATTGTGGCTCCGGCCAGCAACATCAGTCGCGGTGATCTGCAGGCGGGCTGCGAAGCTCTCCGCCGCGCCGGATACGTGCCGTTTTACTTCGATTCCATCCTTGATCGAGATCTTTACTTCGCCGGATCGGTGGAACGCCGTGCCCGCGAGTTGGAAGAAATGTTTTCGCGCGAAGAAGTTCGCGCCATTGTTTGCGCGCGCGGCGGCTACGGCGCAAACTATCTGCTCGAAGTGCTGGACTGGAATAAGATCAGAGCACATCCCAAGATTTTTGTCGGCTATAGCGACCTGACAACGCTGCTCACTTATTTTGCCGATACTCTCGGCTGGGTAACGTTCCACGGACCAATGGTGGCGAAAGATTGGGCGCACGAGGGTGGCGTGGACGAGGTTTCATGGCAGGGGGCGCTCGCGCGCACGAGCGCCTGGGAAATCAGTCTGGATGCGGGTTCTGGGGCGAGTGCTTTGGTCGAGGGCACTGGCGAAGGAATTCTTTACGGTGGTTGTCTTTCGATTCTGGTGGCATCCCTCGGAACGCCCTACGAAATCAAGACGACAAACACGATTCTTTTTCTTGAAGATGTGGCTGCCAAGCCCTTTCAAATCGATCGCATGCTGATGCAGTTAAAGCTGGCGGGAAAGCTGGATGGTATACAGGGAATTGTGTTCGGCGAGATGCTGGAGTGCAAACAGACCGCGAACATCGCGAATCAGGGCTACACGCTGGAAGAAGTGGTGCTGCGCATCGTGGGTGAGTTGGGCGTGCCGGTGGCTTACGGAGTGAGATCGGGCCATGTGACGGCGGGGAATATTACGTTGCCAATCGGCGTGCGGGCTGGTTTGACTGTACGCGATGGGCGGGTGAATCTGAAGATTCTGGAAGGGGCAGTGACAGCAGCGGGAAAGAGCTAATCGCGAAAACCATGGGCGAAAATAAGCGCATTCATCTGATTGGCATCTGCGGGACGGCGATGGCATCGCTGGCCGGAATGCTGAAGCGGCGCGGTTTTCGCGTGACTGGGTCGGACGCGGCGGCGTATCCACCGATGTCGGATTTTCTGGCGGACCTTGAAATTCCAGTGGCACAGCCCTTTGACGCGCACAATCTGGACTCTCGTCCCGATCTGGTGGTGGTGGGCAACGCGATTTCGCGGGGAAATCCAGAACTCGAACATTTGCTCGACCAGCGCATTCCATTTTGCTCGCTGCCTCAATTGCTGCACGACGAATTCTTGCGGGGCAAGGAGGTGTTGGTGGTGGCCGGAACGCACGGAAAGACCACTACTACCTCCATGCTGGCGTGGATTTTTCATACCGCGGGGATGCAGCCCTCGTTCCTCATCGGCGGCATCGCCGAGAACTTTGGATCGAGCTTTCATCTTGGACAAGGCAAGCATTTCATTATCGAGGGCGACGAGTACGATACCGCGTTCTTCGACAAGGGTGCGAAGTTCCTGCACTACTTTCCCGATGCCGTAATTCTGACCTCGGTGGAATTCGATCACGCCGATATCTACAAAGATCTGGATGCTGTCGAAACCGCGTTCAAGCGGCTCGTGAATCTGATCCCGCGGCGGGGGCGGATTATCGCGTTCGACGGAATGGTGGGAGAGGTCGCGGAAAGCGCTAGCCTCGAACGTTGTCTGAGCAAGTCCTTCTGCCCCGTGGAACGCTATGGCTCCAGCGCGAAAGCGCAATGGCAAATCGCGAACCTGAAATTCGCGGCCGACCAAACATCGTGGTCGGTTTTGCATGATCGCCAACCTTGGGCTGATCTCGAGTTCCCCTTGGCCGGCGAGTACAACGTGTGGAATGCTACCGCGGCTGCGGCCATGGCTGCCGCCTACGGCATCTCGAAGCAGGAAATCGCGGCCGCGCTCAAGACCTTCAAGAGCGTAAAACGGCGCCTGGAAATCAAGGCGCAGGTGAATGGCATCACCATCATCGACGACTTCGCGCATCATCCTACTGCGATTGCTGGCACGCTGAAGGCCTTGCGGGCGCGTTATGCAGGGGCGCGTTTGTGGGCGATCTTGGAGCCGCGCTCGAACACGCTGCGGCGCCGTGTGCTACAAGCTGAACTGGCCAGGAGTCTAGCGCTGGCTGACGAGGTGATCGTTGCCGGCGTGTTCCGCTCCGAGGCTGTACCGGTGAATGAGCGGCTGGAACTGCCAGAATTGGCCAGGGACATTCAGCGGCAAGGCGGCCGTGCGCGATTGATTGCAGACGTGGACGAAATCGTGCAATCGATCGCTTCGGAGATGCGCAGCGGCGATGTGGTGGCGATTCTTTCCAACGGCGGCTTTGGGGGCATCTACGAGAAACTTCCGGCACGGCTGCGCGCTCTGGCCGGCGAAGCTGAGCGTGGCAATTCGGCGAATGCGGCAGGGAAGCGATGAGGCATTCCCCCTTTGCAGGGCGGCCGGGAGGCCAGACACTTTTCTTGGTCCTGCTGCTATGGATAGCCGCTCCATCCAACGCAACCACCAACTACACAATTTCTCTGGCAAATCCTGGCCAGCATCTCGTCGAAGTGCAGATTTTCCTGCCCGCAGGCTCGGCGCAGCGCGAGTTGCAGCTTCCGGTTTGGAATGCGCTGTATCAGGTGCGCGACTTTGCCAAGTATGTAAACTGGTTGCGTGCGAAGGATCGTGCGGGCCACACGCTCGCAATCCGCGAACTGGACACGAGCCGCTGGCGAATCACCGGCACGCAGGACGGCGCCACCGTTGAGTATCAGATATTCGTAGATTCGCCCGGGCCCTTCGGCACCCAGTTTAATTCGAATCATGCGTTCTTCAATCTGGCTGAGCTTCTCATGTATCCAGTGGACGCGCGAAACCAGCTGATGGTTGTGCGTTTCAACCAGATCCCCGAGGGATGGCGTGTCGCTACTCCGCTGGCGTCCGCGCCTGAGAACAGGTTTAGCGCGGAGAATTACGACCGTCTGGTGGATTCTCCGGTGGAGATTGGCACGTTCCGTGAGTCTGATTTCGACGAAGGTGGCGCACACTATCGCGTGGTGGTCGACGCCGAGTCCGGCGACTATGACATGGAAAAGATTGCCGCCATGCTGCACAAGATCACATCTGCTGCCACCACTTGGATGGACGACCGCCCTTTCGACAGCTACATGTTTCTCTACCATTTTCCGAAAGGACCGGCGGGCGGCGGCATGGAGCACTCCTATTCGACGGCAATTGAGGTGAATGCGGACGTGCTGGCGAGGGCTCCAGAAGTGCTCGCCTCGGTGACCGCGCACGAGTTCTTTCACCTCTGGAACGTAAAACGCATCCGTCCTCAGACTCTTGAGCCAGTGGATTACACGAAAGAGAATTTCACCCGGGTTCTCTGGTTTAGTGAGGGATGTACCAGCACGGCTTCAGACATTATCCGGTTGAGCGGCGGCCTCCTCGACGAGAGCCACTTCGAGCGCGAGCTCGCGTCGGGAATCGCGGAACTCGAACGCCGTCCGGCGCACCTGACGCAGTCGGCGGAGGAGTCGAGCCTGAATGCATGGTTGGAGGGAGATGCGTACTACCGGAGCCCTGAACGCAGCATTTCTTATTACAACAAAGGCGAGTTGCTGGGCATCATGCTGGATTTGGCGGTGCGAGAGGCCAGCCATGGTCGGGCGTCGCTCCGCGAGGTCTTCCAATGGATGAATCAGAATTACGCGAAGAATGGACGATTCTTTCCTGATTCCGATGGCGTGCGCGCGGCTGCCGAAGCCGTGAGCCATGCGGATCTGGGATGGTTTTTCACGAGATATGTCGCGGGAACCGACGAGATCCCATGGAACGATTTCTTCCGCAGCGTGGGCTTGCGTCTACTGGAAGGGAAGAGCACGGTCGCAGATGCCGGGTTTGTGGCCTCGCGAAACTTCGATGGCCCCATGACCGTAGCATCAGTGACGGCGCGCGGCGAGGCTGAGCGGGCTGGTCTGCAGCCCGGCAATGTTGTCCTGGAAATTAATGGAACGGCGGCGGGACAGGAGTCCGCGCAGGAGATTTCGCTGCTGGCTCCGGGCGACACGATCACCGTGAAGATTCGTGCGCGGCGAGGTGGGGAGCGCGAGCTGAAGTGGAAGGTGGGAAGCCGCGAGGAAATCTCCTACGACCTCAAAGACGCGGAGAATGTTACCTCCGAACAGCGGGCCCGCCGCGCCGCGTGGCTGAAAGGCGAGGCGCAGATCCCACAAGAGGCACACGCGCAGTAGAGACAAACTCGCACCCAACGGCGCGCTGAACAGAGGGACACTCAAAATGATCCGCACCATCGCGATGCTGGGTTTCTGGGCGCTGGCCGCACCCGTGGCGGCTCTGATCGGATTCCCCTGGACCTTCATCTCCGGCGACGTCAGCCTCCTGTATCGCATGTTCATGATTGGCTGCCGCAGCGGCGTGCGCCTGACCGGAGTGCGCGTGGAAACCGTCGGGCTCGAGAAACTGGATCCGGCGCGCACTTATATCTTCATGTCGAACCACGTGTCGAACCTGGACCCGCCGATTATTACCCCGCTGATTCCCAAGCGCACTTCGGTGATGGTGAAGAAAGAATTGCTCAGCTATCCGATTCTAGGCCGGGCCATGCGGATTGGGTCGATGGTGCCCGTGGACCGCGGCAATCGCGATGCCGGGATTGAATCCGTGCGGATCGCGAAGCAGGTCGTGCAGCAAGGTCTCAACATGACGATCTACGTCGAGGGCCATCGCTCGTTTGATGGCAAGCTGTTGCCTTTCAAGAAGGGGCCATTCTACCTGGCGGTGGAATGCGGAGTGCCAGTTGTGCCGATCACGATCGCCGGCACGCATTACCTGATGCCCAAGGGACGATTCGCGATCAGGCCGGGAACCGCCACGGTGATTTTTCACCCCCCGATTGAGCCAGCCAATTTTGGCAGCCGCGAATGCTTGATGGAGAAGGTGAGAACCGTGATCGATAGCGGTCTGCCAGAAGAGTTCAGGCAGAGTGCGTCAGTCCCGCAGAATGCGTCCCCGCCAGCCGCAAGGCAAGCTGCGGGGCACGAACGAGGCGCTCCTGCCTAATGAGCGAAAGACAGGCTCGTTCTCGTGGCAAAAAGAAAAGCCGGCACCCGAAACCACGGATGCCGGCGTTCGATGCCGCACAACTCAGTTAAGCGTAATCTCCCAGACCACTCCGTCGCCATCACCTCCGCCCTGCTTCGTCGTGCCGAAAAGATGGCCGGCTTCCAGTAGCGGATTGCTGAACGAGTAAAGCCCGTCAGACCCTCCCTCAAAAACGTAAAGCGAGGTGTAGGTCCAGGAACCGCTCGCGGGAGTAAGTTTATAAATTGTTCCCGCGTCATTGGCTCCGTCGCAGTGCGTCGTGCCGTAAAGATTTCCCGACGCGTCCAACGCCACATTACGGAAGCTCCCGGAGATTCCCCACCCTGGGTTGCTGTAAATCACGTTGAACGTCCAACTCCCGCTGGCGGGGCTGAGTTCATAAATCGTGCCCCCTCCGCCGGAGCCGCCTTCTGTAGCCGCGCCATACAGGTTGCCCAGTTTGTCGGCGATCAGTCCACCGTAGGGCACCGCACCGTCATCTCCGTCCTCAAAATTGTGAACGATGGTTTCCGTCCAGGCTGCTCCCGATCGGGTCAATTGGAAGATGGTGCCGTATCCGTAAGCGCCTCCCGCAGAAGTCGTCCCATACAGACTCGTGCCTCTGAGGATGACGCCCGCCACGGGGATCGCACCGTCGGTGCCAGTGCCGAAGGTGTAGAGCACCGTCTCCGTCCACTGCGTGCCCTTCTTGGTCAGCTTGAAAACTATGCCGTTGCCGTTCGCGCCGCCCGCGGTTGTGGTGCCGTAAAGATTTCCTTCCGCGTCGATTGCCAAACCTGCCTGGGGAGTTGCCCCGTTCGTGCCGCCCGGGAAGGTATACAGCACTTGCTCTACACCAGCTGCGCTAACCATGAAAACTATTCCCGAATTCTCAACTCCGCCGCCGGCGGTGGTAGTGCCATAAAGATTGCCCACTTTGTCTCGAATCAACCCGCCCTCGGGAAATTCGCCGTCCGTCCCGCCGACAAAGCTGTACAGCACGCTCTGCACGCCGCTTTTGGTTATCTTGAACACCACTCCATATCCCGATGCGCCGCCTGCGTTGGTGGTGCCGTACAGGTTTCCCGCGCTATCGGCAATAAAACCGTCCAGCGGATTTCCCCCATCGCTCCCACCAGTAAAGCTGTGAATTACCTTGAAGGTCTGAGCTTGCGCCCGCGGGATCACGACCGCCGCCAGCCCAAGCACGAACGCGAGAGCCAGCATAAACTTGCCCGTGGTTGATATCGATCTGGATTCCATATTGCGCACCTAGTCCTTTCGAATCGTAATTTGCGGGCCTTGCCTAAATCGGCGCGGAGCAGGCAAGCTTCCGGATACAGGCCAGAAGTCAATCGCAACGTTGCAGGGGCGACCACGGACGCTGGAGGAGAATTAGAGCTCGAATCTACAGTAATACAATCGATTAACTAGTATACCCCGGCCTTGAACCGTCTCCGTCCGAATTCTCTGGAACCCATCTCTAGGTTGGCGCGTGCCGATGGGCCATACCGAAGCGGCGCAGCCGAAGTTATTACAAGCTTGCTCGATAGCGGATCGTTTGTCAAGATGCAGTGAGTTGCACACGCAGATGCTGCAGAATGCACACCCAGCATGACGAAACCATTGGCTCTAGTCCTTCGGCAACCGGGACCGCACTGTCCGGGCAATTTCCGGCAGCTTCGGCAGAATCGCGGAATACTTCAACCACAGTTTGTGATCCACGGCGGGCGCTCCGCTCACCAGCGCACCGGCAGGAACGTCGTGGGCCACACCGCTCTGCGGAGTGACAATGGCAGCGTCGCCGACCTTGCAGTGGCCGACCACTCCAACCTGCCCGGTCAGAATCACTCGATTGCCAATTTCCGTCGAGCCCGCAAGGCCAACCTGCGAGCACAGCAGAGCGTCTTCGCCAACCTGCGATCCGTGGCCGACCTGCACCAGGTTGTCGATCTTCACGCCGCGCCGGATAAGGGTTTCTCCCACGCTGGCGCGATCGATGCAGGAGTTCGCCTGGACCTCCACGTCGTCTTCGATCACAACCGGCGCCGGCTGCGGAATCTTCTGCCAGTGTCCATCGCTAGTTTTGGCGAAGCCAAAACCATCGCCGCCGATGACGACGCCGTTCTGCAGCATAACGTTGTTGCCAACGCGGCAGTTTTCGCGGACCACAGCGTGAGCGTGGGCAAAGAAATTGTCGCCGATTTTCACCCCGCGATAGATGACGACATGAGCCAGCAGCACGGCATGCTCGCCGATCTCGACGTTCTCGTCGACGACCACGTAAGGGCCGAGGTGAGCGTCGCGCCCAATCTTCGCCGTGGCATGAACCACCGCCGTAGGATGTACTCCCGGGGCATAGCGCAACGGTTCGTGAAAAAGTTCCAGAGCGCGGGCGAAGCTGAGATAGGGATTGTCTACGCGCAGCGTGGCCGCCGGGATGACAGGGAAGTTCTCGGCCACGATCACAGCCGCAGCTTTGGTATGCCGGGCCGCGGCGACATACTTTGGGTTGGCGACGAAGGTGAGTTCTCCCGGCCCGGCTTGCTCGATGCCATTGAGGCCGGTGATCTCGGTGTCAGGCGATCCATTTTCCAGGCGCGCGTGAAGGGCGGATGCGATCTGTGAAAGTTTCATGGTCGATGGCGTAAGCCGCGAGTAAATCGTACACCAGCGGAAGAGTTCGACGTTTGTCCAGTCAGGTACTCCCGAGTCTTTATCTACGACCTGCGCACGCTGCCAGGCGGGACCTACAGCATCGCGTTTGGCATCAAGGACAACGAGGAAGTTGTGGGCTATGGAAACATCGGCAACAACGCCGCGCACGCCATGGTGTGGACCTCCAGTACCGGGATGCAGGATTTGAACGATCTGATTCCGGCGGGCTCGGGCTGGGTGCTGATCAACGCGAACGCGGTGAACGCCTCCGGGCAGATCACCGGCTACGGAACCAAGGGCGGACACAACCACGCGTTCCTGCTGACGCCGGGGGAGTGAAGGCGCTGCGTTGAGCCCCGTGATCTGGATTGAAAAAAACTCAGATCGATCTTGGTAAAATCCATGAAATCAGCGGGTTGCAGACTTCTGATCTGCGGCAATCCGGCTAAAATATTGGAAGCAAACCACACTTGCCCGCAAAATATACCGGGCAAAGGACTTAGGCCGGCCTGCGAGCCTGCGATCGCGAAGTGGCCTGAAATGATCGTAATATATTGCATTACGGTTGTTATCAGGGCAGGCTCTGTGGATTCGCGCCGCTCGCCCAGATCCCTCGCTGCGTAAAAACGCTGGCTCGGGATGACAAGCAAACGAAGCCACTATCCACCTAATTGCCGGTGCCGATCACCCGGACGGTCTGCGGACTGTCGCCGCCATCGTCCTCGATGTACAGGATTGAATCGCGGATGCCCGCCCTGAGGGGCCCGAAGGTAACGGTGATCGTGCAGCTGGCCTTCGGCGCCAGGAATGAACCGCAGCCGTTCGTCTGGGTGAAGTCGAAGGGCGCGTCGCCACCGTCGATATAGATGAAGTGGGTGAAACCCATGTTCTTCGTTCCCGTATTGGTCAGGTGAACGTTGCGCGGGACGCTCTTCGTGCCCACTTTCTGTGCGGGAAACTTCAGTTCGCTCGCCGAAATGGCCAGCTCGGTGCCGATTCCGATCAGTTCCACGAATTGAGGCTTGGAGGAAGCGCTGTCGATGATGGTGATGCCGCCGCTGACGGAGCCCATCGCTTGGGCGGTGAACTGGGCGGTGATGGAGCATTGCGCGCCGGGCGGAAGGCTGCCGCTGCATGTATTCGCGGTCATGCGAAATGGCGCTCCGCTCGAGGTTACGGACGCGAACGTCATTGGCGTTGTGCCGGAGTTGGTGATGGTCACGGTTTGCGGGGCGCTGGTGGTGCCGATAAGCTGCCCTTTGAAGGTGAGCGGAGAAGTGGGAGAAAACGTGGCGCTGCCAGTGTTCAAGAGGGTAATGACTTGCTCGGGTCCGATGAGAGCGAGGTCAGGCTTGCCGTCGTTGTTGAAGTCGGCGGCGGCAATATAGTTGGCGCCTCCCCTACCCCCTACGGAGTACAGCGACGCGGATTGAAACGTGCCGTCGCCGTTCCCTTTAAACATGATCGCTCCCACCGCTGAGTTAGATGTAGCTAAATCGACGATCCCATCGCCGTCGAGATCTTGTGCGATTATCCACGTTGCAGTCGGCTGCGTGCTATAACTCACTGGCTGCTGAAACGTGCCGTCGCCATTGCCCAACAAGACGTCAATCGCGCCACCGACCGACACGGCTAAATCGAGATTTGTCTTGTCGCTCGTAAAGTAGCCAGTCGCGATGGCGTAGGGGGCGCCCCCGATTTCGTAATAGCCGTCGTCGGTAAAGGTTCCGTCGCCGTTTCCCAACAGCACGTCGAGCTTGCTGGAAGCGCCAAACTCCCCTCCCACAGCTAAGTCAAGCTTGCCGTCGTTGTTAAAATCGCCGGCTGCGATCGCGAAGGCCGTCACGTCGTAGGGTACCGGCGTGGTGGAGATCGGCGCGCCGAAGGAGCCGTCTCCGTTGCCGGGGAGGACTTGCACGCAGTTGCAACTGCCCCTCTCCAGGGACGCGATATCGAGATGGTCGTGGCCGGTGAAGTCGCCTAGCGCGACCATGAGGTTCTCAGCGGCGGTAGGATACGCAACGGGCGACTGGAAGGTGCCGTCACCATTTCCAAGCATCACGTAAACGGTGTCGTCGCCTCCTCCGAGTACGAGGTCGAGGATTCCGTTGTTCCGAAGGCTGGCCGTCGCACCATAAAAGAGGACTTCAACGGTGTAGCTCGCGCCGGCACGGAACGTCCCGTCGCCGTTCCCAAGCAAAATTTCGACGCCGAGGTCAGGGCTAAGAACCGCGATGTCGGGGGTTGCGTCACGATTGAAGTCGCCGACCACGAGAGAGTAGAGTTCGGAGGGCACGGGAAAGACTGCTCGTGCTTCGAACTGCGCTTGGGCCATAGGGCCCGAAACCGGGAGGGCCGCCAATATGGCGGCCACGCGAGCAATTCTTCGTAAGGACACCGGAGCCTCCGTGAGCGTGCACCCGCGGTGAAGCTTAGCACCGAGGGGGCGGCCATTCAAGCCTTTTCGAAAACAGCGCACGAGTGGATCCCGCTCGTACCAAAGTTGCAACTTTCTGCGTGGGGCTGCGTCGGCTACCGTTCTATGAGCGCTAGGGGCCGAGCCTGGGGAACTCGCAAAATAAGCGAAATCAGAAAAGGGGGACTTCCGGATGCTCTCAAGAACCGCATTGGCTTGTCTTATCGGGGTCGCGTTCGGAGCGATCCTTTGCGTGCCGCTCGCAGGGGCGCAGACCACCGTCGTCTGCGAGTTACCGTTGCGCACCCAGTTGAGAAAGGTCGCCGGACGGCAGGCCGCGCTCAAAATGCTGAGGGCGTTGTTCCCAGCTTGAGTGTTTGTGTATTCCCAGTCCTCCCCAGTGAAGGTCGGGGGCGTACCCGACAGTACACCCCACACCGCCTCGATGACCTGGTACGGCGCTTGAGATCCCTGGGGCGCCAAGTACCCGGGATAGGCCGAGTAGCCCGGCACCGAGACGGACGCCGGAATGTACTCCTCGAAACTGTCGGGCAAATATACGCCTCCATCGCCCGAAAGCATCACGATCGTGCCGCTCAGCCGTCCTGTTGGAGTGCTGACCCCGTAAATTATGCCGATCTGGTCTGTGTTTGGACAGTTGCTGACGTTGGCGGAGAAACAGGTCATGCTTATGTCGAAGCTGGTCCCCTGAGGTAGCGCAGGGCAGGTACTGAGCTGCACCGGCGTCGACACAGTACCAAGCGATGGGGCAAAGGGATATGGGCTGGCAACCAAGGGCAGAGCGGGACTTTCGGCATGTGCGCCCACGTAAACAGCGGCGCAGCCGGAGGGGCAGCGTATTCGCTCGCCTGGTATAACGCGGGCGCCGGCGGCGCACCCAAATGGGGAAGTGGATACCTCGACAAGGTTGTGATGGAGAATGGCCCGGTATTCAGCGATATTGAGCAGGGCTGCGAGGTGACAAATGGCGTGAACAGCCAGTACACGACGATCTGCAATAACAACCCGCCGCAAGGCCAGAATAATTCCTGGGAGCCCGGCTGCGCTAGTTCGACATGGCCTCAGGGCAGCAATGGCACCAATTACCTGCTTGAGTACGTTGACGGCGACCAGACTAACGTATCCGAGTGGACTCAGGCCGTTACCTCGATAGCCTACCCGGCCTGCGGTTCGACGCTGCCGCACCAGACGTCAGGCGCCTCGCTGAACGCCGCGTGGTACAACCAGAGCATTGTTTGTCTACCGTCCGGAAACTGCGGGCTGACCCAGCAGCCGAGCCTCGGGTACTACCAAAATACCGCGATGTCAGGGTGGCTCTGCCAGAACGTCTCGGGCGGGACCAAGCCCCAAAATAACTCCGCCCCTGAGGGGCAGCTGTTCTTCTACCAATTTCAGAACCCCTCGCAGCTTCTTTCTGTCAACGCCGTGAGCAACTGCCCTTCGGTCGAGGCCATCGAAGGGGGGACCGTTTCTTACGGCTCGACTTCGTATGGGCCCGGCAACCCGACCCCGTCAGCCGCGGCGATCGTAGCCGACATGACTGGAGGCACGGCGTCGTGCAGCGCCATGGGCCTTGCGCGGGCGGGGCAGTGACGGGGTAAGCCAAAGGGCCACCGGCTCAATTGCGGGTTAGTTCACCCTCGGTTTTGCCGGTGATGGTGACGAAGCGGATGACGCCCAGGCTGTCTTCGAAGACGAGGCCGGTGCCGGTGGGGTTTGTGACTGCGGCGACGAGATGGCCGTAGGATTTCGGAACGCCTCCATGAGTGGGGGTTTGGTCGTACCGGGCGAGTTCGCCTTCTTTCATGCCGGTCATGGCGACGAAGCGGATGACGCCGTCGTTGTCCTCGAAAATCAGTCCGGTGCCGATCTGGTCGGAAATTGCCGTGACCAGGTGGCCGTATGTTTTTGGAACTGTGCCCTGGGTCGGAGCTCCGTAGGGCTTCGCGGCGCCGTCCTGCGCGGGCTGCCCGGCATAGGCAACGGTTGCGGTTTTGCTTCCGAGGAGGTAGCCGGCGAGAGCTAACAACAGGCCAGCGGAGACGAGCAGAATTCTTTTTCGCATGAGGTGAACCTTATCTTTAAATTCTTTATTAGCAGGCGTAATCGGCAGCAGTGTCCGCTAGGTCCGGACCCGAGGGCATTTATATACGTGGCGAATCCTAGAGGCCGGGCAGATCGCCCTACAATTTCTCCACCACGACATATAGGTTGTAGGTTCCCTGCTCACTCGGATTCACAGAGGTGCTTATTTGAATTGGTTGATTAGCTGCGCCATGAACTACAAGTAAATTAAGTGTAACGGCTGCGGCACTCCCGGAATAGCTGAGACCGCCATTTACTTGATCTTGATACGAAGCGAAATCGCCCGTCCACGATACAAATACCTCTGGACTATAACCCTCAGCGGTGTTCGACTGCTCTAGGTACCCCGTAACTCTAAAAATTCCCGTTGAGGCAGGAGTAAACACAGTTGTTGGTGAAATGGACGCCGTTTGAGCGATGAAGGATTTCTGAGCGACAATCTCTGGCGAGTGCTTGACTGGCGTCTGAGCCATCAGCGTCACAACGAAAGAGCACAGCATAGAACCGATAACAATTGGCCTTTTCATGGTTGGTCCCCCTTTAATAATTGTTCTTCGTATGGCTGCGGAATGGCAGAGCCCTTCCTGCAGCCTGCTACGGTTCGACCAGGATCTTGTGCATCATGCCGAGATCTTCGTGGAGCAGGATGTGGCAGTGAAACACAAAAGTGCCGGCGATGGCCGGGTCGCGGAAATCCATGCGAACTTTCACGCTGTGGTGGGGGCCGCTCCCGGACCAATAAGGAATCTGAATGGTGTCGCGAAGGTCCTGATCGGCGACGGGTTTGCCATCGACCTCCAACATCTGAAAGTGGATTTGATGGATGTGGAAGGCGTGCGTTTCGAGCGCCCGATTTTCGATGGTCCAGTCCTCGACCGCTCCCACCTTGGTGGTGATGACGGGCTTTTCGTTGGGCTCGAAAACCTGCTGTTTTTGGCCGTCGACGGTGATGTAGAACTGAATGGGACCGTTGGTTCCACCAAACTCTTCGGAAAAGTAAAGCTTTCGCGTGGCGGTTGGGGTCAGATCCTTCAAGCCGGCAAACTTCAGGCCGTCGGCGGAGATACGCGCTGAAGTTGCAGGCTTCGCGGGCTGCTTGTTCGCTTGAGCAGTGTTGCTAAGTTCGATATTGCCGAGAATCTGTTCGAAATCAGCGTTGCCGGTGGGGCCGGTCGAGTAGGCCAGGGATACGAATTGCCCGGTCGCTCCCTTCGGAGGAGCCTGCACGATAAATTCCGCCCGCCCCGCCGGAGGTATCAGAATGGTTTTCTCCATGCGGGTCTTGGCCAGAGGATAGCCATCGAGAGCGATCAACTCTAACGGTTGCGGGATACCGTTAACCCAGAACTGCAGCGGCATGAAATCCTGAAGCGTAGCATTGGCCACCCGCCAGAACTGCCTTTCGCCCGGGTTCATTTGGATCAGGGGAGTAGGACCCTCCGGCGGAGGCGTAACCTGAAAGTTCAGGGTTAGTTGGTAGGGTCCGGGCACCCACGGCACCAGGTATTGCTGGCGAATAACAAAGACTCGCTCTGTGAGTCCAGCCACCTCGGGACGCACTTTGTCCATCCCTTCGACAATCAGCGCCCCGGCCGCGCCGCCATTCACCTGAAATTCGGTGAAACCATGTACGTGCGGGTGGTACCAATACAGGCCGGGGGGCTCGTTGGCCGGAATCTGAATTTTGTATGGAAAGGCCGCCGAGCCCGGTTGAATCAACGTAGTGAGCACGTCGTCCTGATGGCAGACCGGGGGAACATTGAGCCCGTGGAAGTGAACGTTGGTCGATTGCAAGGTCGCAGTGCCGCCGTCTCCGCAGACCGTACCGGCGGGCGACATATCCATTCCGCTCATGGAATCCGGCCGCGGAGTTCTGATGGCGTCTTTAACGCTGAGCTGAAGCTGGTCGCCCTGGTTGAGCCGTAGGGTTGGAGCCTCGACGACGCCGGTTGAGGCTTGGTATTTGTAGCAATAGTGCGTATAGCCGAATGGATCGACCGCGTAAGCCATGGTGAAATCGGCGTTGAGGACGCCATTCTGCGAATAGAGACTCAAGGCATCCTGGACCAGAGTACCCGGCTCCGGGCGCGGAGGACACTGCGCCGATGCTGCTACGAAGGAAAATCCGCATGCGATGATAGCCAGCAAACATCTAGCGATGGCGCGCATTTCTATCACTCCTCAGTCTTTCCGAAAACTTCCCGCAGCCGGACATCTTAAGATTCAAAAATCATATCTGCTAATCGTTTAGAAGGAGCGGGGCGGAAACGTTCCAATCGAGAGCAGCCCTGGACTATCAGGATCGACGATGGGCGAATTGGCCGATTCGGTCAGCGTGCAAGTTCCCCCAGTCGATCCCACCTCAATCACGGCGATGTAGGACGTTCCACCAAATTCGGTAACGTAGACGACTCCGCCGGTCCCGCTGTTTGAGCCCAGAGCCAAGGCCGCAAGATAGGACCAGTGCGAACTGTAACCGCGAATCCTGCCGGAGGTGCAACCCGGCGAAAGTTTTCCATCGCTCTTGTCAAAGGCAGCAGCCGTGATTTTATCGCCTTGGGTGTTGCTGATGTAGAGAAGAGTTTCATCGGGGCTCAGCAGGATGTTGCTGGAGTTGATGCCAGATCCCAAGGTATAGACCACGGTCGGGCTCAACTTGCCGGAAGCAATGTTAGAGACTTCAACCACCGTGGAAGTCGACGTATCTCCGAAGAGGGCGTAGTGGCCGTCCTGGGTGATTTCTACGCTTGTGGGATAGGTTGCGCCTTGCGATTTGAGATAAGCGGTGGAGTTCTGCTCGTCGCCATTCGACACTGGCGCGCCGGAGGCGATGTTGAAGGACTCGATGGAGCCGTCGCCGTAGGTGACAACCATAAGGTTGCCGTGGAGGGCCATGCCATCGACGAATCCGCCTTGCAGGCCGGCGACGGAGACGTCGTTGATGAAGGTGAGGCTGCAGCCGGGTTGCACCTGAAAGGTTGCGATGGTATTCGAAGTGGTGAAAACGGCATACAGGTACTGGCTGTTCATCGCCAGACCGATGCCGTTTGCGGCTCCGGAATCGGTGGGGGAACCGGAGGCGCTGCCGCCAACCAGCAGAGTGTTGACGTCGATTCCGACAATGTCGCCGCTGGTGGCATCGGAGGCGTAGACGCACTCTGCGCTTCCGTTATCGAGCACGCTTACCCGGTTCGTCGCAAAATAGCCGCCCCCAACGCCGAGGCCGCCGGTGAGCACCTGCTGCTTCAGAGTAAGAGCGCCGCTGGCCGCTATGGTGTAAAAGGTGACGCTGTTGGAGAAAAGGGCGTCGTCATTGGTGAGCAAATAATGAGGCTGGGTCGCTCCCGCGGCAAAGCCGTTCACCCCACACATCAAAACCAGCATGGCCGTGGCGTGCGATAGCCAGGAGGTAACCGACATCCGCATGTTCTTCCTTGGTCCTCATTCTTTGGAAATGCCTAACGCCGCATCCTGAAGTTAACCACAGGTGGCGTAGCCGTTCAATTGCAATCGCTGGATCCGCTGAAGAATAAGGACTCTGGATGAAAGTCTTCGCGGCAGTAACGAAGAAGGAGCGGCAACTGCCGCTCCTTCTTTCCTGGCAGAGAACTACGCGCCCTTATTGGCGCACGTCGTACTCTTCCGTGCTCCAGTCCGAGACGTAGTCGACATCGGCGTGCCGTATTTGGGGGAGGGCACGGCTTGAAACTCCGGGTTCCGCGAACCACGCGATCCCCGTCGAGGGGGACTATAGCGAAGAATGTCTAGCATGTAAATAGACATTATTTGCACACTGGAGGTCTCTTCTTGCCGTGATTCTGGCGGGTCACGGCTCAAGTCGCAGCGGGGCGCTGGGAGAGCCCGGCTTCCTTAAGGGCAGGTCAGTTGCGCGGTTCCGGCGACAAAGCACCCGCCGCCGCAGGCGGTGATTGCGGTACATGCCACGTTGGGCAACGGGGGGTCGTCCGCCCAGACGGTGAAGGTGCCGACCGCTCCCGGCGCACATTGAGCGACGCCGACGGCAGTGACCGATATCTCACTCGTAGAGGCTTCCTGGTAGCAGGTGCCCCACGCGGCCGTTAGAGGGCTCACCGTACGCGAGGGATTAATGTAGTAGCCCGTCGCCACGAACTGCACTTGCCCATTGGGATAATCCGCTGCGTCCGCTGTTGCTGGACTTAGCGTGACGGATACGAGTGGGTCCTGATTCTGTGATCCTGTCCCACAGGACAACGCCAATGCGGCGGCCAGAACCAACGCGAGGGAAAGGAGCGCCAGCGGAAGTCTCTGCATAACGCCCTCCTGCCGGATTAGAACCCGGGGACGGTCGCGGAGTTGCAAGGGTGCCTAAGCCAATCTGTCCTACTCTTCAAACATAGGTACCTGCCGCTGATCGTCAATTGGGCCGCGGCGGGGACGGCGGGCGGCGCCGATGACGGCCAGAACCGTGAGCGATTCGAGCGCGGTGCGGGGGACAAAGATGCGCTGGGTGTTCGAGCGCTGGTCGGGAGGATTGACGAGATAACCCTCGGGCATGTTCTGAGTAAGGTCGGCGGGCATCAGGCCCTCGAGGATTTCGTTGTCCTTGAAGCGCAGGCGCACCCACAGGCCTTCGGAACGGGGCCGGGAAGTGAAGGTCTTGCGCGTGAGCGACTCGGAGTCTCCGAACTCGCGCACGAAGTAAACGCCCTTGATCTCGCGCAGGTCCATGGCGACCACATTGCCCGAGGTGTTCAGCAATTCCAGTTTGCCTTCGTTGACGAATTGGGCGGGCGAAACGTAGCCGGAAACCGAGTCCCGGTCCATTTTGCGGACGATCACTTTCTTGTGGGTCGAGGGCATGAGCGGCTTCGGCTACCGGGCTTCGGGCTTCGGCAGGATTATTTTGCCAAGCCGACATCACTTCAGCGTTCCTCAAGAAGGCTTCCAGTTCAGCCGAAGCCCGGTGGCTGAAGCCCGAAGCCCGCCTCATTCTCGCACTATTTCGGGAGAAATCGTGGGAATCCACGTTGGCAGTAGCCAAATTGTAAACGTTGTGTTATTCCTTTAAGTTGCCTTGGGGCGACTCAAGTCTATATAAGTGTTTTGTATTGAGTGGCTTGTGTCGAGTTAAGCAGCGGACTGGATGGGGTTGGGGCGGGTCGCCCTGTGGAAATCTTGTGGAAATCGTTGTTCGGTCCCGGGATTGCCGCAGCCTGAACCATGGGCGGCGGCCCTTGTGTCCGTTTGAAGCAGCAAGCTTGAAGACGAATGGCTGATTACATTTACACCATGGAAATCCGGTTGACGCCGGATCAGATGAAAGGCGTCAACCTGGTGCAAGACGTGGCCCGCGTGGCGGGCATCACTCTCTACCTAACCGGTGGCGCGATTCGCGACATAATTAGCGGATTCACCATCCGCGACCTGGATTTCACGGTCCAGGGCAATCCCCTCAAACTGCAGAAGGAATTCGAACGGGCGGGCGCGCAACTGGCCGGCCACGATGACGATGTCCGCACCCTGTTTCTGGTGCTGCCGGGCAATGTGCGCGCCGAGATCGGCATGGCGCACACAGAACACTACGAGAAAGTGGGCAAGCCGCCGGTAGTTGCGCCAGCCAGCATTCAAGAGGACCTGCGACGGCGGGATTTCACCGTGAACGCCATGGCTTTGTCGCTGAATGAGGGCTCGCGCGGGTTGTTGCTCGATCCCTTCAACGGCGTCGCTGATATTGAAGCGAAAGTGCTGCGCATTCTGCACAACTATTCCTTCGTGGAGGATCCCTCGCGGCTGATCCGGGCCACGCGCTTCGCGGCGCGCTTCCACTGGCCTCTGGAAGAGCGCACGCAGCAGCGCTATGAGTCGGCCAAGGAAAATAAATACATCGACCATATCTCGCGCAGCGCGATAGGGCACGAGATTGCCCAACTGGCGCACGAAGACGATCCGCTGAGCGTGGTGCGCGCCCTGGAAAAAGAAGACTGGCTGAAGGTGCTGCACCCGCACTGGACCACGGCCAAGATGGACACCAACGGGCTCGGGCAGTTGATGAAGACGCGCCAGCAGTTGGTAGACCTCGGCTACACCGTGGATCCGTCGCCGGCGGTGATGCACTTCCTGACGGCAAAGCTTGCCGATAAAGACATCTCCGATCTGCGGCGGCAGATCCCGCGTAAGGATTTGATCGAGGCCTGGCGCGACCTCGAGAATCACGCCAAGGAACTGGCGAAGCGGCTGACCGGGAAGGAAGCGGCTACCCCGTCAAGAACGTGGAATCTGCTGTCTGCGGCGCGGTCGGAGATGGTTCTATTCCTGGCGGTGACGGCGCGGCATCAAACCGTGGCGCAAAAGATCAAAAACTTCCTGACCAAGTGGCGCGACGTGCAGAAGCGAATTCCGCTGCCCGAGATGACGGAGTTGCTGATCACGCCGCAATTGCCGGAGTATCCGAAGATTGCGCGCGACGTGTTCATGCTGCTGCTCGATGGAAAATTGCGTTCGCACACGGAAACTTTAAAGTTCCTCAAGCCATTTGCGCCGCCTCCACCACCGCCTCCGCCGCCGCCCCGGCGCGGGCGCGGTCCGAAAGCAGCGGCCGTGGTTGCTCCTACTGAGGCAGCGCCGGGCAAGAAGGGCGACGTGGCGAAAGGCAAAGGGAAAGCCAAGGACAAAGCTGCCGCTGTGGCGGCGCCTCAAATGGCGGCTCCGGTCGCCAAGCCGGAAGCGAAAGCAAAACCGGAAGTTAAGGCGAAGCCCCAAGTCAAGGCGAAGCCGGAAGCGAGGTCGAAGCCCGCTAAAGCGTCAACGCCCAAGCCGGCGAAGCATCCCACAAAGCCGGCGGCGAAACATCCGGCGAAGAAGGCTGCTCCCAAGAAGGTCAAGACGAAGAAGGTCAAGGCCAGGAAGCGGTAAGCGGCAGGAATTTGCAATTCTGGGTACTGTACCAATTCGTTTTGGAACCGGTACCAATTTCTGGAATCCTCTGGCTGAATCCGGCATATAATGGTTGTATGCATCGACCGCTTCTCATTCCGGCGTTCGTGCTTCTGTTAGCGTCAGCGCCACTTTTGGCGCAGCGCGGTGGCGGCCACGCCTCTTCCGGCGGACATGGTGGCTTCGCTTCGCATGGCAGCTTTTCCGGCCATTCGAGCGGCGCAGGCTCTTTCAGCGGCGCGCATTCCAGTTCTGCTTTTTCAGGCCGCTCGTTTTCCGGTCGTTCGTTCTCTGGTCAGTCGTTCTCTGGCCGATCATCCGCGCGCGGTTCCGCTTCTCGCCCGTCGCTCTCCGCGAGGGGCTTCAACCATTCCGGCGGCGTCCGAATTCGCACCTACGGCTTGCGGAATAACTGCGCCGGCTATGTCTGCCGCGGCGGTTATCCGTGGGGTTACGGTCTGTTCGATCCGTATTGGTGGTGGGATTCCGGCTCGTCGAACGATCAAGACCAGCAAGACCAGATTGGCTTGGCCAACGAGATGAACCAGCAGAGCCTTGATGAGCAGGGGATGCGCGAGCAGGGCGATCAGGATGTTTATGCGCGGTCTGCGCCTCCGCCGCCGCATGAAGCCGAGCGTACGGAAGCCGCTCCAGCCACGGTGCTGGTGTTCCGCGATCAGCGCAGGCTGGAAGTACAGAACTATGCCATCGTAGGGCAGACGCTGTGGAACTTCGCTCCGCAGCATACGCAGAAGATTCCTCTGTCGGACCTGGACCTGCCGGCCACGACCAAGGCCAACGACGAGCGGGGAGTGGATTTCCGGCTGCCCGGTGCGCACGAAGGCCAGTAGAGTTGTAAGCGAATCCGCCACGTTCCCCTCTTCGCTGTGGATAACTTAACCCTTCTGCCTGCGCCGTTTCCCGTTAGAATGAGCCCAACGTAAGATTGAACAGAGCCCTATGCCCCAATTCGTCCACTTGCACCTGCATACCGATTACTCCCTGTTAGATGGCGCCTGCGACGTCGAAAAACTCTGCAACCGCGTAAAAGAGCTGGGCATGCCCGCCGTCGCTATGACCGACCACGGAAATATTTTCGGCGCGGTTCACTTTGTGAATGCGGCGAAGGCCGCGGGCGTGAAGCCGATCATCGGCTGCGAACTTTACATCTGCAAGAAGGACGACCACAACATCGAGCGCACGCCGCCCGAAGGCGACGGTTACAACCACCTGCTTGTGCTCGCGGAGAACGAAGAGGGCTACCGCAACCTGGTGAAGATCACCTCGGAAGCCTCGCTGCACGGTTTCTATTACAAGCCGCGCGTGAGCAAGAAATTTCTGGCCGAGCATTCGCGCGGGCTAATCGGGCTCTCAGGATGCCTGAAGGGCGAAGTCGCGGAGCGGCTGACGGAAGGGAATTACGACGCCGCGCGCGCGGCTGCGGGAAATCTGCGTGACATTTTCGCCAAGGATAATTTCTATCTTGAGATTCAGGATCAGGGGCTGGCGATGGAACACAAGATTCATCCCGGCCTGTTTCAGCTGGAAAAAGAGCTCGGACTGCCGATGGTGGCGACCAACGACAGCCACTATCTCTGCGAAGACGACGCCCACGCCCAGGATGTGATGCTATGCATTCAGACTGGCAAATCGATTCACGACACGCAGCGGATGAAGTTCGATGGCAACCAGTTCTTCGTCAAGAGCCACGACGAAATGTACCGCGTGTTCAAGGATTCGCCCGAAGTATTGACGCGGACGCTCGACATCGCCGAGCGCTGCAACCTGCGCCTCGAAAAGGTAGCCACGCCGTTCCCGCAATTCGATGTGCCGCCGGGCTACACGATCGACAGCTATTTCGAACACGTTTCTCGCGAAGGCTTCGGGCGCCGCTTATCTGCTCTGCGCCCGCTGCACGATCAAGGCAAACTCAAGCACTCAATATCGGATTACGAACAGCGCCTCGAACGCGAACTCGGCATCATCCAGCAAATGAAATTTCCCGGATATTTTCTGATCGTCTGGGATTTCATCCGCTACGCCAAAGAGCATGACATTCCCGTAGGACCGGGCCGCGGATCGGCCGCTGGGTCGCTGGTTTCGTATGCGCTCGGCATTACCGATATCGACCCGCTGCAGCACGAGTTGCTCTTCGAGCGCTTCCTGAATCCCGAGCGCGTCTCCATGCCCGATATCGATATCGATTTCTGCATGAACCGGCGCGGCGAGGTGATCAACTACGTCACGAAGAAGTACGGCCGCGATAATGTAGCCCAGATCATCACCTTCGGCACCATGGCCGCCAAAGCCGCGATTAAAGACGTCGGCCGCGCCATGGACATCCCTTACGCCGATGTCGATCGCATCGCCAAGATGGTGCCCACGCAGCTCAATATCACGCTCGATCAAGCCATCGAGGATTCTCCGCAGCTGCGCGAAGCGATGGAGAAAGACGGTCAGATTCGCGAGTTGATGCAAACCGCGAAAAAGCTGGAAGGGATGGTGCGCAACTCCGGAGTGCACGCCGCGGGGGTGGTGATTTCGCCGCGTCCGCTCACCGAGCTGGTTCCGCTGCACCGCACCAAGAACGACGAAATCGTGACCGCCTTCGACATGGTCGCCATCGAGAAGATGGGTTTGCTGAAGATGGATTTTCTGGGCCTCACCACGCTCACCATTCTCACCGATGCGCTGAAGCTCATCGAGCAAACGCACAACGAGCGAATCGGTCTCGACGAAATCCAACTGCAAGACGCCGAGACCTATCAAAAAGTCTTTCACACCGGCCTCACCTCCGGCGTCTTCCAGTTTGAATCGCACGGCATGAGAGACGTGCTGCGCAAATATCGTCCGGACACCATCGAAGACTTAACCGCTCTCAACGCACTCTATCGCCCCGGTCCGATCCAGGGAGGCATGATCGACGACTTTATCGACCGCAAGCACGGCCGCAAGAAAGTCGAGTACGAACTGCCGGAACTGAAAGAGATTCTGGAAGAGACGCTGGGCGTGATCGTGTATCAGGAGCAGGTGATGCAGATCGCGAACCGGTTGGCCGGCTACTCGCTCGGCGAAGCGGATCTGCTGCGGCGCGCCATGGGCAAGAAGAACGCAACAGAGATGGCGCAGCAGCGTGAGCGTTTCGTGGAAGGCGCGGCGCAGCGCAAATTTCCGCCGAAGAAGATCGAGAAGATTTTCGATCTCATGGCGCAGTTTGCGGGGTACGGCTTTAACAAGTCGCACTCGGCCGCCTACGCTCTGCTGGCTTATCACACGGCTTATTTGAAGACGCACTATCCCGTCGAGTTCATGGCGGCGTTGCTGACCTCGGTCACGGGCAGCACCGACGACGTGGTTAAGTACATCAACGAATGCCGCGAGATGGGGATTGCGGTGGAAGCGCCGGACATCAATGTTTCGGATGCAAACTTCACTCCGCATGGGGAAGCGATTCGATTTGGGCTGGCGGCGGTGAAGAATGTTGGCGGCAATGCGATTGAGTCGATTGTCGCGGCACGGAAGAAGCTGGGACGGTTTAAATCGATTTACGAATTTTGCGAGAATGTGGATCTTAGATTGCTGAACAAGCGCGTGCTGGAGTCGCTGATCAAGAGCGGGGCCATGGATTCGATGGGTCGCCGGGCGCAATTGATGACGGTTCTGGATCGCGCCATGGAGCGTGCGCAGAAGACGCAACGCGACGCGGAGTCGGGGCAGCATGGGCTATTCGGAGTGTTTCAGCAGGAAGAGACCGAGGCGAACAATGACAAGCTGCCGAATATTCCTGACTGGGACGAGCAAGCGCGCCTTGCGGCGGAGAAAGAGATTCTTGGGTTCTTTATCAGCGGGCATCCGCTGGAGAAATACAAGGACAAACTGCAAGACTTACAGGCGCTGCGGATCGATGAAATTGCGGCGATGACCCGGTCGACCGGCAAGGATGAGACCATCGCGACGGCTGGAATTATTTGCAATGTGCGGGTGCAGAAGTCGAAGCGCGGGGAATTTTATGCGCAGGCTACGCTCGAAGATATGTCGGGTTCGATCGACATGATTGTTTTTCCCGAGGCGTATAAACGTCTCGGAGACAAAGTGAAGCTGGAAGTTCCGGTGCTGGTGAAGGCTGGAGTGAGAATTGAGGAAGGAACGAATCCGAAGATTACGGCGGCCGAGATCATGCCACTGGAGGACGCTCGGGTTCCGCTGCCGCGTGCGATCCGCATTCGCTTGCCACTAGAAACTGCGGGCGAAACTACGGTGGACGACCTTCACGTGCTTTTTCGCGAACGCAAAGGTGACGCGCGAGTGTTGTTCGATGTGGAACGCGCAGGGGATTTCATGGTGGTGATGGAAGCGGAGGGTTATAATGTGCTGCCAGACCGCAACTTCATCGCTCGAGTGGAACAGTTGTGCGGGCGCGGTAGTGTGCGGGTGATCAGTTGAGTTCGTCGGCGCGAGCGAGCTCGTTACAGCTCATGAATCCCATTCAAAAGGTGCAGCAGGAACTGGACCAGATCGAGCGCCAGGTGGCTCTGATCGAAGCGAACGCCGGACAGAACGATGGGACGCGGAAGCAACTCGATAAGTTGCAAGAGCGCGTGCAAATTCTCAGGGAGGAGATGAAGGGTCTGCAAACCGCGTGGCAAAAAACGGAACTGGCCCGGCATCCGCAGCGTCCGCAGACGCTCGACTACATCGAGCGCTTGTTCACGGACTTCAGCGAGATTCATGGCGACCGCAGCTTTGGAGATGATGCCGCCGTGATCTGCGGCATGGCGCGCTTTCATGGCGAGGAAGTTCTGGTGATCGGCACGCAGAAGGGCCGGGACATGAAGCAGCGCGTGTACCGCAATTTCGGCACGCCGCATCCTGAGGGTTATCGCAAGGCAATACGGATCATGCAGGTGGCGGAGAAATTCCGACGGCCGATTTTTACGCTGGTGGATACCGACGGGGCCTACCCTGGAATTCATGCGGAAGAGCGCGGACAGGCCGAGGCGATTGCCTACAATCTGCGCGAGATGGCGCGACTGGAAGTGCCGATCATTGCGACGGTGATTGGAGTTGGTGGCAGCGGCGGGGCTTTGGCAATTGCCGTGGCCGACCGCGTGCTGATGATGGAGAACTCAATTTACTCGGTGATTTCTCCCGAGGGTTGTGCCGCGATCATGTGGCGGGATGCTACTAAGAAAGAGTTGGCCGCGGAAGCCATGCGTATTACGGCTACCGATCTCAGCGAACTGGGTTGCATCGACGATATTGTTCCCGAACCGGAGGGCGGCGCGCATCGGGATTATGAAGCGGCGGCGAATTTGCTTGATGTGAGTTTGCAGAAGCATTTCGCGGAGCTGAAGAAAATGCCGCTGCCGGAGTTGCTTTCGTCTCGATACGATAAGTTTCGGACGATGGCTCAGTATTTCAAGACAGAGTAATGGGTATCCGCAGTGGTGTTTTTCTCTGAAGCAGCCGGCGGACAAACTTCAATCCGAAAATCCAGCGCTGAAGGCGCGTTAATAAAACAAATGGAACACTTGCGGCACGCATGAATGCGTGCCCTGATACTAATCTTCCTCGGACGGACAGCAACTTCCAGTTCCCAAATAGGTTCCTCCCGGCTTCAGGCGGGCAATTTCGCGTGCCGTGACCTGGCAATCGCCGTATAATGGTAAGTTCCCCCCAAGCAGGAGTTCTGGCGGATCACTCCGCCCCTTAATCAAAGGAAGGTGCAGGGATGGCTACTACGGATATTGCGCCCCAGGGTACTGGCGGGCAGTTGGGACGCAAACGCATCGTTAACGACATGAGCATTCAGGTTGCGACCGTGAATGGCTCGGGCTCGCAAAGTTCGAATACGGTTCTGCTGCGGGCGATTTTTCAGATGGGCGTGCCGATTTCGGGCAAGAATCTTTTTCCTTCGAACATTGCCGGCCTGCCGACCTGGTATACGATTCGCGCCAACAAAGATGGCTACATTGGCCGGAAGAAAGAAATCGATTTCCTGGTGGCGATGAATGCCGAGACCGCGCAGGACGACGTAATGTCGCTAGCGGCGGGAGCGTCGGTACTTTATGACGAGCCGCTCGGGCTCGACAAGCTGCGCAACGATTTGATTTTTTATTCGGTGCCTTACGACAAACTGGTGGCGGCGGTTTGCCCTGAGGCGAAGCTGCGCAAACTCGTAAAGAACATGGTGTACGTGGGCGTGGTCGCGCAGCTTCTCGAAATCGAGATGGGCGAAGTGGAGAAGGCGATCCGCAAGCAGTTTGCAGCGAAGGTGAAGGCGGCAAACCTGAATCTGGCTGCAGCGCAGGCGGGATTCGATTATGCAAAGGCGAGCCTGCAGAAACGCGGGGCGTTCTACATTGAGCGCATGAACAAGACCGCGGGGAAGATCATTATCGACGGCAATTCGGCTGCGGCGCTGGGCTGTATGTTCGCCGGATGCACTGTTGTGACGTGGTATCCGATCACGCCATCGTCTTCGCTGGTGGAGACGATGATCGATTACATGAAGGATTATCGCATCGGGCCGGATGGCAAAGCGACGTTTGCCATTGTGCAGGCGGAGGATGAACTGGCGGCGATCGGCATGGTGATTGGCGCGGGATGGGCGGGAGCGCGCAGCATGACGGCCACCGCGGGCCCGGGCATTTCGTTGATGGCGGAGTTTGCGGGGTTGGCTTATTACGCGGAAATTCCAGGAGTGATTTGGGATATTCAGCGGGTTGGGCCTTCGACTGGCTTGCCCACGCGCACTTCGCAAGGCGACATTCTTTGCACTGCGTTTCTTTCGCACGGCGATACCAAACACATCATGCTAATTCCGAACTCGGCGGCAGAATGTTTCAGCATGGCTTCCGACGCCTTCAATCTGGCGGAGCAATTTCAGACGTTGGTCTTTGTCATGTCCGATCTTGATCTCGGGATGAATAACTGGATGTCGGATCCGTTTGAATATCCGACTACGCCGATTAAGCGCGGCAAGGTTTTGGACAAGGCGGATCTGGAGAAGCTGGGCGGGTTTGCGCGGTACAGAGATTTGGATGGGGATGGCGTGGGCTATCGCACGCTGCCGGGAACGGAGCATCCGGCGGCGGCGTACTTTACGCGAGGCAGCGGCCACAACGATAAATCGAATTACAGCGAGCGGCCGGACGATTACGAAAATAATATGGAGCGGCTGAATCGCAAGTTTGAGACAGCGCGATCGTTTGTGCCGCGGCCGGAGATTCTTAAGGGCGAAAAAGCGAAGATTGGAATCATCGCTTATGGAACGTCGCACTGGGGGATTATCGAGAGCCGCGATCAGTTGCGGAATGAATATGCGATTGAGACTGATTATCTGCGGCTGCGGGCTTATCCTTTTACGCGCGAAGTGCACGACTTCATCGAGCAGCATGAACGTGTGTATGTGGTGGAGCAAAACCGCGATGCGCAGATGCTGACTTTGCTCAAGCTTGATCTGAAACCCGAACTGACTACGCGGCTGCGCAGCATCAGCCATCTCGACGGGCTGCCGCTCGATGCGCGTTCCGTCACAGACGAACTCAGCACCATGGAGGGTAAGTAAATGGCGACTACGCCTACCGCAGAACCGAAAAGCAATCGCATCGGCCTGAGTGTTATCGACTACAAGGGTGGCAAGACTACTTTGTGCGCCGGCTGCGGGCATAATGCTATTTCAGAGCGCATCATCGAAGCCATGTATGAAATGGGCGTGCAGCCCGAGCGCGTCGCAAAACTCAGCGGCATCGGTTGCTCCTCCAAGAGCCCGGCGTATTTCATGAACCGCTCGCACAGCTTCAACTCCGTGCATGGACGCATGCCCTCGGTCGCCACCGGAGCCATGCTCGCCAATCGCAATCTGATCGCCCTCGGCGTCAGCGGCGATGGTGATACCGCTTCCATTGGCATCGGCCAGTTCGTTCACCTCATGCGCCGCAATCTTCCCATGATCTACATCATCGAAGATAACGGCGTATACGGCTTGACCAAAGGCCAGTTCTCCGCGACTGCCGATCTCGGTTCGAAACTGAAATCGGGAGTAATAAACGATCTCCCGCCTATCGATACCTGCGGCCTCGCCATCGAACTCGGCGCAACCTTCGTCGGACGATCATTCTCCGGCGACAAGCGCCAGTTGAGTACCATGTTGAAAGCCGCCATAGCTCACCACGGCACGGTGATGCTCGATGTCGTTTCTCCCTGCGTCACCTTCAACGACCACGAAGGCTCGACGAAATCCTACAAGTATGTAAAAGATCACGAAGAAACTTTGCAGGAGATGAGCTTTGTCCCGCACTTCGAGGAAATCGACGTCGAGTACGACGCAGGCACGACCATGAATGTCACCATGCACGATGGTTCCAGCTTGCGCCTGCGCAAACTCGAAGAAGATTACGATCCCACCAACCGCATCGCCGCTATGACGCGTCTTTCCGAAGCTCACGACAAAGGCGAAGTCCTGACCGGAGTTTTCTACGTCAACACGAAAGCTCCCAGCTTCCTCGATATGCTGAACATGGTCGATGAACCGCTGGCTACACTGCCGGAGTCGCTCATTCGTCCGGGCAGGGAAGCGCTGGAAGCGGCGATGGAAGAATTGCGGTAGATGTGAATCGTGAATCCCACTCTTGTTTCTTGCAAGAGTGGGATTTCTTAATTCCTATTTTCGTCGCATCAGTACCCACCAAGCTTCACGGTACTTTTCAAACAGAGCACCTTTAGTACTTCCATCCGGATAGAAACACAAACTTACTCTGGGATAGAACGCTCTTACTGGCACGACATACCAAATGTCTCTGGTCGAAACGTAGGCGACGAGAACATCGATGTCCTTAGGGGACAGGGGCACGGCCTTCTTTCCTACAAAGACCGATGCGTGCACCGCATAGCCATTCAGTCCACTCCGGTATTCTGTCGACCTCACCTGAGTTCTCGATAGCCTGCCTTTGTAATCCACTACGAAATCATAGCGATAACTGTCTCCCCAAGGCTTCGATACGAGCAGTTCCATACCCATTGCCTTCCTCAGGAAGTCCAGCTCGCCTATCTCTCCTCTTAGCTTGGGAGGCAGATGCTTCCATTTCACATGAGCCTTTTCAGCTTGGTTTTCGGACGCGCTTTGCGCCTGCATCTTCTTACTACTGGCCTGCTTCCTGTGTTTTGGCGCGCGACCCGGTTCGTACCCATCTTCGGCCACCGCCATCAGATCTCCGATCCACACACTCATACGACCGCCCTTGTCCTCTCTGTTGTGTCGTTGCGCCGAAGAAAACTAAAGCCCCCGCCGGGATTGCTTCCCGTGGAGGCCTCTATCGACACATTTCGCGACGATAATGAAACTATGACCCTACTCGTTTTCGCGGACAAGGTTAGACGGGAGTAAGTACTTGTTGAAAATCCGTCTGACAAGTAGTACGAAGGACCGCACGCATGGACTAGCGCGTCGGCGGCTTGCTCTTGAGGAGCGTGGCGATTGCCTTGAGCGGGTCGCCCTTAATGATAAGCCGTTCCTCTTCTGGTCCGGGTTTATCTTTCTTGCGCTTCGGTTTTGGTTTCTTCGTCATATCGTACTATCATCGCATTGTATACTTTTGGTCCCCGAGCCGGGGCTTGGACCCGGACGACCTGTGTGGGGTCACGTGGTCGCAAACCACGCGCGTCTGCCAATTCCGCCACTCGGGGACTGCAAGTGATAGGGCCGTCTAGCGCGGCCCTATCTATTCCGCATCACCATCTTCTCGGTGTCTTGCTCCATTTTTTCGCTCATGGTGAGTGTTCTGTAGGCTGGCTTCGATCCAATCACTACTTTTTTCGCTTCGCCCATGTCGAGCAAACGGCGCAAGACGCCGTGTATGGCAGCCATTGGATTACCGGGCGGAAGTTTGTCGTATGCATAAGCGCTGAGGCGGTCACGTATTTGCATCGGCCTGAGCGGACGCGCAGCTTCCGTAAGAATTGCGCGCACAGCGGGTGTCAATCCCATCGAATGAAGGTCGGCAAGTTCTGGGGGCAACGGCAACGGGTCAAGTTTGGTCTGGTTCGTAGGAGCGCCGTGCTCCATGTAGTCCAGCCCTTTAATCATGGTTTGAAGGCCCATAATCTTGCCGTCAATCGTGGCCTTCATCTTGACGAGTCCATTGATTTCGGCCTGCCACTTTTCCCTGAGTTCCGCGATTTCTTTAGGCTCCATATTGGAGGATTATGCGCAGAAACAACAAACGTGTCAACAATAATGTTGTACGTGATAGGTACAAACTGGAGACATGGGATGACCTAATCGCGCTAGCGGAAACGAACATCCTTCGCGCCAAAATAAGGCAAGATGAGCTGACGGCGGCAATCCGGGTTTACCAGCAAAAACGCGATGCCGGGGTTCCGCTAACTCAAGCAGAAACGGCGGGATAGACAAAAAAGCACAAATATTTATCTTGCTACTTAGTGAAACTTGTGCTATCTTTTGTACATGAAACGCCAACGATCAGCAGTTCTTGAAGCACTCCGAAATGCGGCGGTCAGCGAACCCTTGTCGGTCAGCTTCCTTGAGCGGCAACGCTGGGGTGATTCGCCATCATGTCCGCGTTGCTGGAGTCTGGCCGTGTACCAGATGAAGGGACGCGACGGAGAGCGCAACAAGGACTATCGCTGGCGGTGTCGTGAGTGCAAGCGGTTCTTCACCGTTCGCACTGGCACGCCATTCGAGGAAACGCGGCTTCCATTGCGGGTTTGGGTCTATTGCATCTGGAAAGCATGTTCCAGCAAGAAGGGGATTTCGGCGTTGCAGCTTTCACGCGAGATGGAGATTACGCATAAGAGCGCGTTGTTTATTCTTCGTCGTATCCGTCATGGTTTGGGCGAAGCATATCAGCCGAAAATGACTGGCACAATCGAAGTGGACGAAGTTTACATCGGCGGAAAACCGCGTTTCAAAAACAGCACGAAGCCCGGACGCGGCACTTGGAAAACGCCAGTAGTTGGAATCGTGCAACGCGGCGGGGATGTTCGCTTTCGGATGATGGAGCGCGTTACGGCTGAAAACATCGGGAAGTTTGTTGCAGAGAATGCCGATCTATCCTGCCGAATGATTACCGATGAACTAGGCGTGTATCACCGCGTAGGGAAAGCATTCGCAGGCGGTCACGAAACTGTGACGCATGGCGCGGGAGAATACGTGCGGCCCGGAACTGACATCCACTCCAACACTGTGGAAGGCGTGTTCTCTCTGATTCGGCGCGGAGTCATGGGAACGTTTCACAGCGTTAGCCGCAAACATCTGCCGAACTACTTGAATGAATTTCAGTTCCGATGGAACACTCGGAAGATGAACGACGGGCAGCGCGTAGCGGCTGCAATTAAGCAGATTGACGGGAAGCGGTTGGAGTATCGGGAGTCAGTTGAGAATCCCCCATATGCTCCCAAGCCAGTAGTAGAAGTGAGCGCAGATGCCGAGCAAATGGATGCACCCTTCTAGTGGCGAAATGTGCGTTGACGAAAAAAGCAGAGGCCCAGAGCGTAGGCTGAACCTCTGCGGAAAGATTCGTTAGCTAGTGCTGCTTTGTTTTTGTCGAGCACGTTTCATGCTTAAGGCTTGATCTACAAGGGGCTTTAGGGCTTCTGGGATTGAGAGTTTTGATTCTGGCTCTTTCTCTTCCCGTTCTTGGAGTAGCTTGCGGAATGTGTCATAGGTATGCACGACTGTTTCAGGATCAACTGCATCGCGCAGAGGCATAGAGTAAGCGACGGTAAGAAGTCCGGCGATTATATTGTTTTCGTTCATTTGATTAGTCCTTAGTTTGCTTGAAATAAGAAAGGCCCAACCTTTGGCGGGTCATGGGCCTGATTTGTTCCTAGGTTTTTTGGAAGGCGACTAGAAGCGCCTGTCGAATCCATTGTACCTCGGAGACGGCATGGCAACCAACGATTTGTCGAAAGAAGAAGTCAGAGACTTAGTTTATTCGTACCAGAAACCAGAAGTCACGGATCAGCTTTATGACTTTGGGAAGACGCTACTGGAGGAAGTTCAAAGCAGGGCAGGCAGACTAAACGCTCAATCCGTAACTGTGCTCGGATGGTCAACAGCGATCCTTGGTTTCCTGTTCGCTGGCGCTAACAGATTGTCTGGGGCTGTTCTCTATTTCGCGATGGTCGGTGCAGTATGCGCTCTAGTGGGGATGATGTTTTCGGTTAACGCGCTCCGCACGCGAGGGAATTGGGATTGGCCAAGTGACCAATCTTGGATTCATAAGACGGGGCTTGTACAGGAAGATGAACTCAAACGCTACCACATCCGCGTCATGCACGATGTCAGAAGAGGGCGTCTGGCTATCGTGAATGCCAAGGCAAGGTCGATTGCGTATGCTGAATGGTCGCTGATCCTTGCAGCGACGGTTTTAGTTGCGGGCTTTGCGTATCAAATGCTACTTGCGAAGATCGCCTGTCTCGTGGCCTTCGCGAAAATGATCCAGTGACGTGTCATCATTCCGAGTCGGATGATCGTCTGTGGTTTGCTGTTGCTGTTGGTTCTGCTGCTGTTGGTTCTGTGCCGCGTCATCGGNNAGGTTAGATGTCACAAGAGGGCGGTGGAAAAGCTCCCTGAGGAACTTGGCAGAAGAAGGAAACCAGACGGCCGCCAACCGTCTGGCCCACTGCCGGTGAACTGAAGGCTACTCGTAGGGAATCTCAATCTCAGTGTAGCTTCCCGGAGTTGCTGCATTTATCGCGGTCAGAATGCGATCAAGATTTAGACGAACCCGAGACCACTTCGTAGCGCCTGTCAAAACAACAAGGGCCATCTTTCGGCCTGAAAGATTTTGCTGATAACGAATTCCTCGGTCCGTAGTAATGAGCAAGTCAACGTGCGCCCGTTCCGCCGCGCTTAAAAGTAGGCCGTTCGTTAACCGATCCCAGCCCTGCTCATAAGCCGTGATGACGGTGTGTCCTGTGAGGCTACGGGCGATACCGCGAGGTGTCGCGTGGTCAAAGAGGATGAGCATCGGCGGGGGGCTTTGCATTCACTGGCATCTCGAGGCTTCGCGCCACAAAATCGAGAACCGCTGCAATCTGTTCGCGGGTCACGTCGAATTGCTCCATGACTTCCTCAACACTTAAATCTTCAAGGTTTTCGATGACAGTTGCGACGGGTAACCGTGTGTCCTTGAATACCCAGGCACCGCCCACCTTATCCGGGATACTCTCCACGGCGGGGCATTGTGACCAATCGAGAGTTGCCATCTTTAATTCCCTCCGTTGATCGTATTTCTACCACGCTTTAAGCTGGGTAACAATCGCGCGGGCGGGAAAAGCAGGTTCCTCACCGCGCCTTCGGCCCGGTTCGGAATGACAAAAGAGCGCTCACTCTATATAGATGGGTCCAATTCTCTCAACACCGCGCTGCACCGTTCACACACGGTCGGATATTCCTTATCTTCCCCGACATGAATCGAATAATTCCAACAGCGCTCGCACTTGGCTCCGTCCGCTTTCTTCACCTCGACCTGGACTACATCCGTAAAATTGCCGGCCCATCGCGTAAGCGTCACCGCGGAGACGATGAACAAGTAGCGCAGCTGATCCTTATATCGCGCTAGCAACGAATATGCCGGATCGGAGGCGGAAATAATCAGCTGCGCCTCCAGCGGCTTACCAATCAGCTTGCTACTGCGCGCTGTGTCCAAAGCCTTCATCACTTCGTCACGAATCCCCAGCAGCGCCGTCCAGTCCTGGCGCTGTGCCGGATCGTCGGCGGCAATCCCCATGCCGAGCAGATCTTCCGCCGAAGGAAACAACGCCAGGTGAACACTTTCCGGCCTGCCTGGAACCTTGGGCAAATATCCCCAAACTTCTTCCGACGTAAACGTGGTAATCGGCGCAAGCAGACGGGTGAGCGCTTCTCCAATGCGCCAAACCGCGGTTTGCGCCGAGCGTCGAGCTTTCGACTTTGGCGCGGAGATATAAAGCCGATCCTTGATCACATCAAAATAAAACGCGCTGAGTTCGGTCACGCAGTAATAATTCACGCGATGGTAGATCCGGTGAAAGGCAAATTCGTCGTACCACCGCCGGACATCCGCAGCCAGAGCGGCGGTCAGGCGAAGCATGTACTGGTCGATCTCTTCCAGATCCTGAAACGGCAACGCGTCGTGCTCCGGATCGAAATCGTAAAGATTGCTGAGCACATAGCGGAACAAATTGTTGCGAATCGTACGGTAGGTTTCGCCCGTACGCTGCATCAACTGCTCCGAGCCCACCACGTCTTCCCTGAAATCGACCGACGCCACCCACAACCGCACCACTTCCGCGCCCAGCCGGTTGGAAATATCCACGGGGTCAACGTCGTTGCCCCGCGACTTCGACATGGCCTGGCCTTTCTCGTCCAGCGTCCAGCCCGGCGTGACCACTCCTTTATACGGAGGCGTTCCGTGCGTGCCCATCGCGCACAGCAGAGACGATTGAAACCAGCCGCGATATTGATCGCCACCCTCAAGATAAAGATCGGACGGCCACGGATAAGATGGCTCATCGTTAATCAAAGCCAGATAGCTCGCGCCGGATTCCAGCCACACATCGAAGATGTCTGTCTCTTTTTCGAACTTGCCGCCACTGCAATGCGGACACTTCGTCCCCGAAGGCAGAATCGAATCCGATTCAGACGTAAACCAAGCATCTGCGCCCGACCGAGCAAACAACTCGACCACCTTGCGATTTACCCCTGGATCGTTCAGCGGCTTGCCGCAACCTTCGCATAGAAACACCGCGATCGGAACTCCCCACACCCTCTGCCGTGAAATACACCAATCCGGACGCGTGGCAATCATGTTCGAAAGCCGCTCTTCGCCCCACGCCGGATCCCACTTCACATGCTTAATTTCTTCGAGCGTCCGCCGCCGCAAAGTATCATTTTCCGAACCTCGGCCTCCGGCTCCAGCAGGCATCGGCGTTTCCATCGAAATAAACCACTGCTCGGTCGCACGAAAAATCACCGGATTATGACATCGCCAGCAGTGCGGATACGAATGCTCCGTCTTTTCCGTATGCAGCAGCGCGCCCCGGCTCTTGAGCAATTCGATGATCGGCTGGTTCGCATCCCACACGCGCTTCCCGGTGTACTCCACCAGTCCGTTGCGCAGAATCCCTTTTTCATCCACATTGCTGGTGGCGTCCAGTCCGTACTTGACGCCGGTAATAAAATCCTCCGCGCCATGCGAAGGCGCCGTATGGACGACGCCCGTCCCCGTATCCATGGTGACGTAATCAGCCAGCACGCCGAGAATCTTCCGCTCCAAGAACGGATGCTGAAAATTCAGCCGCTCCATCTTGCGCCCCAGAAAATGCGCGATCTCATGTGCATCCGCGAGCCCGCACTTCTCCGCCACATCTTTGGCCAGCTTCGCCGCGACGATATAAACTTCGCCACCGGACTCCAACCCCACATACTCTTCATCGGGATGAAACGCTACCGCCATTGACGCCGGCAGCGTCCAAGGAGTCGTCGTCCAGATAATCGTCGATACCGTTTTCCCCGCCAGGGCCGCATCGATCCCGGCCGGATCGTCCAGCAGCCGATACTTCACATAAACCGTCGGGCTGGTATGGTTCTCGTACTCGACCTCCGCCTCGGCCAGCGCCGTCTCGTCATGCATGCACCAGTAAACCGCGCGCAGCCCTTTGTAAACGAATCCCTTCTCGTAAAACGAAAAGAAAGTCGACAGTACGGTCGACTCGTACTGCGGATTCATGGTCGCGTAGGGCCGGTCAAATCTCCCAAACACGCCAATGCGCTTAAACTGCTGCCGCTGCAAATCGAGAAACTTCTGCGCATATTTCCGGCACTCCGCGCGCACGTCCACGGGGCGCATCTGCAACTTCTTGCCGCCCAGCTCCTTGTCCACTTTGATTTCAATCGGGAGCCCGTGGCAATCCCATCCCGGCACGTACGGCGCGTCGAATCCGGACATCGTCTTCGACTTAACGATGAAATCCTTCAGGCATTTATTCAGCGCCGTGCCCATGTGGATGGGCCCGCTGGTATAGGGCGGTCCATCGTGCAAAACGTAGGTGGGCGACCCCTTGCGCGCCTCGCGAATGCGTTCGTAAATGCGTTGCTCTTCCCACCGAGCCAGCATTTTGGGCTCGTTTTGCGGCAGATTGGCCTTCATCGGGAAGGCGGTTTTCGGCAGATTAATGGTCGCTTTCAGTTCGAGCGGCACTCGGTTGGCTTCCCCCAAATGGTTGAATCTCCTCATTATAGGGAGACCCGCCCGGAACGTCTAATGCGGCATTAACGCGAAAGACGAGCTGGTTGGTTAAGGTTTTTTCTTGCGTCCTCAGCCACCCCGCATATCGAAATACACTTCGTAATCCATCCCCGCAAGATGTACAATTTTATAAAGAGACGGCAGGGGCCAAAGCCCGCCCAGCGACCGGTGGCGGAGATTGAACCAGGCCGCATATCGTCAGGCAACTCGTTCGAAAGAGCAATCATCTGTGTAAGCAGGGCGTCGGGCCGGGCTGGGTCCGTTTAACTTAGTCCGTTGACCGTCCGACTGCGGGAACACCGAATCGGGGAACATGTCATCTGTAGAGATTAAACCGACACCCACTGAACCGGAGCCGGAGCTCCATCTCCTGCTCGCTCCCGATACTTTTGAGCCGCTGTATAAATCCCTGTTCCGCGGCCTCGACGATTTCTTCTTCCCCAAGAAACTTCCGCCCCTCAAGCTGGAATCCAAGCCCATCCCGGTCAAAGATATCTGGGGCTTCTACAACTACAAAAAGAACGGAGCCCTTGGTTCCACCGCCGCCCACGTCGTCGTAATCGCGCTGATCATCGG
The DNA here is from genome assembly GCA_003140075.1 of Acidobacteriaceae bacterium. Taxonomy (GTDB): domain Bacteria; phylum Acidobacteriota; class Terriglobia; order Terriglobales; family Acidobacteriaceae; genus Sulfotelmatobacter. The sequence continues at coordinate 26,800 of PLIO01000251.1, read as the reverse complement.
CGGAACGATTTGGGCGCATCGCTTCGTCACGAAAGTCGAAGCCAAACCGCAGTCGGAAACCAAGCTGATCGATCCCGGCGATTTCATCCCGCTCAAGCCCTCCAAGACTCAAGCCGGGGGCGGCGGCGGTGGCGGCGATCACGACATCCTGAAGGCTTCGCAAGGAAAATTGCCTAAGTTTTCCATGGAAGCGCAGATTACGCCGCCCTCTGCGGTAATCCGAAATATGAATCCCAAATTGGCCGTGACCCCTACCATCATGGTCCCGCCTGAAATTAAAATCGCCCAGAACGACAACATGCCGAACTTCGGGGATCCGAAGTCATCCGCCGTGATTCCTTCAAATGGCACCGGTGGCGGCAGCGGCATAGGTTCAGGCGAGGGCGGTGGCGTCGGCTCAGGTACGGGCCGCGGTCTTGGACCTGGCGAAGGCATGGGAGTTGGCGGAGGCACCTATCGCCCCGGCCACGGAGTCTCTCCACCACGGCCAATCTATTCTCCTGACCCCGAGTTCTCCGAAGAAGCTCGCAAAGCCAAATACCAGGGGACTTGCACTCTGATGATCGTGGTTGCCGCCGACGGCAAGCCCATCAACATTCGTGTGGTAAATTCTCTTGGCATGGGCCTCGACGAAAAAGCCATCGAGACTGTCAAAACCTGGCGCTTCGAACCCGGCCAGAAAGATGGCCACCCCGTCAACGTCGAAATGGCTGTGGAAGTTGACTTCCACCTGTACTGAGGATCTGCGATCCTCTGAGGTACGAATTTGTCATTCCTTCAAATCCACATGCTGGACATTGCAGATCACTCTACCCAGGAACCTCTCACCCAGCCGGCGAAATTTCTCAACCGAATCGGTGGCGAAGAATTTAAGCTGTGGCTCTGATCCCTGCTTCCCACTAGCTGGCGTTTTAGCCTGCAGAAGCTCCTTCAGTCGCTCAGCGACAACCCCCGCCGTCGATTCTGCCGAGTCCACAATGCTCACATGCCCCGGCGCCACCCGGCGCAACAGTGTCTTGATCAGCGGATAATGCGTGCACCCAAGCACAAGCGTATCCGCCTCCTGAAACCCATCGGCAAACGCCTCCGCCAAGTAAATCCGCGCCACTTCCTCGGTCACGGCGTGCTCCACCCATCCCTCCTCAACCAAAGGCACCAGCAGAGGGCAAGCCTTTTCCCGTGCCTCGATGCCTCGCGCCTCCAAAGCCTTCCGGTAAGCATGGCTGCTCACCGTAGCCTCAGTGCCGATGACCACAACCTTCTTGTTACTGCTAATCGAAGCCGCAGCATCCGCCCCCGGCTCGACCACCCCGACCACCGGCACATGCGCCGCCGCCGTAATCCGGTCAAGCGCTAGCGCCGTCGCCGTATTGCAGGCAATCACCAGTACCTCCGCTCCGTGCGCCTCAAGGTAGTGAGCCGCCTCAACCGCGTAGCGCCCCACAGTTTCAACCGACTTCGACCCATAAGGAAGCCGCGCCGTATCTCCAAAGTAGATGTAGTCGGCGTCCGGAATAAGCTCAAGTAAAGCTTTAAGGACGGTCAAACCGCCAAAGCCGGAATCGAATACGCCGATGGTGGGACGTCGCGTGGGCACTCTAGGCTGGCCGCAACCGTCTTAGATCGCGGGGGCGCAATCGCACATTGGGAATCGAGGTGGTCTTTCTAGCGGACAACTCTTCGATAGTTGATTCCACGATGTCGTGGTTCAAACGGAAGAGCTTCAATAGCAATCCTCTTAGGCCATCGAGGTCAGTAGCAATCCACATCTTCCCATACACGTACGCGTCCTCAACAAATCTATCACCGACGGGCTCGTTAAGAATTCTAAAAGTCTCGCCAGGGTACGGAGCATAAGTAACGTAGTATGCGCTCGGAGTTCCCCTCGGAATTGTCCCGAACTCCGTGATACTAATCGACTCATCAGGAATCTCAGTTTGTTTCTCCAGAGACCTCAAAACCGGATCTTTTGGACTGCGCAGAAGAATTCGTCGCCACGGAAGCTGTGGGTCCATTCCCGCGTCGTGCAGGGTCCGCAAGACGCGCTCGTACGCTGACTTTGGGCCTTCGGAGTCGACCAGCGGCGTAGCAATAAAGAATTGCCAGTCTCCGCTTTGGGAGACGTATGCCCAGAAGGCAACACTGACTTCAATGTTCGCCTGTCTGAGTGTGACCAGAATCTTTCGGCCAATCTCAAGGTCTCTATCTACCAATGCTGCCGTAGCCATCCGAGAACTCCATTCCGACCCGTTGCTGCACGGTACAGCACATCTGCACTTAGTCCGGCTGCAAGGTATCGACTCTCAACCGTCCAGTCCTTTACCAACCCCCAGTTTTGTTTTAGCTCCGCATTGTTCGTGGTTGCCGCTTCTAAGGCTGTCTCAAGTCCGGCGACAACAAGTAGTTTATTCAAATCGTGGTCGTAAATTCCACGAACAATTGTAGGCTTTGGAGGAAATTCGTGCCGCTGCGTTCGTCGTGCGATCGCAGCTTGAGCGCACACTCTACCGCCAGACCTGTTAGATAATAGGCCCCCTCGTTATTGCCATTCTTGAGAAGTGTTCGAGCATCGTTGAGGCACAACCGAGTAAGGCGTTGAAAATCTTTGCGTGTCATCGCAGTGCAAGCTTTCTCACCGGTTTCTGGAAGAGGATAGATACCCGGCACTCTTGTCCAACTGCCCGTTTCCACAGCAAGCCCCCGGCGGAATCGGCGCGCCATGCGGGCACGTCCTCGGATGCCCAAGAAAAGCACAAATCTTATCCGTGGCCTCGGGCGACAGAATATGCTCAAACTTGCAGGCCTGCTGTTCGATCTCGGATTCGCTATCCATCGCCAAACTATCGGTGAATAGCCGCTCCGCCAGGCGATGCCGTCGAATGATGCTGCCCGCGCGCTCGCGTCCACGCGGTGTTAGCCCGACAATCAGCGTGCCGTCGCCAATCGAAGCCGATACCGGTTTCAGCGCATCGTGGCACGGATTCACAAACGGCTTGTGCCCATGCTCCATCGGAGGATGCGGCGCCGAAGTCACCAGCCCCATCTGCATCATCTTCTCAATCGCCAAACTCACCGGCAGCGCTCCGTGAACCTCCATGCGCTCGACTTCGGCAATTTCTCCGTGCTCGCCCAGCACCCACAACTCTTCCAGCACTTCGTCGAACTGCTCCTCATCGGCCATGGCAAAAACTTCCTGCGACGCGATCTTGCCGTGATGAAATTCAATGCGCCGATCCGCCAGCCGAGCCACCACAGGATCGTGCGTCACCATCACAATCGTCCGCCCCTGCTGGTGAAACTCCCGCAACAGACGCAGCACAATCTCCTCATTTAACGCGTCAAGGTTGCCCGTCGGCTCATCCGCCAGAATAATCCTGGGATCGTTAATCAAAGCCCGCGCAATGCACACCCGCTGCTGTTCTCCACCGGAAAGTTGCGACGGCAAATGATGCGCACGGTCGCCCAGTCCTACGCGGGTCAGCGCTTCAATCGCTTCATCCTCATCCGTCATGCTGTGAAAGTACTGCGCCAGCATCACGTTCTCGACCGCGGTAAGAAATGGGATCAAATGAAACTGCTGGAAAATAAATCCAATTTTTTCCGCGCGCACCCGGTTCAACTCGCTCGCGGAAATACCGGCAACATTCTGCCCATCCAGCCAAATCTCTCCTGAGGTGGGACGATCCAGGCAACCGATCAGATTCACCAGCGTCGATTTACCCGAGCCCGACGGTCCCATGATCGAAAGCCATTCGCCCGGCGAAACCTGCAGCGAAATGTGATCCAGAGCATGAATCGCAGAATTTTGGGCGCCCAACTTCTCCCCTTCTTTGGCAGACGTGGCGTCCCCCGAGGCCTTGGCAGGGTAGAGCTTGGTGACGTCTTTGATCTGAATCATTTCACTCTCCCCTCAGGATGACCGCGGGCTGCACCCTGCGCAGCAGCGAAATCGGGAGGATTGCCGAAAGCAATGTCACCACTATGCTACCAGCCAAAATAACCGGCAGGACGCTAAAACGCGGCGCAACCGCGGCATGAAAGTTAACCCGGCCAATCCACGCCGCAATGCCTATGCCCAGAACAAATCCGATCACTGCGCCAGTCGCTCCGAGCGCCGCCGCCTCTGCGGCAAAAAATCCGTTCAACATGCCGTCGGATGCCCCCAGAGCCTTTAGCACCGCAAAGTCGCGTCGCCGGTCGAAGACCCATCCCATTAGTGTGGAAAGCACGCACAACGCCGCCGTCAAAATAATCAGTGCCGCCGCCGCCAGCAAAGTAGATCGAGTCTTGCCCAGCACTCGCGCTTCGCCTTCCATAATCTGCCGCACCGGCCGCACTTCCGCCGCCGGAAGTTGATTCTGTAGCTGATGCAGGATCGAGTCGATCTCCTGCGGTGTTCCCGTAGCCGCCACTTCGATTGTCGACGGCTGCACTGCCGTCCACACCACAAAATCCGTCAAAGAGACATACACGCGGCTGTCTTCGGTAGCGCCCGTCTGCACGGTTCCGGTCGGCGTCAGATGAATCGCGCGTCCCTGAAAAGTTAATTCGAAGGGTTGATTCCTCGGCGAAACCACGGACAAAGCTCGCACTCCCACCAGCGCTTGCTCCGCATCTGTTTGCCCCATTTCTCGAGCGTTCTTTGCGAGAGAAGTGGGACTTGCCGAAGGCCAGTTGCTCACCGACCACCAGCGATCCAGTTGCCGGACCCGCCCAAAATCTGTGCCCACCACAACGATCGGCTGCCCATCCCCACTCCGCGCTACCACCAGCGCAAATGGCGCGACCAGCCCTCGTCCCGCCAGTGTAGACTCGACCTGCGCCACAGCGTCAGCGGGAAGGGAAGCGCCGTCTCTTCCGACCAGCACAATATTCGCGCCGTAATTGCGAAACTCGCGCCGCAACTTCGCCTGCACATCCACGTAAAGATTCAGCATCGCCGTAGTCACTGCCGCAGCTACTACCATTGCAAACAGCGCCGACAATGCCCGCCCGCGCCGCAGTACCGCAGCCCTCACCAGCATCCGCATAAACATCGAAGTATGCGGAGACTTTGCCCGGCTCGCCGCAACTTCTTCCGCCGATCGGGACACTCGCCCTCTCACAGTTCACCTCGCAGCGCGAACACTGGATCCATTCCCATCGCTTTGCGAATCGCCGCCGCGCTCCCCGCAAATGTAACGATCACCGCGATCGCCAGAATCACCGGCAACAGCACCGGAGGAATCGCGATTTCCGAATTGAAGATCGATCGCCCGATCTGATGCGCCAACAAACCCCCAGCCGCAAAACCTACAGCGCCGCCGAACAAAGCCAGCAGGGCCGCCTCCGCAAAAAACAAAGATGCCACCGCCAGCTTGCCCGCCCCCAGGGCCTTCATCAGCCCAATTTCCGCGCGCCGCTCAAAGATTGCCGTAGCCATCGCCGCGGAAACCGCCAGCGCCGAGGCAAATAACGCCGCCAGCGTAACCAGGAAAATCAGCCCCTCGATGCGCGTGAGCACCGCGCCCTCATTCTGCGCAACCTGCCGAATCTGCTCGGCATGAGAGTGCGGAATCGCCTCCTGCAACTGAAATGCAATCGATTGCGGATACGGCGAGCAATACCACCGGTCATATACCGCGCCAGACATGCTCTTGGGATCGCGTCGCGCAAAGGCATCCTCCGGTTTCGTCAACGCACTCACATAAACCCGACGCACCGCCCCCGGCTTGCCAAGAATCTCCTGCGCCAGCGCAATCGGCGCCACAATCTCATCGTCTTCACTTCCGCCCGTGGAAAGAATGCCGCTCAACCGCAAGCGTCGATCCCCAAGCGTAATCTCTTCGTCAGGCTTCGCCGAAAGCCGCGCCGCCAGCCGTTCTCCCAGCAAAACATCGCGCGAAGAATCGTCCGGCCACGCCCCGGAGACCTTCCACCAGGGATGCGTCGATCGCACGCCAGTCGAAAACTCTTCTTTTCCAAATGCAACTCTCTTGGAAAAATAAGTTCCCAGCAGCGTAATATTTTCAGTTCGTCCATCACGCTCCAGCGTAACCTGCACCGGCAACATCGGCGCAAATCCAGTAATGTTGTTATGCCAGAATGTTCCCTTGATTTTCGGCAGGTCTGCTTCGTCCAGGAAAGCTCCATCGCTCGGCGGCTTCAAATTCACGCCGCCAATTTCTACATCCAGCGAATCTTCCTGCGGAGTGACTAGAATGTTCGCGCCAATGGTGCGCAGTTCGCGGTTAATCTTGTCGCCAATATCGGTGGCAACCGCAATCATTGCCGTCGCCACGGTTACGCCCAGCGTGATGGCTGCCCCCGCCAGAAGTTTGCGCCGCTTCTGGCGCCGGAAGGATTCGTAGACAAGGCGGACGAACATTCCCTATTGCTTCTCGAACACGCGACTCCCGGCCACGATGTCCGCCTCCTGAATAATCACGGAGTCAGCCGTCCGCGTCGCCTTCAACGGAATCGGATTGCAGCCGCCCGCCGTTCCCACCGACTGCGGATTTATCGGCGCCGAACAATTCTTGCAAACCACTCCATTGCCGGATTTATAAAATCCCACCGCTCCGCAGATTTCGCACGCGTCGAAAACCGTCGAGATTTTCCCATCCGGTTTTTGATACAGCCAGAAGCGCACCTCGACTCCGTTTTCCTGCGCCTGATAGCGATGCAAATCTCCGTCCGAAACCTGCGCCAGCGGAATCGTCACTTGCCCGTTGCTAAAACTAACCTGCGTCGCCGGAGACAACGCGCTCTTACTCTTCGCATAAACAAACTCCGCCGTCAGCATGGCGATAAACATGAACGAAAAAACGTACACCGACGCCATCCAAAGCCGTTCCCGGCGGGCCGTCCACGCCGCCTTGCGCCGCTCGGCCGGCGAAGTGGCATCCAGCACAGGCTCGCGCCGCTTGGCATCGAACAACACCATCAGCGCCGCCAGGGCAACAATCGTCACGAAGAAAAAAAGATCGTTGCGCACGATCGGTCCAATAATCCCCATCTCCCTCTTTGACGAGGGAATCACTCCGCTTTCAGAAAGTTCATGAAGCCCCGCGACGATCAACTGCACCGCCACTAAGAACAAGATCGCAGTCGTCACCCGAAAGAATTTCTGTAAATTAATCCGCACGCTGCCCTTCACAAACATCACACCGAAGGCGACGGCGCACAGCACGCCCAACAGCGTCCCCAGGAAACTCATCAACTCCGTCGAGTTCAAAGACACAGCCGAGAGAATCAATACTGTCTCCGCGCCTTCGCGCAATACCATCAGAAACACGAAAAAAAACAGCCCAACCCACGCGTCGTTATTAGTGCCGGTCAGCAACCCGACTTTCCCTTCAATTTCACCCTTCAGCTTGCGCCCCGTCTTCATCATGAAAACCACCATGGTGATGACAAAGAAGGCAGCCACCAGCATCACCCAGCCTTCAAACACATCTTCATTCAGGTTCAGCTTGGAAAGCAGAATCGCCACTCCAATGCTTCCAACAAAAGCCACCCCCAACGCCGCATACACCGCCTTGCGCAAGTCGTTGCGCCCAATCTTGGCCAGATAGGCCAGCGTAATGCCCACGATCAGGGCCGCCTCGACCCCCTCGCGCAGCGTAACTATGAATGCCTGAAGCATATCGTTAACTTCCTGCCCTCTCTCCTAACCTCATCCCGAGCACAGCCGTACTTCAGGCGGACCAAGGATCTCCCGCATCGATGGCGTGTAGGGCAGCCATTTTGAAAATGAATTTCAATTTCAATTTAAAGGATATGCCGTGCGCGCCAAGCGAGTCAATCCGCCAGGTCACAAACGCATGTGATCCGCATCACACGGCGAAATGTGGGATTAAGCGGCCGCTGCGTGCTGCACCAGTCCACGAGTTTTACACAGAAGCTAAAGTGAGATTAAAATCAGTCCGGCCCTATCCACCTCGGAGAAATCCCATGAGCAAAGCACCACTTCTCACCGCCACACTGTTGGCCGTCTCGATCTTTGCCGCTCCTGCCCAGGCGCAGGACATGAAGAAAGACGCGGCCGTTAAGCCCGCCGACAGCCCATCCAAAGTCCTGCTCGATTCCTGGAACGACATTGGCCGCAAGCTCATTGCCATGGCCGAAGATTTTCCCGAGGACAAATACGACTTCAAACCCTCGCCTGCCCAGCGCAGCTTCGCCGAACAACTACTTCACGCCGCCAACGCAAACTATTTTTTCACCAATGCTGCGCTCGGCCAGAAAATGCCAGCCGAAGAGGATCCCAAGCGCTCGAACTACAAGACCAAAGCTGATGTCGTCGCCTTCGTGAAAAAAGCCTTCGCCGACGGCGCGGCCGCCATCAAGTCCAAGGGTGATAAAGGAATGTCCGACCTGATCGTCGATCCCTTCGCTCATCAGCAGGTGCGCATCTCCGACGCCGCCTACGGCTTCATCGAGCACTCCGGCGAACACTACGGCCAGCTCGTCGTCTACTACCGCATCGCCGGCCTCGTCCCCCCAGAATCGCGTCCGAAAAAATAACCCGAGCTGAGACTCTGTGCCTTTTGCTGGTGTGGTGTGGGTCGGACACTCTTGTCCGACGCCTTTGACTTTGATTTTGCTCTTGCCTTTGCTCCAACAATCTCACTCCACCGCATACGGATATCTACGCCCCCGCTCGCCAAAAATCCTAACCACCATCGCCCCCGCTGCAAATCCACCCACATGCGCCCAAAACGCCACCCCTCCCATGTTCTGCCGATGTATCGCAAACGCCGCCTTGGTCCCGCTCAGAAAATTCAGCAAGAACCAATTTCCCAAGAGGATCCAAGCTGGCAGCCATACGATCACGAAAATCAACTCAAAGATCCAAGTCAGCACCCGCGCCCGCGGATACAAAACGAAATACGCTCCCAGCACTCCCGCAATCGCTCCGCTCGCACCCACCGTCGGCACAGTCGCGTGAATGTTCACCGCCACCTGCGTGAACATCGCAATCAATCCCACCAGCAGATAAAACACCAGATATTTAAAGTGCCCCAGGTAGTCCTCAACGTTGTCGCCAAAAATGTAGAGGTACAACATGTTGCCAATCACATGCAGCCACGACCCATGCAAAAACATCGAAGTAAAGAAGGGAAGCACGACCACCGGAAGCGGATACCTCGATGACCCCGCCAACAGCGCCGCCGTGTGATACGGCACCACTCCAAACTGATGCAGCACCAACTTGAAATCCTGCGGACTCAGCGTCGCCTCAAAGAAATAAATCGCCAGATTAAGCCCAATCAAAAACCACGTCACAAACGGCGTGCTATATCGAACCTGATCGTCGCGGATAGGAAGCATAGAGGAATCTGTTAAGTTAGTAATTGAGCGATTGAGCCATTGCGTGATCGGGGGATTGAAAATCCAACCCGTTTTTCAATCGCCCGATCACTCAATGCAATGGTCATCTTACTCGATCAGATTTCCAATCATGCAATCGCCCAATCACCCAATTTCCTATGAACGGCGTCATCATCATCGACAAACCCTCCGGATGGACCTCCCACGACGTGGTCAACCGCATGCGCCGCGTTCTCGGCCAGCGTTCCGTCGGCCATCTCGGCACCCTCGACCCTCTCGCCACCGGTGTGCTCCCGCTCGTCACCGGATCGCTCACCCGTCTCGCCCAGTTCTACACCGCCTCGGAAAAAACCTACGAAGGTGTCATCCGCTTCGGCTTCGCGACCAACACCTATGACGCCGACGGCGAAGAAATAAATGTAGGGACAGCCGCCCCTTCGGCAAGCTCAGGGCAGGCTCCCGACTGTCCAGCCGTCACCACTGACTTTGCCATGACGACTAGCACGGATCTCACGCTCGCCACTCTCCAAACCCTCGCCGCCGAATTCTGCGGCGTAATCCAGCAAACCCCTCCGCCATTCTCCGCCAAAAAAATCCACGGAGTCCCCGCCTACAAACTAGCGCGCAAACAAAAAGAAGTCATCCTTCAACCCGTGGAAGTCGATATCAAAGAATTCGACATTACCTCCGTCGATGCCGGCCGCGCCCACTTCCGCGCCCGCGTCTCCTCCGGAACCTACATGCGTTCCATCGCTCACGAAATGGGCCAGCGCCTCGGCTGCGGAGCCCATCTCGAATCCCTCCGCCGCACCTCCGTTGCCGAATTCGACATCTCCCAAGCCCACACCATCGAAGAAATCGAAGCCGCGGAACCCCTCCTTGCCAAAACAAAAGCTGCCGAAACAAAAGCTGTCCAAATAAAAGTTTGTCATTCCGACCGGAGCTGCGCCTTCTCGCAGGGAAGGGGAAGCGCAGTGGAGGAACCTGCTTTCCCTCGCGACATGGCAACAGACCCTCGCACTATCTCTTCTCTCTTCATCCATCCCCGCCTGCTCCTGCCGCAATTCCCCTCCGTCACCGCCGACGAAGCCACCGCCGCCCGCATCCGCAGCGGGCGCCCCATCAACCTTCCCAACCTCTCCCGCGCCCGCCAGGTTAAAGTCTTCGCCAGCCAGACCGAACTCCTCTCCATCGCCACCCGCGTCGCCGGAACCCTCTTCCATCCCAAAATTGTTTTCCCCGCAGAATAAGCACGGTACTTCCTCCCGCACTGCCCGTGTGGGTCGGATAGGAGTGTCCGACACCCTTGACCTTGCCTTTGACCTTGACTCTCGCCCGATCTGCACTTTTTCTTTGACACAATTCCAAACCTCCCCTACACTCGCTACCAATTTACCCAGAGAACACTCGCCGACTTTCGACTCGCACGTTTCTCTCGGTAGCTTTTCCAAATACTCAACGGCGCAATTGCAGATCGCGCTGAGTAACGGTGCCACCGCACCGCGGGCCCAAGGGACCAAGCTGGTTAATCCTTTCGGAGGCCGGGGAAATGTTTCTCCGCACTCGCTTGTCACGCATTGCTATCTGCTCTTTTACCTTTGCCACTCTGCTAACCACTCTCTCCGCCCAGCAGCCAAAGGTGCTCGCCCCGCATAAGCCCATTCCGCCGAAAGCCGAGAAACAAGTAAAATGGCTATCGCCCGCCACTCAGCGTTCCATGGTCGGCGGCCTGTGGATGACCGATCCCGACTTCAAATCCTCCATCTACATCAAAAACATCGTCGAAACCGATCCGGTCACTGTCACGCCCATCCTTCACCTCAGCAACGGCGCAAAGTACACGCTGCCCGAGGTCACAATAAAGCCAGCCGATCTCGCTATCATCAGCATCAACGATGAGTTGCAAAAGAAAGGCATCTCCTCGTGGGCCACCTTAAGCGGATACGTCGAACTTCAATACCTTTGGCCGTGGAATCCATTTTGTGCCACGGTCCGGGATGTCGATGTCTCCCATAGCCTTATTTTTACCTACCCGCTCCGGTCAACCGCGCCTCCGCCCGCCCACCTCGTCAAGCCAATCTCCCCGCCACCAACCAATACCGTGGAGGGAATGTGGTGGAAGCAGGAAAAGAACGTCACTGGCTTTATCGCTGTAGCGAACCTTGCTTCCCAGCCCGCCAACACCACAGTTGAAATCAGCGACAGCAACGGGCTACCCATCAGCCAGCACAATATCACCGTCACCCCGCACGGAATGAAACTCATCAGGCTGCCCGAATTGCAGGCCACTGAAGCCGTTCAGGGCGGCGTCCGGATCGTCTCCAGCGAAACGTCGGATAACCTCGTAATCAATGGCGGATTGGAAGATCAAACCACTGGCTACTCGGCGAGCATACCGTTTGCTTCCGAGCCAGTGGGGCTAGACGCTCCCGAGCACCACACGATTGCGGAGCTTGGTTTGATGACCGGTGCGGCCGATCCCATGATGTTGTTCCCGGCGGGCGCAACGTTTACTCCGTACACAATTCTGCGCAACGTCTCCGACACGCAGCTGACAATCACACCAACCCTTTGGTGGATGGCCGGAGGCAAGCCGCATTCTGCCGCTCTTCCGCCGATGACTGTGGAACCCTTACAAACTGAAAGCCTAAACGTGCCATCGCTGCTTACCCTCTTCGGCCCAAAGAATTTCAATGGTAGTTTCAACATCTCGTTCGACACCATTGCCAGACGTGCCTCGCTGGTCATGTCCGCCGGAAGCGTGGACCAGACGGGCAACTACGTATTCGAGATTATCCCAAGAGGTGTCAGCGAGGGCGTGTCCAGGTCGCTTCAGCAGTGGAGCACCGGCAACGGCGATGATACGATGATTACAATCTGGAATCCTGCCGATGAGGCTCAGGACTTCGTGTTCACCTTGTTTTTCGAAGACGGTCACTACCTGCTCCCTTTGCACATGGAAGCCAGGGAAACGCGAGCGTTTAATGTGTCCGAGATTCTCCAGAACCAGGTTCCCGATGCGGAAGGAAACCTCATACCGCCGTCGATTCATCAAGGCACGGCAAAGATTGCAGGCAGCCGTGCCGAAAATGAGTACATTTTGGTAGCGGTCGATTTTGGAATTTACAATGTGCGCAAAGCCACGTGCTTTAGCGGGTGTACCACGTGCGACGGTTACACGGATTTCGCCATTGATCTTCTCGATTTCACCATGGTAGTGACGGGAACCCAACAGGAAACCGCCCTCGGCACTTATAACACGGGAGTCCAGTACAACCTCACAGCTGCCACAAATTGGACCAGCAACGACAGCAGCGTCTACACGGTGAGCGGCGGCCTGGTTACGGGACATGCCTCTGGAAGCGCCACGACCACAGGGACCGACCCAAATGTGCCCTACCCGATGGAGGCTTGCGGTCAAGCCAATTGCCAGGAAACTCAAATGTCCAACAGCGCTCAGGGTACGGTGCAGGTGCCGACGGATTCGAGAATCGTGAGCCAGATCAGCAGTTACGCTATGACAACTACCAGCAGCCCAGCGTGCCCTTCCGGACAGGCCGGATGGTACCGGCAGGTTCAAAAGATCGTTACGGATCAGAACACGCCTCCAGGCGATATTACTGCGGACGGCTCCATAATTAGCGAGTCCTTAGGGCTTACCTCGACGAATCAACTAAATCTCGCTTCCCCCAATCCGTTCGCCCCTGTCGCGACGTCCGGCGGCGGTTACTTCAACGACCAATTTGGCTTTTGCAGCCCGTTGTGTCCGGGAAGCTCTGGCCAAACCGATCTCAATGAGACCTTCACTGACAAGCCGTCCACGGGCGGATCCTACAACCTAAAAACGCACACCCTCGCTTACACATGTACAGGGGATACGGATAATGGTAAGTAAGCGACAATTTGGCAGCGCCGCAGCCTTTTTATTCGCCGCGATACTGGGGTTTGGTATGCCCCGAGGGCCTGCCACCGACGACCCGTTGCTCTCACGGACAGCCCCAGCTTTTAACAGCAAAAACGAAGCCGCCATCTCGGCAATCCTGCGGTTTGGACGTGAAGCGAATCTCCCATTGGGGCTCGTGCTCAGCAAACGGTTGTGCTCAACTAGCCTCAACGAACTTAGAATTGACCATAGTACTGTCAGGGCGGCACTGGATCAACTCTCATCTGCTTTGCCTTCTTACAATTGGAGTCTCGAGCACGGAACGGTCGTTCTTGCCCCTGTTGACGTGCCCGCCGCCGCGGCCGAGTTCCTCGCACTACCGCTCAATCCTTACCGCCTGCCGGAAGACACTCTACAGGCTCAGGCTGCCTACGAATGGCTTAATATTAGGGGTTCGCTGCGTCCGAACGAGGGAACAGCCTTCAGCGTGTTGAGCTCCAAAGCATCGCCGAAATGGCCGCCATTAAGCCTTGGACCCACGACTATAAAGGATGCCCTTGATCGCATAGTTGGAAGAAGCCCCGGCGGCGCCTGGATATTATCCCCAATTAACGATATCGGTAAGGCTGCGGATAGCCGCCCGTTCCAGTTGGTGGACTATTCCAACCCTGAGGTCGTCGTATCACCCTGCGGCGACCCGTTAGGCCCGTAGTCTTGCGACGGATACACGGATTTCGCCATTGATGTTCTGGATTTCACGATGGCAGTAAACGGCACCCAACAGGAAACCGCCCTCGGCACATATAACACGGGAGTCCAGTACAACCTCACAGCCGGTACAAATTGGACCAGCAACGACAGCAGCGTTTATACAGTGAGCGGCGGCCTGGTTACGGGACATGCCTCTGGAACCGCCACGACCACAGGGACCGACCCAAATGTGCCCTACCCGATGGAGGCTTGCGGTCAAGCCAATTGCCAGGAAACTCAAATGTCCAACAGCGCTCAGGGTACGGTGCAGGTGCCCGCCTATTTGGCCCCACGGGATACGCCGCAGCCGACGGCGAGTGCGGGGCAAGCGCGGAAGGAACCTTCATCGAGGTCTACGACCAGGTTCTAGACCAGAACGGCAACGTCATGCAGGCCAGCGGGATAACGCCGCAAGAACGGACGTGTACATCCGCTGGATGCCAGACCGGGTATAACAATTTTTCGACCCCGGCCACTACGGGCGCAAACGGTCAGTTCAATGATATCCCTATAGGTACTTGCTTCGGCCCTCCAAAGCCCACTACTAACATCTGTGTCCAGCCGTCAAACACGTATGAAGCAATGCTAAACGGTCAAACCTATAACATTCTTACGCTGAACTACCGCACCGATTGCGTGCTGGGTGAGCAAGACCAGATAACCAGTAATCCCAGCGGCTACAACCAGACCTATACGACAGGGACTGTTCCGTAGGGGGATAAGATGACAGGCACGGCGTTGTGGGCTCTCATTCCAGCATTGATTGGATTACTCCCACTTACTAGCACTGCCCGATGCACGTTCGTCGATACCAAATCCCAGACTGCGGTCAGGGAAGAGGTGAACCGCATCTACAATGTAACGCTGGATCAGATGCAGTACACCTTGCCATCCGGAATGAGGGCCACAACATGGCTACCGCCCGACGACTCCGTTCGCGGCCAGATTCAGTGCCTCGGCACCGCAGCCGTTCCACAGATCTCCGAGGTACTGCACGACAATGACCGACCCTTTGGACGCTTGCTCGCAATAGAAATGCTCGGGTGGATTGGAGGGGCCGAGATTGTTCCTCCCCTAAGTTGGGCCTTAGCAAGGCCGGGGGATTTCCTGATAACCAAGAGTGCGGCGCTGGACGCACTCGCTTCCGCTCCGCCGGACAAGGCAATTCCGGTAATCGAGGAGGCCTTGCGCGCCGAAAAAAATCCGCGTGTGCGGGAAAAAGCAGCCAGCGTATTAGCGAGACTAAGGGGCGTAGCGAAGGACTAACTGACGATATGCTGCGCCGGAGTATGCAGCGGCACGATCAACTATATGATGCCGAGGTGAGCGGATGCCCATGAAGAGCATTGTTGTCGCGACGGCCTTTTTATCCGGCTACTGCGATGCGGAAGGAAATTTGATACCGCCGTCGATTCACCAGGGCACGGCAAAGATCGCGGGCAGCCATGCCGAAAATGAATACATTCTGGTTGCGGTCGATGTCGGAGTCTATAACGTTCGCAAAGCGACCTGCCAGAATGGTTGCACGACCTGTGAGGGATACACTGGTTACAATGTTACTGTCGATGGTTTCGCGGTGCCCGTGAAAGGCACCCAGCAGGAAACCGCCACCGGCACTTACGAAACAGGGACGCAATATAATTTAACGGCCGGGTCAACTTGGACCAGCAGCAATACCAGCATCTACACGGTGAGCGCGGGCCTCGTAAAAGGGGTCGCGGTCGGAAACGCCACAACCACGGGCACCGAGAGCTTGCCCATCACCATGCAGGCATGCAACGAGCAAGACTGCGAATCTTCCGGCTTTTTTCAAACCGTTCCAGGCACGGTGCCAGCGCAGCCGACCATCACGAGCATCTCGCCTGGTTCCGGGCAGTCAGGGGCGACAGTGCCGGTCCAGATTAATGGAAGTAACTTCGGCTCCAACGCCGGTGCACTTTCCATTAGCGGAATAAGTGCGGGCCAGATCAGCGTCAACTCAGGCGGCACGCAGATCAATACTAGCTTTAACCTGGCCGGCCTAACACCCGGGAGCTACTCCGTTGTCGTCAACCTTTCCCTTGGCGACAACGTTGCCCTGCCCAGCAATTCCTCGCCGTTCACAGTCAACGCTATACAGGTTACAACGGCAGAGGTGACTGTGATCGGATGGCTCAACGCTAGCGTCATCTCGCTCCCCAGCGGCGAGAATTCAGGGCTACAGGCTGCCTTAACTTATAAGTCCCCCGGCTGCACAGCGCTTCTTCTCCTGTGGAGCTCAGGCACAGCCTCATTGATAGACGGCCAAGCCGACATCGATTATGCCAATGCAGAGCTCAATAACGGCGTTTATTGCACTGGATGACACGTACCAGTTACTTCCATCCCAGATCCAATGAGGCCAGGACGTTAATAGTCATTGTGGAGAATTAGAATGCCGGATCAGAATAAGAGCAAAACGTTGCGCGCCACGATTAGCCAAGCCTTTCACATTTGCTTGTGCTCCGTAATACTAGCGAGCCTGGCATACGCTCAAAGCGAGAAAACGGAAGCGTACCGTCGCGCCGACCAAAGATTTGAGAACATCGGCACGGTGACCGACGCAATCAGGAAAGTTGGGCAGGGCAATTTCGTCGCGGCGCACGTCGAGGAGATCGTTTACGCGGGCGCGGCGGAAGCCATTCCTTTCCTGAAAGAGCAATTCGCCCGCAGCATCGACCCCGGCCATAAGAACGATCTCGACCCCGGCAACAAAGCCGAAATTGCAAGCGCACTGGTCAGGCTAGGTGACAAAGACCAGATCTACTGGGATTTTCTGGCTAAGCAAGCAGACGACGCAATTGAGAGTGATCCGCCATTTCCAAGAGAGTTTGATTCTCAGGGCAGGATGTTAGATGACCATTTCTCATCTGCGTTCTTGCAGTGGGCCAAGGACCACAACCTTTCGCCGAGCGACGCAGGCGAGAGGGCGGTGTACGAAGTTCCAAGCAAACTAATCTTCCTAGGCAAGACTGGAGACCCGAGAGGGCTCCCGATTCTTCGGCGAGCTATGTCATCCTCTAACTACATGGTTCAGCTCATGGCTGCGAAGGGGCTGGCGAAGCTAAAAGATAAAGATTCCATCCCACTGATTCTTGCGGCCTGCGAGAAATCACCTTGGGCCGCGCCTGCTATCGCGGAAGCCTTGGTTTATTTCGACGACCCGCGAGCACAGAGCGCGTCCCAAAAGTACTTGCCGAAGGAACTGTTCGAAGAGTTGTTGGCGGCAAGGCAAGTCCCGGGGAACGACGCGTTTTTTCATTGAGAGTGTGAACATGCTTGGCTGTTCGCCTTCAAACAAATCTGGTGTGAGGCTAGCTTTTGTGCTTGCGTCCCTTCTTTGTCCTCCTCCGGCCAACTCCACGCCCTCGCCCGCGCAGGCCGTTATCATCGAGTGGAACAACGCCGCCCTCCAAGGCATCCGCGACGCCAAACTCGGCGCGCCCGTAGTCGCGCGGGCGCTGGCCATCGTCCACACCTGCATGTATGACGCTTGGGCAGCCTACGATGAACACGCCGTCGGCACACAGCTGGGCGGCGCGCTACGCCGCCCAGCATCGGAACGCACCCTCGCCAACAAAGAGCAAGCCATCAGCTATGCCGCCTACCGCGCGCTGGCGGACGTGCTGCCTGTCGACACCAATTCGGTTTACATCCCGCTGATGAAGCAACTCGGCTACGATCCGGGCGACAACTCCACCGACATTGAGACGCCCACCGGCATCGGCAACGTGGCCTGCGCCGCCGTGCTCGAATACCGCCATCACGATAAGTCGAACCAGCTCGGCGATCTCGCCCAAGGCCCGTACTCCGATTGGACCGGCTACGCTCCGGTCAATACTCCCAGCCCCGTCCCAGCCCGTGCTGCGCCGGCTGACCCGAACCACTGGCAGCCGCTCACTTATATCAACTCGACCGGCGACCAGATGACGCAACGCTTCGTCGGCGCACAGTGGTCGCAAGTAACTCCATTCGCGCTGAGCAGTGGCGACGAATTCCGCCCGCTGATCGGCCGCTTCGGCCCCACCAAGTATGGATCGAAGGAATATCAGGAGCAAGCCGAAGAACTCGTCGCCATCAGCGCCGGGCTCACCGACAAACAAAAGATGATCGCCGAATACTGGTCCGATGGTCCCAACACTGAGCAACCGCCGGGACACTGGGCGCTCTTCGCGCAGTGGATCTCCCAGCGCGACCATCACACCCTCGACGACGATGTGAAGATGTTCTTCGTCCTCAGCAATGCCATCTTCGACGCCGGCATCGCCGCCTGGGACGCGAAACGCACCTATGACTCGGTTCGTCCGGTGACTGCGATTCCATTATTGTTCCGCGGCAAGACGATTCGCGCCTGGGGAGGCCCGGGCAAGGGAACTGTCGCCATCGACGGCTCCCAGTGGATTCCATATCAGGCGGCAACTTTCCCCACGCCCCCATTTCCGGATTTCGTCTCCGGCCACAGTACCTACAGCGCCGCCGCCGCCAGAATTTTGGAACTCTGGACCGGTAGCGATCACTTCGGCGACTCAGTCACCATTCCCGCAGGCAGCTCGAAGATCGAGCCGGGAGCAACGCCGGCTCACCCCATAATCTTGCAATGGGAAACCTTCACCGCCGCCGCCGACGAAGCCGGCATCTCGCGCCGCTACGGAGGAATCCACTTCCAGCCCGCCGATCTCGCCGGTCGCGCGCTAGGTCGGGCCGTTGCGCTGCAAGCTTGGTCAAAAGCGCAATCCTACTTCAGTAATGTCCGATAACAGGTATTATGTAAAGTTAGGCAACTGAACCCGAATTAGAGCCATGTAAGAGCGGCGGCATGGCGCGACTAGAATACTCCAAACTTCGGAAGCCCAGCCACGGGGCTGGGCTTCGTTTCCAAATTCGCACAGGATGACAATAGAAAAAACCCAGCATCCCTACGCAATGAACTCCACTGACCCCGCCGGTGCCCACTGCGGAATCCCATGGTCCAACGTGGCCAACTTCCCTTTGTTGTGAATCACTAAAGCCACGAGGTAGGCGTCGGTGATCTGTTGGTGGCCGGTGAGTCGCGGCAACATCCCGCGCACTGCCTCGGTTACCGGGATATCTGCCGGCCAAAAGCTGTGACCCGGATGTTCCAGGTTCTCTCGCAGCAGCTCCACGGCGTTCGTCGGAGCCATTGCGTCACGGGAAAAGGCGGGATTCGAAACGATTCGCACGAAGCCGGACTGCGTGAACGGGCACGTCGCCCACCCCTGCGCTCCACGGTGGCCAAACCACCGCTCCACGCTTTTGTGCGAGCCGTGAGTCGGCCAGCACAGAGCGATTAACACGTTGACATCGAGCAGGAACAAGCCGCTAGAGTTCGTCCTCAAGCAGTTGTTTCACCCTTTCCGAGCTGATCTTCGGCGAATCCGGCGGGAGCACGACCACGTGAATCCCATTCACAATCTGCGTCTCCACCTTTGCGTTCAAGCCCCTTCGCATCAAATCGGACGCAGCTTTTCCCAGTGCCATGGACCGGCTTTCGGCAAACGCCTTCAATTGCCCTACTACGTCATCATCAAGATTTAAGGTGGTGCGCATGATTGTAAGATGATGCCACTGGCGGGGTATTGATGTCAACTGTGGACAAACGACATCAGATTGACTGGTCACTAACCACTAACCACTGTCTTTTCACATCTTGTACTTGCCCAAATCCTCGTCGTTCAATCCCTCGAGATACTTCCGCAGCTCTTCCGCGCTCACCCGGTCCGACATGTTCGCCGCCTGTTTCGAATTCTTCAGCACAATCTCATCCACAAATATCGGACAATCCACCCGCAGCGCCAGCGCCAGCGCATCCGACGGGCGCGAATCGATGCTGATCACTTCCCCACTCCTCTCCAACCAGATCACCGCATAAAACGTATCCTCGCGCAGTTCCGTCACCACAACCTTGTGTACCTGCGCCTCCAGCCCCGTCAGCACATTCTTAATCAAATCATGCGTCATCGGACGCGGCGTGTTCACCTTCTCCATCTCCAGCGCAATCGCATTCGCCTCATAAACCCCCACCCAAATCGGCAGCACCGATTCCCCCGCCACATCCTTCAAAATCACAATAGGCGTATTCGTCACCGGATCCATCAAAAGGCCGCGGATTGTCATTTCTACTTCCATGGGAACTCCTGGGGACAGCGTGTCGCGAGAACATGTTCTTTGCTTTTTATACCACCAATTCTCCTAGCAGGCTGTTGGGAAAACTTTGTGTAGCTTTTACGTTGACGTACGTACCGATTTCGGGAGCGTATGTGTCAGGGGCGGTGAAGTTTAGGGTTTTGTTGTGGCTGGTGCGGCCGACGAATTGTTTTCGTGCGTCGTTTTTGCCTTCAACCATTACTTCCAATGTTTCCCCGATATATCGCCGGTAGTTGGCAATTTGTATTTCTTTCTGGTGGGACATCAATACTTCCAGGCGGCGGGCTTTTTCCTGGTCGGGGATGGCGTCGTCCAGCGCGAGCGATGGCGTGTTGGGGCGTGGGGAGTACTTGAAGGTGAAGATGGCGTCGTAGCCCACTTCATCGAGCAGCGACAAGGTTTCCGCGAAATCTTGTTCGGTTTCGCCGGGAAAGCCGACGATGATATCACTGGTGATGCTGATGGGGCGCTTGGCGGATTTCATCCAGCTTATTCGCTCGAGATATTGCTCGCGGGTGTAGAGGCGTTGCATGGTGTTCAGTATCCTGTCCGATCCGCTTTGCACGGGGAGGTGCACGTGATCGCAAAGTGTGGGGACGGCGTCGATGGCGTCGATGATGTCGCGTCCGAAGTCGCGGGGGTGGGAGGTGGTGAAGCGCACGCGTCTTATTCCGGGAACCTCACCGACNNACGTTCTGGCCGAGCAGTTGAATTTCGGTGTAGCCGAGGTCGGCCATCTGGCGGGCTTCGGCGAGGACGGAGTCGGAGGTGCGGCTGCGTTCTTTGCCGCGGGTGAAGGGGACGACGCAGTAGGCGCAGAATTTGTCGCAGCCTTCGATGATGGTGATGTAGCCGCGATGGGGATTGGTGCGGGCAGTGAATTCGGTTTCGAAACATTCGTCGGTTTCGCGATCGTCGAGGCCGGTGATGCGGACTAAGCTTTGAGCTGCGAGCTTTGAGCTGCGAGTCTGCGCCGGCTCTGGCTGCGCGGTTTCCAGTTGCTGTAGCATCTGCGGCAGGTTGCGGTAGCTGGCCGAGCCGCAGACCAGGGAGACGTGGGGGGCGCGTTCGAAAATCTTTTCGCCTTCCTGTTGGGCGACGCAGCCGAGGACTCCGAATTTCTTGCCTTGTTTGAGGAGCTTCTTGTAATCGTTGAGGCGGTTGAACACTTTCTGCTCAGCTTTGTCGCGGATGGAGCAGGTGTTGTAGAGAATTAAGTCGGCTTGCTCGACAGTTTGTACCTGCTGGTAGCCTTCGTGGATAAGTGTGCCAATGACTTTTTCGGAGTCATGGACATTCATCTGGCAGCCGAAGGTTTCGAGGTAGAAAGTTTTGTGTGGGGCGGCAGACATCTTACGACCAGTATAAGCGATGTTTGTCGGGTCGACACTCTCTTCGCGAAGCTTGGGGCAGGCTTGTTTGCCGTCCCTAACCGGTAGCTCCGAATAAGGCTCGCAAATAGATATACCTTCATTGTTAATTTTAGTAGTAACCTTATCGCGTGAATCTGCCTTCGCAGTTTCTTATATATCTCACCGTTTTTCGCCTTGCGATCGTCACGGCTGGCATCGTCAGCATCGTGTTGGGATATCGCCTCTTTGTCCGAGGAGTCTTCCCAAGCAGGGGGACCTACCAGGAAAGCTCGGTCCAGGTTACCGTCGTCGGCTCAGGATTCACGCTGAAAAACGCCGCACCGGGCACCGGCTTCGGACTCTTTGGCGTGATCCTTGTTACGGTCATGCTGATACAGGGTAGTCCCGAGTTGACGTACGAAACCTTGCAGAAGGCTGCTGCGAGTCCAACGACCGCCGCTCCGCCCGACGAAACGATTTCAACCAAGGTAGTAATGCGAGGCACTGACGGAGCTAGTCCATCCTTGATTCAAAAAGGTCTTGAATATGAGAAGGCCGGTGACTCCGCTCGAGCAGTCGAGGCCTACAAAGAAGCTCTCTCGGGAACAGCTATTCCGGCGAACCAACTAGCTTTGCTCTATATCCAGAAGGGCAAGACCGACGACGCTTTGCCGCTCGCGCGGCTGGCTGCCGACTTGAGCCCGGATAACGCCGCCATTCTGGATACCTTGGCCGAAGTGCTCGCCGGGCACGGTGATCGGGCCGAGGCGATGAAATGGATGGAGAAGGCTGCCGCTCTGGACCCGCAATATCGTGGAAAACTGGCTCGCCTAAAACAACAAGGGCCCTAACACGGAAGGTGGACTATGTTGAGGCGCTTGGCATGGATTGGCGCTCTCCTATTTTGTGCCGCGTTCACTTCTCGCGCTTCGGCGCAGTCTTTCGAACACAGCTACGCGGTCGTGATTGGCATCGATAACTACCGGTCTGCCCGCTTCCCTAAATTAAGTTATGCTGTGAAGGACGCCAAGGCTATTTCCGCCTACCTGCAAGGTCAGGGTTACGACAAGGTCATTTCTCTTTATAACGAGCAGGCATCCAAGCAGGCCATTATGGAAGCGATGCAAAACTCGATTGCGCCCGGCTTGCAAACGAATGACCGCGTGCTGGTGTTCTTTGCCGGCCATGGATACACAGAGAAGCTGGGCGGAAAAGATCGCGGCTACCTCGTTCCGTTCGACGGCAGCAGTCAAAGCGCCAGCTACATCTCAATGGAGGAGTTGGAGACCCAGTCCAGTTACATGGGCAACGCGCGGCACCAGCTCTTTATTATGGATTCCTGCTACGGCGGCCTGCTTTCCGAAACACGGGCAAGCCTGGTCAATCCCGATGTCCCGAATTACATCGACGAGGTAACGCGAAGGTTCGCGCGGCAAGTCATCACTGCGGGAGGCCCCGGCCAACAGGTGTTGGACGGAGGCCCTAAAGGCCACAGTTTCTTCGTGGATTACCTGCTGGAAGCTCTGCAGGACGGGCTGGCCGACTTCAATAAAGACGGCTACATCACATTCGACGAATTGAGCGCTTATCTTATTCCACGCGCCTCCAATCCCTATCAGACGCCGTCGGTAGGCATTCTGCCCGGGCACGGCGCCGGCGAATATCTGTTTAATTCGCCGGCGACTCGGGCTGCGGTCCAGGCAGCCCCGTCTCGGGTGACCGCCGGTGTGCGGCGCGGCGGGGACAGCACGCCAGCCGCTGGCGGTGCTGGTCCAGGCTCTGCTCCGGTTGGCGGCGATTCTGTCGAGGTCCAGGTTGCACCTGCGGCCAGCAACGCGCCCGCCACTGGCAATGCGTTGCGCCAGTCGGCACTGCCATTACCCCGTCCCGACAGCGACCCGAACTGGAATACTGGATGGAAATACTTCAGTGAGGGAGACTACGCCAGTGCCCTGGCGCTGCTTGAACGGTGCGCTGGCCAAGGTGATTTTAACTGCCTCGAGACTATCGCGTACGCCTTTGACAACGGCAAAGGGCTTCCGCAGGATCATCTCAAGGCTGTCGAATACTATCGCAGGGCCGCAGTGCTCGGCGACGTCAAAGCCATGACGGAACTCGTCTATCGGTATGAGCATGGATTCTTCGAGATCAAGAAAGATCTAGCCGAATCTTTGCGTTGGTTAAGAGCCGCAGCGGAAAAGGGGGACGGCATGTCGATGTTCCGCCTTGGCGAGGGTTATGAGCAGGGGGTGGAGGGATTGCAGCAGCAAGATCTTGACGAAGCAGTTCGTTGGTACCGCAAGGCCTCTGTTAGCAATGACTCGGCTGCGGCGAATAATGCCCAAATACGATTGAAGAGATTGGGAAAGTAAATGCGGAGGTTGGCGTCCTCGTCTCCGCGAGACGATGGACCAGCCATGTTGGGGGCACGGGACGCAGCGGCGGTCCGAGTGTTTGCTGTGCGCAAGCAGCATGGGGAAATGTCGGTGGTAGCGTGAGGCGTAAGAGATGGACCGCCGCGAAACCGTTCGCCCAATGTTACTTGACGTGGAGAGAGTGACGCGGCAGACTTGGCTTGTAAGGTGCGAACCTGGGCGCTCTGCTTAGGTGAGTTTGTAGGGCGGCTGCGAAGCTGCCCTTTGTATTTGCGGAACTCATGGCTTATGGAGAGTTTCTTACTGCGCTTGGTCAGATGTGGAGATTGTTGTTAGACCTAGGCGGAAGCAACATGCAGAGTTGTCGGTGGTGGCTTGAGCGTCTGGACCCGTTCTGTCGTCGTTCGTGGAATCCCACCCTTCGCAAAGTGCGCGAAGGATGGGGCACCCGGCCATCGCCGATTGATGTTTCGATAGTAATCTTCTTTGTGCGGAAGGCGCAGAACGTCAGACCGAGGCCTTTCTCACCTATAAGCTTCGGATGGCCTTTCTTGAAAGTCATGTTAGGAGCCAACGCCCGCTCGGCCTTCTCGCGAGTCATGCCCGACCCCGTGTCGGTTACCTGGATGCTACGGTTCTGGCGGTCGAAACGGACGTGAACCTCGCCTTTCCAGGGTTCTTCTCGCGAATCGCGTCGATTGCATTTTGGCACAACTCAGCCAGGACGTCCCACTCGTGGTGGTAGCTGTCGACTATGTTCCGGATCATCTGCCTTTGAGACTCATCGCTCTTGCCGAACTCGAAGATGTCGATTTTTGCTTCGCCCGTGGCTGTGTCCATGCCCCACAACGTACCACAAACCGGCATGAGGGGACAGCGGGTTCTCACCGGGCTTGCAGCCGATTCGGAATGACAGGGCGTGTGGGGCGAGGCGCGATGGTGGCTCTCGCGGTTGATGCGGCGGAGGTCAAAATCCCAAGAGGGTGAGAGTTGTGGAATCCCACTTCTCGCAAAAAAGCGCGAGAAATGGGGCAACCTGGGTTGTGGGGTCTGTCGGCTGGCGACATCAGGTTGCTCACCGGGCTTGACGCCCGGTTCGGAATGACAAATTCTGGTGGAAGAGATGATGCTGGTCTCGGGGGCTAAAGCCCTGTTCATGATTCGGAAATCTTGACGCGGCGCTGAAGCGCCGCTCTTCCACGGTTGCGCAGGCGTCTGTGATCGAGTTTCATCGAGGCGTCGCTCAGGGGCTGAAGCGCTCATTTCTTCCTTAGATTAACGGCACGACTAAAGTCGTGCCCTTCCCGTAGCGTTTTCCTGATGTATGACGAAGTCTAAAGCAGCAGGTTCCTCACCGGGCTTTCAGCCCGATTCGGAATGACAAAATGTTAGGAGAAGGCGCGGTCTCGCGGCGCGACTGAAGTCCCGCCCTTTCAAAACCTTTTTCAGCCGCGGAGGGGGCAGAGGGCGCAGCGGGAGTCGAGAGATTTGCTGCGGCAGCGGCGGGGTGCCCCTCTGCGGAGGCGGACGGCGAGGCAGGAATCCAGGAGGCACCAGGATTCGCGGTATTTTTCGAAGAGGGCGCGGGAGGGGCGGCGGGTGGTGGGGTAGAAGCGGATGCCTTTGCGGCGGCCGATGGCCTGGATGGGGATGATGTACCAGAGATTTTCGGGGACGATGTGGGCGACGAAGAGGTCGATTTCTTTGCTGGTATAGACGCGGCCGCTGGCACCGGTGGTTTTGACACGATAGCGATTTTCGGCGTACCCGGTGGCGGATTTGACCTGGACGCGGAGGAAGCCGCGGTCGAGTTCGACGACGGAGTCGTAGCGGTTGCTGTCTCCCCAAGGGAGTAGGACGGTGAAGCCGAGATGGGTGGCGCGGGCGAGGAAGGCGGCTTCGGCGGCTTCTCCGCGACGCTTGCGGGTGGGCTCGGCGACGGCCTGGATGGTGAGGGGTTTTCGGATGCGGGGCTGGGGACGCGAATTGTGGAGGTTGAGCAAGATGGTGTTTGGCATAAATAAATAAAGACGCAGCTTTAGCGGCTGCGTCTGGGGAAGGCTCCTTATTAAAGTGATGGGTGAAAAGACGAACGGCGCAGACCTCTTTTGAGGGCTGCGCCGCAGTTATTACTCTATGCATCAATTATAGCACAAAGCTTAGGTAGAAAGGGACATTTTGGGGAAAATATATTGGCAGGCGAATCAATGAGATAAGGAAAAAGCTTGGGAAAGAGGGGCTTGACAAGAAAATGGGCTCCACTGGGAGAGCAAGATCAAGATCAAAACCTAAGGTCAAAGGCTTCGGACAAGAGTGTCCGAGCCACACTTGCACCACCAACGGCAAGTACAAAATCAACAGCAAGAAGATTCCACCTTTGTGCCATTGTGCGGGATTCGTGCAGGTGCTAGGGTCTGGGCGAACGAAGATTGTGTATTCGTTTGCATTTGGGCCCCGCATTAGGCAAGGAACGCTATTTTGCCGACCAGGTTTTTCCTCCCGGATAGCGTCTTCGCGAGTCATTTCCTCTCTGGTCGCAGAGGGTTCAGACTTCCAACTCCGGTTGAATCGACCGATACGCTTTTCCATTAGGAGCTCGACATGAAAACATTTCAGAGTATGTTTTTTGCAATCGTGCTGCTGCTGCTGGCTTCGCTGGCGGCTTCCGCACAGACTTACAGCGCCGTCGCGGATTTCTCGCCGACGTCGAATCCGAACGGAGCCTGGTCTTATGGTTATCTGACCGCGCCGGGAACTTCAATGATCCTTTACACGGCTACGGAAAATGACAACTGCATTGCGGGGATGAGCTTCTGGGGGCTCTATCTGGGCTCATGCAGCATGTTGCCGGTGGTGGCGAAGAATGACACGACCGGAAACGTTTGCTGGGCGACGGATTGTGTGCCTCCAAACTATCTCGTGACTTCGCCCGGTTACACGGG
>PLIO01000226.1 GCA_003140075.1 Acidobacteriaceae bacterium | reverse complement strand
AAGAAAGCCCGCGTGGAAGACGCCATGCACGCCACCCGCGCAGCCGTGGAAGAAGGCATTGTCCCGGGCGGCGGAGTGGCATTGGCCCGTTGCGGCGCGGCGCTCGACAAGCTGAAGGTGGAAGATCCGGATGAACAGATCGGGATCAACATCGTGAAGCGCGCCCTGCAGGAACCGTTGCGCCAGATCGTCGAAAACGCCGGCCAGGAAGGCGCGGTTGTGCTCGGCAAGGTGCTCGAGTCCAAAGACAACAACTATGGCTTCAACGCCCTGACCGACGAGTATGAGGACCTGGTCAAGGCAGGCGTGCTCGATCCGACGAAGGTAGTGCGCACCGCACTGACCAACGCCGGCTCGATTGCGTCGTTGATGCTGACCACCGAAGCGCTGATCGGGGAGATTCCGGAAAAGAAGGAAGCTCCCATGGGCGGCGGCGGACACGGTGGCGGCGGCATGGAAGGCATGTACTAAGAGGCAGCTGTCAGCTTTCAGCCGTCAGTAAAGTCAAAGGCCCCGCTCGGGAGAGTGGGGCCTTTTTTTGTCGGCGGTCGTTGGTCGTTAGTCGTTGGCAAAATCAAGGGCTCCGCGGATTCCGTCACCGGTACGCTTCGCGGCGATGCCTTACGGAGAGGATTTCGATGGAATCGTTGAAGTCACGGAAGCGGACGCGGTAGTCGCCGACACGGAGACGGAACTCTGGCGGCTCGATGTCCTTGAGTCGTTTAACGTCGCCCTCGCCCGTGAAGATCGCGCGGGCCAGGGCGTGAAGGATGCGGAGAGCCGTGGCTTGCTCGATGGCGCGGAGTTCGGCCTTGGCGCGATCCTTCCAAACGATTTTCTTGGGCATGCGTTACTGCTTAGGGTCTGATGGCTTCAGCGGCGTGCGGCCCATGCGCTCGAAGTCTTCGGAAGTGAGTCCGAACTCGGCTAGAACTTCTTCATGGGGGATTCCTTCGCCACGGGCGAGCGATGCCTTGGCGGCCTCGACCTCGCGTGCCTCTTCCGCGCTCACCGGCTCGTCGTCGTACGGAGCGCTGGCCAGGGTGCGGGCGAGCGGATCGAGCATGATCTCTAAGAGGCTCACCACGGCGGCGACCTGGCCGGGAGCCATGCGGTCGATCAGTTCATGCGCGTGCTGTTTTTCGTCGCTGGAACCGTTTGCCATGAGGCAAGTTTAGCGAAATCTGGGGCGCGGCGCTATAGAGTCCATTAGAACGACTGCGGCACGCCAGCTATCGGCTTTCAGCCGTCAGTAAAATCAAAGACCCTGCTCGGGAGAGTGGGGCCTTTTTTGCCATTCACCTCCACGTATGACCTATTGACACCCGCCTCCTTGCCATATAGAGTCCTTTGGTTCGCTTATCTTCCCCGACCACCAACGATCACCAAAGGGCGAACGTCCGACTCAATTTCAAGAGGATGATTGGTGAAGGTGTTGCGAGAGCGCTGGACGGGGAGTATGAGAGCGCAAAGAAAAGTTTGGATCAAGCGCGCGCCTATATCGACGCTCGCAACGTAGAGAAAGCGAGATATTGGCAGCTGTGTACTGCCTGCACTCTTGGCGTCATCTTCGCACTTTGGGGGTTGGTGCTGTGGTCGCTGCGCGACCACGCAATCCAAAGCTGGGGTGACTCCGCCTTCTTTCTAGTGCTGGCAGGTGTCGCCGGCTCGATTCGTGCGGTTTTATCCATGATCTTTCGCATGGGCAATAGCTCCCCAACCAGCGAAGCGCCAAAATCGCTGCACATTTTGGAAGCAGCTTCAAGGGTACTTGCTGGCTACTTTTCGGCGCTCCTCGCCTCGGGCGCGGTCCAAATCGGCCTTATTCTATCCGTTGTCGCGGGGAGCGGACAGTTACATTCCGTGATGTTGGTCGTAGGCCTCGCAAGCGGCGCAAGTGAACGGTTGGCTCCATCGATCATCGCGCGGGTTGAGAGCAGAACGGCCGAGCGGCCGGCCAAGAAGGGCAGGGAGCAATGAGGCTCCGTCGAAGGTGAATACAGAGTTGAGGGGAGCGTGTTGGGTGAACTCGGGCTGGACCGCCAGGCAGCGAGTACATAGATCCTTCGGCCCGCAAAGAACGCGGGCCTCAGGATGACAAATCAAGGCGGCGTTGCATCACAGCGTAGATAATAACTTTGCGGCTCAAGCCGCCGTCGATCTTATTAAAGTCTTTACCGCGCGGCTGAAGCCGCGTCCCTTCAAGACAAAGTCTCGCCTTTACGTAGCGCTGAAGCGCTGCATCAACCAAAATCACGGCGTTAGCGATTGCACGGCGGCGGTGAGGGCGGCGGCCAATCCTTCGGAGTGGGGTGCGGCGCCTTGGGCTAGGTCTTTGCTGCCGCCGCCGCGTCCGCCGAGCGGGGCGAGAGTTTGTTTCAGAAGTGCGGCCATGTCGTGGGGCTGGCGGGGGGATTGAGCGAAGACCAGCGCGGGCTGCGGCGAGTCTGTGGCTAGCAGGGCGATGGCGGCGGGAGATTGGCGGGTGAGTTTCTGGGCTAGGAGTTTGAGGAAGTTGAGGTCGCGGCCGGTGAGCGTGCGGACGATGAGTTTGCGGCCGTGGGTTTCGGGAGTTTCGGCTAAGAGGGTTGCGGCCTGGGCGGCGGCGAGGTCGTCCTGGGATTGTTCGGCTTGCTTGCGCAGCGATTTAATTTCGTCGAGAGACTTGCGGGCCTGCTGAGGGACATCATAGATGTGCGCGGAAAAGAGCGCGGCGGTTTCGGTAAGAGTGGAGAAATCGCGGCGGGCGGTCGCGACGGCGCGCTGGCCGGCAACGAATTCAACGCGGTATCCCTGGCGAACTTTTTCGGACTTGCGCAGGAGGAGGCCGGCGATCTGTCCGGTATGGGCGACGTGCGTGCCGCCGCAGGCGGTTAGGTCCCAGTCGCGGATGTCGATGAGGCGGAGTTGGTCGCGCTCGGCGGGAGGGAGTTTGCGCAGGCCGAGTTGGGTGGCTTCGTCGCGCGTGACGTAGCGGACGTCGACGGGACGATTCTCGAGGACGATTTCATTGGCCAGGCGTTCGGCGGATTCGATTTGATCTCGGGTAAGTGTAGGAGTGTCGAGGTCGCTGCTCTGCAGATCAATGGAGCAGTAGTCGTCGGCCATGTGGAAAGAGACGGTCGGCATGTTGAACAGGCGGACGAAGGCGGCAGAGAGCACGTGTTGGGCGGAGTGCTGCTGCATGTGGTCGCGGCGGCGGGCGGAGTCGATCTCGCCATGGATGCGGGCTCCGGGCTGCACATTCTTGAGTGGGGCTTCGAGGTAGTGGATGACGTGACCGTCTTCGGTGTCGGCGACTTCCGTGACGCGGAGTCTGGCGGCGGAGTTGGTGGCCAGTTCTGCGGGGACGATCCAGCCGGTGTCGTGGATCTGGCCACCGCTGGTGGGGTAGAAGGCGGTGCGGTCGAGAATGAGCGCGGGACGCGGGGTTTGGACGACCGAGCGGACTTCGGCATCGAAGTGGTAGAGGAAGGAGTCGTGGTAGTAGAGGCGGTCGGTCATGGTTCGTTCAGCATAGAGTCGAAGCGCAGGGGTTATCAAGTGGGAGGGAACATTTGAGGGGGAGGAATTCTTAAAACACCGAGGACACAGAGGGGTCACAGGGTGAGGCTTGGCCCTTTCAGTTTCGCTTCGATGTTATCTTTAGTGGTTGCGCGGGAAGGCGCAGGCACACTATGGATGTCCTCGAAAAGCTTTTTGAGCGGCATTTCGGCACGCCGGCCTTGCGGATACGGGCGCTGCAGGGGCAACTGGGTGGGTCGGGGCGGAAGATTATCCGGCTGGCCAACGATGAGATTAGCGCGATTGGAATTTTGTACGACGTGCGCGAGGAAAATGTTGCGTTCCTGGAGTTCTCCCGGTACTTTCGGAAGCACGGACTGCCGGTGCCGGAGATTTATGCGGACGATCTGGACCATGGAGCTTATCTGGAAGAAGATTTCGGGGATACGACGCTGTTTGAGTTCCTCTCGAAAAACCGGGTGGGGGAGAAGATCGATCCGCAGGTGGTGGAGGCGTATCGAAAAGTTGTGGCGGTGCTGCCGCGCTTTCAGATCGAGGCGGGGCGCGATTTGGATTACGGGTTTTGTTATCCGCGGAGCAGTTTCGATCGGCAGTCCATCGCCTGGGATTTGAATTATTTCAAGTATTACTTTCTTCGGCTGGCGGGGATTGCTTTCAATGAGCAGGCGCTGGAAGATGACTTTGACTGCCTGACGACTTTTCTGCTGCGCGCCGACTGCAACTATTTTCTCTACCGCGATTTCCAGTCGCGCAACATCGTTCTGCGGCACGGGCAGCCGTTTTTCTTGGACTATCAGGGCGGACGTAGAGGCGCTCTACAGTATGACGTCGCTTCCCTTCTGTATGACGCCAAGGCCGATCTGCCGCCGGAGTTGCGGCAGCAGTTGCTCGATCTCTATCTCGAAAAGCTTGGCGGCTTTATTGACGTCAAGCGCGAAGCATTTCTGCATTATTACTATTCCTACGTTTACGTGCGCATTCTGCAGGCGCTGGGGGCTTACGGGTTCCGCGGTTTTTATGAGCGGAAGGCGCATTTCTTGCAGAGCGTGCCTTATGCGCTGAAGAACCTGCGCTGGTTGCTGCACAACGTGAAGCTGCCGATCGCGCTGCCCACGCTGATGGAGGCGTTCAACAGTATGCTGGCCTCGGAGAAGCTGCAGGGGCTGGCCTCCGAGGCGGAGAATCTGACGGTGCGGATTTTGAGTTTTTCCTTTCATCGCGGCATGCCGAAGGACGAGAGTGGACATGGCGGAGGGTTCGTGTTCGATGGGCGTAGCCTGCCGAATCCGGGGCGGGAGGAGCGCTTCAAGGTTTTGACCGGGAGAGATGCGCCGGTGATCGACTATCTGAATCAGCAGGAAAGCGTGCATCAATTTCTCGCGAGCGTGATGTCACTGGTGGATGCCAGCGTGAGCGAGTATCAGAGGCGCGGGTTTAAGAGTTTGATGGTTTCGTTTGGCTGCACGGGCGGACAGCATCGGTCGGTTTATCTGGCGGAACAGTTGGCGAAACGGTTGCGCGGGAGGAGTGGGGTGGACGTGGGGGTAAGGCATCGGGAGTTGGAGGGTGGCGATGGGGTTTGAGAAGGGAGCGAGTGAGCTGCGGGGGAGGAAAAGCAGATTCCTCACCGGGCTTGACACCCAGTTCGGAATGACAAGAGCCTTATTGGGGACGTCGACCCGATGAAGGCGATGGTTTTGGCGGCGGGGCTGGGGACGCGGTTGAGGCCGTTAACAAATGATCGGCCCAAGGCGCTGGTAGAAGTTGGGGGGCGGACGCTGCTGGAGATCACGCTCTCGCGACTTAGAGAGTTTGGGATTCGCGAAGTGATCGTCAATGTGCATCACTTTGGCGACATGGTGGTCGAGTATCTGAAGAAAAATGACAACTTTGGAATGCGCATTGAAGTTTCGCGTGAGGAAGAGTTGCTGGACACTGGGGGAGGGTTGAAGAAGGCCGCCTGGTTTTTTCTTGAGGATTCGGCAGAAAGCGACGAGCCGTTCATTCTGCACAATGTTGATGTGATCAGCACGATTGATCTGGGGCGGATGGCGCAGTTTCATACTGAGCATCAGGCCTTGGCTACCCTGGCGGTGCAGGAGCGGGAGACTTCGCGGTATTTGCTGTTCGACGAGCACATGCAACTTTGCGGACGGCGGGCGGGACGCGACGGAGTTCCTGAGCTGGTTCGAAGTTGTCAGCAGGCGGAGGCGCTGGGTTTTTCGGGTGTGCACGTTCTTTCGCCTCGGCTTTTGTCGATGATGACGGAAGATGGCGCGTTCTCGATCGTCCCGACTTATTTGCGGCTAGCGGCGCAAGGAGAAAATATTCTTGGGTTTCGCGCGGATGAATATTATTGGCGCGATCTGGGGCGTCCGGAGAATGTAGCGCGGACGGAGCGGGATGTGAAGGGCGAAGTTCGTCTGCGGTAATTCCGGTAGCATTTGGCGGATTGAATCGGCGGCCAAGCACCGCGAAGGTGTCAAGTAAGAAGACGATATGCGAGAAAAACATAAGCAAAAACAAACCAACCAAACGCTGAGTACCCCAGCGCGAGGTTGGCCGCATATGACGCCGCCGTGTAGGTATTGCGTAGTGGCGCGTGGCAATACCTTTCGTAGGTTGTGTTGTAGCGAAGGATAAAGATAATCGCGAATATCGCGCCCAGCCCTAAAAACACTACTGCTGACGGGCATGCAGACTCCAGCCTAAGGCTGTAGGCGTTCCTTTTTCCGTCAACGGGGATTCCCGTTAGGAAATTGACGAGGAAAGCGACCGTGGCCGTCGCAAGAGTGAGCACGAGTTGCGCCAAGTTTTGGTAGCGTTTCAGGTGGGGTTCAAATCCGCCGACTACCTCTGGAAGAGGCGGCTGGGGTTGGATGGGGTCCATGCGGTAGGGCCTTGCTGCAGTCCCTCCAAGCCGGTGCTTAAGTGCGAAATAGGAAACTCCGAACAAACCTGCCCCGCACAGAGTCTCTGCCAGCAGGATGTGAGCACGATTCATAGTGGCGCCACTATCTCACGACGGCCTTCCGTGCCCTGCGGGGATGCTTCTCCTCAATAAATCCCAAGGCCTCCGTCAGAGCGCCTTCCTTGGTATGCCCGTCCGCCCAGGGTAAGCCTGTGTCGTCGTCCACGTACCGCCTGCCCCGCTTCACAAAGTAGTTGATGACGAAGTGGTCTGCATGCGGGTCGTTGGGGTGCTTCTTTTTTCGCACTTCGACCCTGTATTCGTTGTCCCCGGCGTCCACGTACACGGTTTGAACGACTTCCTCAAGAGAGTTGAATCTGTCTTGAAATACCAAGCATGGGTTTGGACGTGAGTTTGTCATTACGCTTACCTCCGGAAGATTTCACGACTTTCTCTGCGGTACCGCTTTACGCTTTAAGCGTGGATCGAGGACGAAACTAAGCCTTGGCCCAGGTCCATCGTACTTTCCAATTCGCCTCTTGATCCAATCGTCGTAGACCGGGTCTCGATATTTTTCCCAAACACAGCCGCAGTGCCGACAATTGAGTAGGCGCCCGTTACCACGTAGACTAGCGGCGGCAATGTCGGCTTCGCTCATGTGAAGGTCTTCGGGCGACACAGGATGCTGTTTGTAGGCGGTGCCGCCTGTGCAATTATCCGGGCATATCACCGGTGGAAATTCTCGCCTTATTTTGGTCCCGACGGGCCGGCGCACGCCGGGACGCTGCCGCACTCGCTTCCGTATGTGTCTCATCTCTATAATTAGATCATCGGAGTCAAGCGGATTGCGCAGAGCCGCTGCATTCCGCTGCTCGCATTGCTGAGGATCGCGGACAGTGCCACACCCTCAATATGGCCCGATAATCCCGGCAATCGCGTGGGAAGCCGGTGCCTGCGTCGTTCGAGCGTCCTTCGTGTCCAGCACATCGAGATATTTCAGGCCGGAGCCAGTGTTGAAGAGCACGACCGTATCGTCGGCGCTGAAGAAATCGCTGGCTAGGAGCTTCTCATAAGCAACCAAGCTGGCGGCGCCTTCGGGGGCGGCGAAGATGCCTTCGATTCTCGCCCAGTGGCGAGTGGCGGCGAGGATTTCGGGGTCGGTGGCGGCGAGGGCGAGGCCTCCGCTTTGTTTCAGGATCTCGAGGATCAGGTAGTCGCCATACGGTTTGGGAACTCGCAAACCTGCGGCCATGGTTGCGGCGTTCGGCCACATTTCGGATGAGGCGCGGCCTTCATCCCATGCTTTAACGATGGGAGCGCATCCTGAAGATTGCACGCTGATCATATTTGGGCGCTCGGTGCCGATAAAACCCAGTTGCTCCAATTCATCGAAGGCCTTCCACATGCCGAGCAGGCCGACTCCGCCGCCGGTGGGATAGATGATGCCTTGGGGAAGTTTCCAGCCGAGTTGCTCGGCGACTTCGTAGCCCATGGTTTTTTTGCCTTCAACGCGGTAGGGCTCTTTGGTGGTGGAGACGTCGAACCACGCCTCTTTCGACCATTCAGGTTTTTCCTTGAGTTCGGCGACTTTGCGGGCACAGTCGGAGATGAGGCCATCGACGAACGTAACGTGCGCGCCGTAGTAGTGGCACTCGATGCGGTTGGCCATGGGCACATCTTGGGGCATGAAGATGTGGGCTTCGATGTTGGCGGCGGCGGCGTAGGCGGCGAGGGCGCTGGCGGCGTTTCCGGCGGAGGGGATGGCGAGTTTTTTCAGGCCGAAGTGGCGGGCCATGGTGACGGCAGCGGAGAGTCCTCGGGCTTTGAAGGAGCCGGTGGGGTTGAGGCCTTCGTCTTTGATGAAGACGTTGGGATACTCGCGACTGCGCAGCATGGGAGTGAAACCTTCGCCGAGCGTGACCGGCGTGGCCTCGGGAAGGACGGCGTCGTAACGCCACATGGTGGGAGCGAGCGGCAGCAGCGAGGCGGGAGAAAAAGTCTTTTTGATGCTCGGGAGATCGTAGCGGGCGTATAGGATGCCGCCATCTTTTGGGCAAACGGTTTGAGGGCGGTCGGCGGGGTAATGTTCGCCGCAGCGGGTACATTCGAGGTGAGTGAGGCGCGACACGGAAGAGAGTTTAGCAGGCGCGGGGGTGCAATGGCAGATCGGGGTTGATGTGGTTGCGGGTTTGCCCGGGGCGCGGCAAATGATTTACTCTCGCCGCAGTCGATCATGAATCCAAACAAAGCCAACTCCAACGCCGCAACGAGTGGTTTTTCGCATGCGATGCGCCGGGAAATCTACGAACAGCCCCAGGCCATCGCGAAAACTGTCGATCTGCACCTGAAGAACGACATTCTTTTCCCCGGCGCGCTGCACGCCATTGAGAGCGCGCTGCTCACGTTCGAGAAGCTGATTATCGCCGCCAGCGGATCGAGCCGGCACGCGGGACTGGCGGGCGAAATCATGATCGAAGATCTCTCCGGCGTCGCCGTGGACGTGGAGTATGCGAGCGAATACTGCTATCGCTCGACCCACGCAGCCGTGGATCCCATCGTGATGGTGGTCACGCAATCGGGCGAAACAGCTGATACGATTGCGGCGCAACGGGAGGCACTGACGCGCGGCGTGAAGACTATCGCGGTCTCGAATGTCGCTGAGGCTACGATTCCTCGCGAGGCCAGTGCAGCATTGATCACCGGAGCCGGGCCGGAACTGGCGGTGCCCGCGACCAAGAGTTTCACCACCCAGGTCACGGTTCTCTATTTGATGGCATTGTTTTTGGCGCGCAAGCGCGGGCGCATGACCTCGGAAGTGACGCGGTCCTATCTGCAGCGTTTGTTGCAACTACCGGACGCTATCGAAAACAATTTAGGCGCATGGGACGAACTCGCCGAGCATTTCGCGGAAAAGCAATTTCAGGCGGAGAAGTTCCTATACCTTGGACGGGGCGTGCATTATGCGATTGCGCGCGAGGGTGCGCTGAAGCTCAAGGAAATTTCTTATGCACACGCTGAAGGCTATCCCGCGGGCGAACTGAAACATGGACCCAATGCGCTGGTCGACGAAAAACTTCCGGTCGTGGTGTTGGCCACGTGCGACCATCGCGATCCGGATTCTGTGTTGCGCTACCGGCGGACGCTCGATGTTATAAAGGAAGTGAGATCGCGCCACGGCCGGCTGGTAGCGGTCGCGACCGAGGGCGATCGAGAGATCACCGGCATCGCAGACGATGTGTTCTTCGTGCCCGCCGCTCCGGAGCTACTGCTGCCCATCGTCGAGGTGATCCCGCTGCAGCTTTTCGCCTATCACGTGGCAACAAAGAAAGGATACAACGTGGACCGGCCGCGAAACCTGGTGAAGGCGGTGGTCACGGAATAGGTTCTGCCCCTAAGGCTTTCACCACAGAGGCACAGAGACACAGAGAAAATCTCTTAGGATCTCTTCAGACTGTTCCGATCTTGCCTTGTTCTTCTCTGTGTCTCTGTGCCTCTGTGGTGAAAGATTTTTTGGTTGACCTGCTGCCGGAGAATTCATGCCTAACGCCAATCCATCTCATATCGACCTGCAAGCAACTGCAAGAGATGTCATGCGGCTCCATGGGTTCCAGCCGGACTTTCCGCCCGCGGTGCAGCAGCAACTTGCCGCACTGCGAGCCCATCCTCCGGCGATTATTGCCGGGCAGAGTGTGCGCGATCTGCGGAATCTGCTTTGGTCGTCGATTGACAATGACACCTCGCGCGATCTCGACCAGATCGAAGTTGCGGAACGATTGTCTAACGGCGACGTGAAGATTCTGGTTGGCATTGCCGATGTGGACGCGTTCGTTCCCAAGCAGAGTGCAATCGATCAACATGCTTCGCGCGAAACGACATCCGTGTATACCGGAATCCGAGTCTTCCCGATGCTGCCAGAAGAGCTTTCCACAGGGCAGACTTCCCTGCTGGAAAATCAAGACCGGTTGAGCGTGGTCACAGAATTTGTGGTGGACGGCGGCGGCCTCGTGAATGCGAGCAATGTTTATCGGGCAGTGGTTCGCAACCACGCGCAGCTGCAGTACAACTCGGTGGGCGCGTGGCTGGAAGGCTCGGCGCCGGCGCCAGTCAA
The DNA here is from genome assembly GCA_003140075.1 of Acidobacteriaceae bacterium. GTDB lineage: Bacteria > Acidobacteriota > Terriglobia > Terriglobales > Acidobacteriaceae > Sulfotelmatobacter. Next base: position 11,249 of record PLIO01000226.1, on the reverse strand, counting down.
AGTAGCGGCTTCCGCCGACTTGCAGGCGCAGCTCCGCTTGCAGGACGAGGTGGCGCAGAAACTCAAGAACCACCGGCAGGAAAATGGAGCGCTCAGCCTGCAGACCGAAGAAATTCTCCCGCTGATGCTCAATGACCAAGTGGTCGACGTGGTACAGCAGCAGAAAAATCGAGCCACCGAATTGATTGAGGACTTTATGATCGCGGCCAACGGTGTAGTGGCGCGAATGCTGGAGAAGGTTTCATCCTTGCGCCGCATCGTGAAGCAACCGGAGCGATGGGACCGCATCGTTCAACTGGCCGCAGAGCACGGGGGAAAGCTGCCACCGACGCCGGATTCCAAAGCGCTGAACGATTTCCTGATGAAACGCAAAGCGGAGGACCCGGACCATTTTGCCGACGTTTCCCTCACCGTCATCAAGTTGATGGGCCCAGGAGAATACGTGTTAGAGCGGCCGGGCGACCCCTCGCCCGGACACTTCGGGCTTGCGGTGCAGGATTACACTCACTCGACCGCCCCGAATCGCCGCTTTCCTGACATCGTGACCCAGAGACTGGTCAAGGCGATGCTCGCGGGCCAGCCCAATCCCTACTCGGATGACGAACTCGCCGCGATTGCCGCAAACTGCACCGAGAAGGAAGATGCCGAGCGAAAGGTGGAGCGGGAGATGTCCAAGCGGCTGGCGGCGGTCGCGATGCAGCACCAAATCGGCGCCATCTTCGATGCCATCGTCACGGGCGCAACTCCAAAGGGAACGTTCGTTCGCGTGCTGCACCCACATGTTGAGGGATTACTGGCCCAGGGAGCACAAGGAGCCGATGTCGGGGACAAACTGCGCGTCAAGCTGATTCGCACGGATGTGCAGCACGGCTTCATCGATTTTGCGCGCGTGTAGTAATCCCCATGTCTGTCTGCGGCACCGACCACTACAGTAATCATGTAAGCCAATACCCGGCGGGAACCCCGCAAGTTATCCTTGCGAAAGCAGTGTGTGCGGAAATTGGCGGGGTCTGTTTTGCTCGAATGGCGCAAACTCGTTTGCGGCGTAATGATTGTCGTCGTGCCTGTGTCTATCCTCGCCCAGAGTACGGACCGAGCCATGCTCCACAGCTTTGGAGGAGTTTGGCTGAATGGAAATCCCGCACCGGAATCCTCTGCGATTTTTCCGGACGCGCTGATACAAACGCCGAAGGAACACGTCGCGACAATCGACGCGGACGGGTCCGCTGTCACCGTGCAACCGGATACCATTGTGCAATTCGAAGGCGATGAACTGGTCCTCGACCATGGCGGCCTGCAACTGAATACGGCGCGGAAAATGAGAGTGCGCGTGAACTGCCTGACGGTCATCCCCATAACAGAAGATCGAACCCAATACGATGTGACCGACGTCGATGGGAAAGTTAAAGTGGTCGCTTATAAGAACGACGTGAAGATCCATTACCAGGGTGGAGGTACGCGGAAAACGAAACTCGGAGCTTCGACTGACGTCATCGTGCGGGAAGGTGAGCGAGCGACGCGAGACGAACACTGTGCGGCGCCAGCGAGACCTTTGGACGGAATCGTCGCCGACGGGGCGATCCTGAACAACCCGTGGGGCATAGGGGCTGGAGTTGTCGTGGTCGGTGTCCTCGCCTGCCTAGGCCTATGTCATGTGGACGATCCGATTAGTCCTGCCAAACCATAGCCTGTTGCACGGCGCAGGAGTTTCCGCGGCCGGTAGTCCTACTTGCCGCTTCCGGCGCCGGTTTCGCCGTCAGCCGACGAAAGGCCGGAGCGAAGACGTTGCCCCGCACGCAACAGGAACAGCATATAAAAAACGATTGCGAGATTACCCAGAAACACCACGGAGCGAAGGACGGTGATGCCGCGCATGAGTCCGCGGATCTCGAACGGAAGCAGCAGAGTACCGGAGACGAAGGCCACCCATTCCGCCCACGTCCGTTGTTTCCACAAGCCGTATGCCTCCGTAAAGCGCAGGGTGGAGTAAGTAAAAGCGACTTGCGCGGCGGTCCACAGGCGGGAATCCGTAATACGGTCGGCAAAATCGAGGAAAACTTGTGCTGAGTGCCGGTCGGTATTGATGTGCAACAACGCCAACAGGCTCTCGGCAATCACCCATGCGTCCTTGTGCACGAGCAAGAGGGCGCTCAGGCCAATCAACAGAACCAGGATGCCTTTGGCGAATTCGAAGAACGCAACCATCCGCAGCAGATCTCTCCGTGCGGGATGGAAAGCGATTTTCCTGGCAGACGAGGGCATGCGCCGGCGCAACTAGCGATCAGAATATCACGCTGAGCTGCACGGGGAGTCAGCGTCAGCTTAGCCGTGGCCGCACTTTTGACTGAAGCCTTTTAGCTCTTTCGCGTGCGCACGGCGGCGCGGAGTTCGTTCACGATTTCCCGCGAGGCCTTAATCGCGGCAGCGTGCTGATTCACGTTGAAGGAGATGGCGCCCACGCGGGCGTGACCGCCCCCGCCGTAGCGCTCGCAAATCTTGGCCAAGTTAACTGCCGGCTCTACCGGGGCCCATGGGTTCGATCCCACTGAAACCTTCACGCGGAAACTGCTCTTGCTCAGCCCCACACTGTAGATCGATTCGGGATGCAGGTGATAAGGAACGAACTTGTTGTAGCCTTCGAGATCCTGATCCGTGATGTCGAAAAAGATCGTGCCGTCTTTGCACTCGGAGCGCTGGCGCAGAATCTCGATTGAGATTTCATGGCGCCTCATCAGCGGAGGCAACAGCGGAGCGACAAAAGGCTCTTGCAGAATCGCTGCCAGCGGTTTGGCGGCGAGCAGAGGAATCAGATTCGGAACAAATCCCTGATCCGGCGCGGATTCGATGACCATGGTCAACTTCATAGCTGGCGCTTGCATTTCCACGGCGGTCTTGGCGTCGGGATACAAAGCACCGTCGATCACATCGGTCCAATGCACCAGGTCGGCCAAGGGAGCGGGATCGAATCCAAAACGCTGCTGCGCGATCATGGCAATGAAACTGGTGCAGGATTTGAAGGCGGGATCATAGAACTTGCGATTGCTCTGGTCGCGCTCAAAGTGCGCGGCGTCCGCAGGAGAGAGAAACGCACTCTCGTGATGGTCGAACCACCACGTGATCCGGGGCGAGCTGGAGTATTTGAAATCGACGATGGCATTTTCGTCGCCGTCGAAATGAGATTCGTCGAAGAGCGCCCCGGCGCGATGCAGGAGGCCGGAAAAAACAAAGCCGGCGTCTTCGCGGATGCGCTCGCGATAAAAACGGGAGAAGAGCGCGGCGGAGCAAGCTCCGTCAAAGCACTTGTCGTGGTAAAAGACTCGAACTTTCAATCGATTCCCCAGTTGCCCAGAATTCCCGCCTCGCCGAGCCGCACACAGGTGCTTTTCGGAGCGCAGGGTAAAAGCTAATAGGATTGACAGCTTAGAGGAGGAAAGTCAAGGGCGCGAGCACAGAATTCGCTTTCGACACCTGTGCGCCCCGCCAGCAGAACTAGCCTTGCTTCCACGCCGCCGAGCCGTTGCGCTTCTCCGCTGACGTCAGCGCCTATCCAGCCTGCTTTTCTGCCAGGTCGCCGATCACGGGGAGCTTGAACATTAAGCCCTGGTTCGCTTTCAGCAGCAGGATGATCCAGATCACCAGACCTGCCAACCCGACCAGCGGCCAAATCAGAATCGTAAGAAAGCCGAGAAACGGGATATGCGCCACGATGTTCAGCACGATCCACAGAGCGGTCCAGGCGACGCCAAAAAAAATGGACTGAAATGAGTGAAATCGTATGAACCGGCTCTTGTTGTAGGGCTCCACTACAAGAAAGACGATGGCCGGAATGATGGTCACATAAGCCAGCATTCCCGCCACGTTGTCGGCGAGCCCGGTGCCCGTGGCGGGTGCGGCCACGACTGCGGGCCGGCCGCTGCTGCAAGCCGCGCACGTGGTCGTGCCATCGGCAATCTGAGCGCCACACATGTTGCAAAACGCCATTGGAGTTTCCTCTGTTTTCTTAGCCAAATATCGCTGATTTCACGCCGGCCGCGCGAGTTCGCTCCCGAGCGACGTTGCGGAAAGGTACCAGAAAGCGGTATGCGAATCAATCGGCGATTGGGGTGGGTGGGTTCTGTTTCTTAACCTTCAGCGGCCTTGCGCTCGGCAAACTCGCCCACTAGTGGGAGCTTGAACATCTCGCCCTGCAGGGCTTTTACAATGAGCACCACCCAAACAATGAAGAATGCCAAGCCGACGAGCATGGGGACCAACAGAATGAATAAGCGCCCGAGCAACGGAATGAAGAACAAAACGTAACCTGCAACCCTCAGCCCCGCGCCGAGCACCACGGCGGCCAGGCACATTCCGAGGCATTGAAAGGAGTGAAAGCGTACGAAGCGGTTTTTGCTGTAGGGCTCGACGAGAAGAAAAACGATCGCCGGGACGATGCAATAAGCCAATGCGCCGGCGACTGTCTCAGGCAGCGCTCCTACGGTTCCTCGAACGCGCTGCACAGTGCGCATGGCGCGTCCGCAGCCCGGACAAAAGGCGGCAGTATCGGGCATGGACGCGGCACAGTCGGGGCAGGAGATAGGCATGAAATCAGCGCAACCGCGCACCTTATCAGAATGCAGCGTGGCAAGGCAAACCGCGCTGTGCAGTCCGCTTTGTCTCAAATCGTCCTGCCATGGAAAATCGACTACCGGTCTCGGGACGAAACTCCGTAGAACGTGTCTTGCCATCGGATGACCATCCAGGCTCGCCACCTTAGAATTGCGGCCCTGGGAAACGAAATCAATTCCCACTTCAGCAACATGCCGTAACAATACCGACGCGAAGTCCGCTATAATCTTCGACTAACCCATGGACTTCGATCAGCTGGTTACGTTTCTTGAGGTTGCGCGGCAAAAAAGCTTCTCTCGCGCCGGAGAGAAGGTTTTCCGCTCGCAGTCGGCGGTTAGCGCGCAGATTCGCCAACTGGAGCAGGAATACGGCGACCGCCTTCTGGACCGCTCAGGCAAAACCGTCAAGCTCACGCCGGCGGGTCAAATCTTCTACGAATATGCATTGCGCCTGAAGACCCTGCGGGACGAGTCGCTGGTGGCCGTAGCCGACCATGGCCACACACCGCGCGGCACGCTGCTCGTCGGCGCCAACGAAGCCACTTGCCTCTATGTTTTGCCCGAGGTTTTTGCCGAGTACTGCCACCGCTATCCCGATGTGCAGATCAGCATCTATCGCAATTTCACCTACAAGATCGTCGAGAAACTGGAGAATGGCTCTCTCGATGTGGGCATACTCAGCCTGCCGGTGCAGTCTCCCAGCCTGAAGATTCAGCCCATCTTCCGCGACCGGTTGATGCTGATGGTGAGCCCGCAGAACCCGCTGGCCAAGCTGAAATCAGCGCCCGTCAGTGAACTGGTCAAGTATCCTCTGCTTCTGCCCAAGACCGGCCACACCCGTCGCCTGCTGGATAAGCTCTTCCGCGAGTACAACACCGAACTCAAAGTGCGCATGGAGCTGCCCAGCATTGGAATGATCAAGAGTTTCGTCGCAGCGGACCTTGGAGTCTCGCTGATCAGCGCATCCTTCGCGCGGGATGAAGTGGCAGCGGGCAGGGTGAAGTTGGTGGGGCTGGAGGGTCCCGAGTTGTGGCGCGAACTCGGCTTGGCCTACCGGCGCGACCGTACTCTCTCTGTGGCCAACAAAGCCTTCATTGCTGTTTCGCGGCAACTATCGAGTTACGTCAAGAAGACGGAAGCGCCAGGGCACGCGTAGGTGAGGTGCGGTTATTCCGGCAGGATTTCTTGCACGCGGCTTCGGCGTTTCTCAATCGGCGCACCCGATCAAGCGGCCTTAATGCGATTCCCTCTCACACCTTGAAGAACCGTTGCAGGCAGCTGCAGCACGCGAATGGCTGAGCTTTTTTTCGTTTTCACTCGAACCGCAATACCATCGGCTTCCGGGAACGGATCCGAAAGCACTTCGAATTCCTCCCCATAAAGCCGGATAAACCCGGACGTCCCATAACCAAGGTGTTTCACGTGGGCACATATTTCGGATACAGAGGGTGATTCAAGATTATGACTGGCCATGATAATTCCATTATAGTCCTTGGCGGGCGGGGCGTCCGCACGCGGCTCCGGTTCTGTAGTGGCTCGGCTTGATAAGGAGGCGAGCCAAACGCGCGATTATTGCGGCGCCAAGAACCCTTCGGCTTCGCTCAGGGCAGGCTGCGCCGCACCGCGCGGCTCGCCCAGATTCCTCGCTGCGCAAAGGGCGCTGGCTCGGAATGACGATCAAACTGAGCCACTACCCTCGGTCTCCGTAGTATCCTCCCCAAGAACAAAATTCTCGTTTTCTCCGATCAGCGAAAGGATCACGTGGCGTTCGACGAAAAAGCTGGATATAACCGCTTCCTCCTGCTGGTAGCGGGACTGGGCGGCCTGCTCTACGGAGTGGACGTGGGCATCATTGCAGGCGCTCTGCCTTATCTGGAGGCCACTTCCGGTCTGAATGCGGGCCAGCTTTCGAATGTCGTCGCCGCCGTGTTGCTCGGCAGCGTCATCTCAACCCTGTTTGCCGGAGCGCTGGCCGACTGGATGGGACGCAAGCTTCTGATGACGCTGAGCGGTCTGCTATTTGTCGTCAGCATTCCGCTGATCGCGCTCTCGCATGGTTATGAACCGTTGATTCTCGGCCGCCTTCTGCAGGGCATTAGCGCCGGGTTGATCGGCGTGGTAGTCCCGCTCTATCTGGCGGAGTGCCTCGCGGCATCGAGCCGCGGCAAAGGCACCGGCATCTTCCAATGGCTGTTGACCCTCGGCATTACCACCGCTGCACTGGTTGGCATGTATTTCAGCATTCGCGTGGACGAGGTAGCAAAACTCGGCGATCCCGCCCGGCTCATCGCCTTCAAAGACACAGCTTGGCGCAGCATCTTCTGGGTTTCGCTGCCGCCGGGGCTTCTGTTCGTAATCGGCAGCGTACTCGTCGCCGAATCCCCGCGCTGGCTGTTCCGCCGGGGCAAGCGCGATGCCGCTTATGTCGCGCTTCTTCGCTCCCGAACCAGCCAGCAGGCGGATCTCGAACTCGCGGAGATGGAGCAAGCCGTCGCAGCGGAGAAGGCAGTCAGCTCGACGGGAGCCAAGGTGAAGGAATCGCTCCTGCACCGGAAATACGTGATCCCGTTTGTGCTGGCCTGTGTGATTCTCGCGTGCAACCAGGCCACCGGTATCAACTCCATCATTGGGTATAACACCAACATCCTTCTGCAGAGCGGCCTCTCCGATGTTCAGGCCCATTGGGGCTACGTGATTTTCACCATCGTGAACTTCCTGACGACCATCGGCGGGGTGATGCTGGTCGATCGCAAGGGGAGAAAGTTTCTGCTCTCGGTGGGAACCGCCGGAATCATTTTGTCGCTCGTCTGCACCGGACTGCTCTTCCATCAGACGGAACGGCGGCGCGTGGATTCCCGCGCCTCGATTCAGGCCATGGTGACGCCCGAGCAGAAAGTCACTGTCACTTATGACCAAAAGCTGGCCGAAACGCTGCTCAGCTCCGCTGGTGATGCCGCCCAGCGCATCGGCACCAGTTCCACATCTTTGGTCGTCATTTACTCCTATGGCGATTTCCGGGCCGCCACCAAGGCTGCCCGTTCCGACGACACCGCCGCGGTCGCGATTGAAATCACACGCGAAAGCTGTGTGCCCGCCAACAAAATAGTCGCCTTCTTTTCCAATCCGTTCGGGGATCTGGATGCGGCGCGGCGGGCTCCGCTCAGAATCGATAATGCGCTCATCACTCCTCTGCCTAGCCAGCGCAGCGGATGGAGGGTCGCGATTACTCTTTTCGTATTCATGGCCTTCTACGCCGTCGGCCCCGGCGTCTGCGTGTGGCTGGCGCTCTCGGAGTTGATGCCCACCCGCATTCGCTCCAACGGCATGAGCATTGCCCTGCTGCTCAACCAGGCCGTCTCCACCGGCATCGCCGCCACGTTCCTACCGACCGTCGGCAAGTACGGCTACTCGACCATGTTCTTCGGCTTTGCCGCATGCACGGTTATGTACTTTATTACTGCTGCATTCTTCCTCCCGGAGACGAAAGGGAAAACGTTAGAGGAGATCGAGGCGCATTTTGAGGGGGCCGGAGAATAACATGGCCTGACGGCTTGAGCTATCGCCGACGACACTTTAAAAGGATTCGTATCTCTAAAGGAGTCGTATCAGGATATGCCTTCAGGCATATCGCAACAAAGGATTCGTATCAGGGTATGCCTTCAGGCATACCGCAGCCGCCGCACGATCAATCGCGCCTTTAAGCGCTGTGGAACCTATTCAGCCATACCGTTCCAAGCCGGAAACGGTCTTCAGCCACTCCGGCGCTGGATCAACTTCAAATCCTGAATAGGCGGAGGAGTAAGGATACTGCGACGCCTCATCCACAAGATGCCGCACAACAGGATTATTCCGGATGTATTTACTGGTTTTCAGGAATGCGACCGCATCGGAGATTCGCACTTCCGAAAATCCTTTCTGCCAGATAGGCGCGCTGAGCCCTAGTTCCCGCCCAGCTTGAAACGCGAATCCGCCCTTGATGAATTGCACCGCCCGTTCAATCGTCTAGTCGCACTCGACGGTGAGCAGGGCATGAAAGTGGTCAGGCATCACCACGAATTCATGCAGCCGGAATTTTCCTTGGGCGCGATAGTCGTATAACACGCTTACGAATAGCCCGGCAGACCGATCCGACTGAAGCAGGTTTCGCTTGCCACTAGTCGAGGACGTGACAAAGAACGTGCGCGCGCCGGCGGTAGTACGCAACGGGTCGGCGTGACGAAGTGGAATGGACATCGCAGCGGCTAAAGCCGGTCTCTATCTTGCGTCCGGTTCGGCACGCCTGAAGGCGTGCCCTGATACGAATCGCTATATCCTGATACGAGGGTTATTGCCCCCGATACCAGTCTCTATATCCGAAGGAGCAGATTTGAGTGTGACGGTTGTCACAAGAAGTGAACATTGTGATTGCGCGGTTCCGGATTGGGAAACAAAACGTCGATTCGTTCAGAGCAAAGTTTGTGCCAGGGTATCAATTTGTATCAAGGGAGATTCGTATCAGGACAGCGTTCGTAAGAGGCAAGATTCGCATCAGGGAAAGGCTCCGTATCAGGATATGCCTCCAGGCATGCCGCAACCGCCGCAGCATCAATCGCGCCTTTAGTCGCCGTCGACCTCCGGCACTCTGGTGGGGGTCTATAGCACTTGGGTGCCATTTACCAAATCCAGGCCATGCCCTATGCTCCTAATTGAGCAGCACTTGGGGGAGGGCTGATCAACATACGTCCCACGACTCAAACCGAGTCTGGGGCGTTTTGTTTTGCCCCTAACATTGACAACCACCCCGATTCTCCTTGACCATCTGCAGTAGGAAGTTAGCCTGATCGCACAGCCAGCATCCAAAATCCTATGAAACAGCGGATCTTCACCCTCGCTGCCGGCATTCTCCTTCTCGCCACATTCAGCCTCCCTCGCTTCGCCTTCGCCGACGCCCAGCGCGGAACGCTGGTGAGCGAAGAAACCATCCGCATCGGTCCCAGCGCGGACACGGCGAAGTTGGGCGAAGCCGAACGCGGGCAGGAGTTGATCATCCTCGATACCAGCCGTGACTGGATTCACGTGGAAGCGATTCTGGTCGCGCCCAGCCGCGAAGAAGGCGCAACCGACGAAGAAGCCGAGGGCAAGACCATCACCGGATGGGTTTCCGCCAAGGGGTTTGTAAGCAGCACCACGCAGGATGGCGACCGCATCCTGTTCGGTGAGGCCGCGGACTCGGAGGACCAGGCCAGCAGCCGCCGCGGACGGCGCGATGCAGCGCGGGACGCGATGCGGCTCTATTACCGCGTGTATGATCTGATGCCCGCTTCGCCGCTCGCCGCGGAAGCCCTTTATCGCGCCGCCGATATCCGCTGGCAAGTCGATCGCGCCGACATTATGACGCGCCCCTCGGCGCGCCAGCGCGACTCCTACATGCGCGGCCAGATGAAAGAAGAATGGATGAAGCTGGTGATCAAGAAATATCCCGGCACCAAGTGGGCCGACCTGGCTGCCTTTCGCCTGATCGAGAACAAGCTGTGCGGCGAGTGGGAGGGCCTGTCGAAGTGTCCGGACAAGGAAGCCGATCTCTACGAGAACTATGCCAAGGAGCATCCGCAATCGCCCTCGGCGCCGGAAGCGTTGTATAACGCCGCCTGGCGCCGCTCGGCGCTAATTGAGATTTACAAGACCGAGCCCAATCAGAAGAAGGCCGCCGAATCAAAGGACCGCGCGTTGTCACTGGCGCAAAAGATCGTCAGCCAGTATCTGCAAAGCGATTGGGCCTACCGCGCCGAGCGGCTGATCTTTTATCTTCAGCAGGGTATTCCAACGTATGGGAGCGCCAGCGACTGATGCCGCGCAGAGCACGGAGAAGAACTCGCTCCGGTAACCTCCTCGCAAAGCTTTTCTGCGATACTGTTGCCTTACCCTCGGAGGGCGATTGAACGACTACTTGCTGTCGCTGGTTTTGGGTATTGTGGAAGGCCTCACCGAGTTTTTGCCCGTCAGCTCGACCGCGCACCTTCGGCTATCTGAAGCGCTGCTGCACATCAGCCTGTCGGATGGCTACTGGAAGATGTATTCCATTGTCATTCAACTGGGCGCAATCCTCTGCCTTCCGGTGTATTTTCGCAGCCGGATCGCGACGTTTCTGTCGACCTTTCCCCGCGGCGAGCGGGGCGACCGGACGCCGCTCACGCATCCTTTGGGATTGGTCACCGTCGCGTTTGTAGTCACCGCCATTCCGTCTTTTCTGCTGACCAAGGTCATCGGCAAACATCTGGAGAGCCTGACGATCATCGGCTGGTCGTTGTTGATCGGCGGAGTCGTCATGTGGATCGTTGACGCGATGCATGCCAGTTCGGAGGCCGCGGGACCATCGGCTGGCGGAGGACGCATCCACACCTGGAAGATGGAAAACATGAGCCTGGGACAAGCCGTCTGGATCGGCTTCTGCCAGATCTTCTCGGGAGTATTTCCGGGAACGTCGCGGTCGATGTCGACCATCGCCGGCGGCCAGGTTGCGGGCATGTCGCGGGCCTCGGCGCTGGAATTTTCGTTCTTCGTATCGATCCCGACCATGGTGGCCGCTACGGGATATACGCTGTTCAAGTCGCTCCGTGGTGGGCATGGGGAGAATCCAATTGGAGTTTCGCAGATCGATGCTCATGG
>PLIO01000024.1 GCA_003140075.1 Acidobacteriaceae bacterium | reverse complement strand
GTCTTGACGTTTGATTATCCGGCCGAGGAAAAACCTACCCACAGAATTGTGCAAGAGACCGTAAGCCCAGCCATTTTCTTCGATGGAACGCTCCACAAGATGGCTCAGGTGATTGTCGGAAAGGCAGATGGTACCGTCGATGTCAAGAAACACGATTGATTTCGGTATAGATCTTGGCACAACGAACTCTGAAATCGCCTTCGTTGACAAGGGCCAGGTGAACATCATTAGGAACGGATTCCGCGACGAGATTACACCCTCGGCCGTCAGGATTGACCGTAAAGGCAGCATAATCGTTGGTAAGTTGGCCTTCAATCAGCGCGTCGACGACAAGGACAATACGCACACTCAATTCAAGCGCCTCATGGGGAGTCAACAAATCCTTAATTTCCCGACCTCAGGCCGCCAGATGAAGCCTGAGGAACTATCCGCGGAGGTCCTCAAGAGCCTGCGTCAAGACGTGCTGCGAGAAACCGGCGAAGAAATAACTGCGTCTGTAATCACGGTCCCAGCTCTGTTCGAGATCCCACAGTGCGATGCTACGCGGCGTGCAGCAGAGATGGCAGGGATCACTTGCTCTCCTCTTCTGCAGGAGCCTATTGCGGCGGCGCTCTCTTACGGCTTCCAGGCCGACAGCCTGGACGGGTTCTTATTTGTATATGACCTGGGCGGAGGAACCTTCGATGCATCGCTCATTCGGACAGTGGAAGGCCGGCTCAGAGTTATAGACCATGCCGGAGATAATTTTCTTGGAGGAAAAGATTTTGATGAGAGGCTTCTGGATTATTTGGTCAGAAAGTTACAGCGAGAAGCCGGCCTCCGAGCACTCGATCCAAGCACCGACCGAAAGGCATTCGCCAAGCTTCTCGCGGAGGCTGAAAACGGAAAAATTCAACTTTCGAATAGTGCAAGCGCGTACATATCAATTACGGATTTGGGGAGGGGACTGGAGGACTTTGAAGCGAGCTTCGAGTTAACTCGATCTGAATACGAGACCCTCATCGAGCCATTCGTTCGGAAGACCGTTGAGATCTGCCAACGGTTGTTGGATGCGAATCATCTGTCGAAAACTGCGGTTAGCCGGGTGATTCTTGTTGGTGGTCCTACTCTGACACCGCTTGTTAGATCGGCAGTGGAGAGTGGCCTGGGCATCAAACCCGAATTCAAAGTAGACCCCATGACAATCGTTGCCAGGGGAGCGGCACTGTTTGCGGCGTCTCAAAGAACTCCTCAAGTCCAGTCTCCGAGGCCCGCGAAAGGGACTTTGCGGCTGAAGCTCGCTTACAGTCCTGTATCTCAGGACACAGAGACAGACGTCGCTGGCAAAGTGGAAGAAACTGTTGATCTTGCTCATGCCCGAGTCGAGATTTCACGAGCCGATGGCGGATGGAATAGCGGCAAACTGGCGCTGACAAATAATGCTTTCATGGCATCTGTAGTTTTGAATGACAGAGCGGTGAACGAGTTCCAAATCAAAGTGTTTGACACGACGGGGAACACGCTCAAAGTTGATCCAGAGAATTTCACGATAACGCACGGCCCTATGGTCGAGGACGCCCCACTCTCTCGGGCGATCTCATTGGGACTAAGCGACAATACCACTCATGTGTTGATTCGAAAGGGGACGACGGTTCCTTGCCAAGGCCGAACCAGGCGGGGAGAGATTGTGACGGCTCACGAGGTTTCCAAAGGGGAAATGAAGGATGTCCTGAACATTCCATTGCTCCAGGGTGAGAACGAGCGATCTGATAGGAACAGGGAGATTGGAACCCTGAGAATTCCGGGAAAGGACATTTCCAGAACGCTGCCGGCAGGTAGTGACGTTGAAATGGTCGTGGAGATCGACAGAGATTTCAAGGTCAAAGTAAACGCATTCATTCCCCTCCTAAGCCAATCGTTCCCGATTATCTTCGGGGATACCATCGCTCCTCTGCCTCGTGTAGAGGATATGCAGGCCGACTTCGAAGGCGAGAAACAAAGGCTAGTGCTCCTTGGTGAGCATCAGGATTCAACCAGCGGTTCGCGTGGTCAGGTTGGTGAAGTCGGGACAACAGTGAAAGAGTTGGAGGAACAACTAAACAAAGCGAGAATGAAGGACCCGGATGCCGCTGAACGGGTACGGCGCGGTATCGAAGAGCTTAAGGCGCGCATAGATCTAATTGAGGAATCGCAGAAGTGGCCGTTGCTCCTGAATCATTTCGAAGAGGTTAAGCAGCGTACGACTGAGGCTGTGCAGGGATCAAGTGAAAGAAAGGACATCGAAAGACTCGATAGAATTCTGGGCGATGCGAAATCCGCTGTCGAATCGAGAGACCACAAGAAGTTGGAAAAAGTCGTTTCGTCGCTCGAATCGATGACTTGGGAGATTTGGGCGAGGCAAGATGATTTTTGGGTAATCTCCTTCCAGAATGTCTCCAAGTACGCTTCGACGTTCATTGATCGACAACGAGGTAGCTCATTAGTCGAAGAGGGCGCGCTCGCCATCGAACGGGCAGATTTTGCTAGCTTGCGCTCCATCGTGAAAGAACTTTGGGCATTGGTTCCCGATTCTCAAGAAACAACAAAGGAAAAGATGCAGTTCCCTTCGAGCCTAAGAAAGCGGACTGTCGGCTATTTATGATCCAAACCCTCACCGTGGGATCGACCCTACGAGACACGTATACGGTCTTGGAAAAGCTTGGAGAAGGGGCCTTCTCCGAAGTTTTCTTGGTCCGACACAGATTTCTCGGCTTGCAGGCGATGAAAGTGTTCAAGAGCAGTTCGCAGAGCCCAACTTCTGATCAATTCAAAGAAGCGTTCATACTGTCAAAGCTTGCTCATCCAAACATTGTTCGTATTTTTGAGGCAAACAAGATTGGCGTAACCAGTGGCGAAAGATCGTACGTCACGATGGAGCACGCGGCTGGAGGCACACTTCACTCATTTCTCTCGTCCCAGCCTCGGCTTCGACCAGATATTAGTGTTCGGTTTCAGAAGCAGATTTGCGCGGGCCTCTCAGCGGCTCATTCCCAGAAACCGGCAATAATTCACCGAGACGTGAAACCACAAAACATCCTTTTGACCGGCGACTCTTCTGACTTGTGCGTTAAGGTTGCGGATTTCGGCCTTGCGAAGAATATCGACCCACAACTCCGCATGGTCAGTGCCGCTGGCACGCTCTTGTACATGCCTCCTGAAGGATTCCATCACTACGAAACACCCGCCAGTGACGTCTATTCTGCGGGCATCATCTTTTATCAGATGCTCACAGGAAAGTTCCCATTTCCGGCCGTAGACTACACAACGGAGCAGGAATTTCGGTTGGGTTTGGCAAAAACACGCACTCTGGTGCCAACGCCTCCGTCCCAGATCTCAGTTGGTATCGATAAAAGATATGACGACGTTTGCCTAAACGCTTTGCAACCAGACGTGCGAAAGCGATTCCAGTCTGCTTCCGACTTCTTGTCGGCCCTGGAGACATTGGACAAAGATTCGATTGCGAGTCAGAAGCCTCTCGACTCGGACGAAAGAACACGAGCTGCCTCAAAGAAGGCACAGAAAGCTATGGAGATGGGCGGGCAATATGCTGAGCTATCTGCGGCTATTCAACTCCTAGAAGAGGCTCTTCAAGAAGCTCCTAGTCTCACCCGGCAATATGGCGAAGTACTCGCCCAATGGAAGTCTGGTGTGGTCCTTTAGCATGGATTCTTTCCAAAACGCGATTAGCAAGATAGAGAAGATGGTTCGCACCAGCCGCCTCAATGACTTAGACAGTATGATGAAGGTCGGCCAGGCACAACGAATCTCCGAAATCGGAGATGCAATTTCAAAATTGGACCCAGGTGGTTATTTGATCGGTTGTGGCCCATACACGCAAGGGATCTATCGGCTTTCCGCATCGGAGACTGTTTTCGG
>PLIO01000196.1 GCA_003140075.1 Acidobacteriaceae bacterium | reverse complement strand
GCTTACGAGAACCACGATTACATTAAGGCCATTCAAGAGAACATGGACTTGCGCCACGCGCGCGGCATCTCGAAGGAAAAGAACTGGATAAAGTATGTGCCGTTCGAAGATGCGCTGCGCCAGGCTGATTTTGTCAGCGTGCATGTGCCGCTTCTGCGTGCGGGTGAAAGCGCGACGCCGACCTATCATCTGTTCAACGAGCAAACCTTGCGGCTGATGAAGCCGACGGCATTTCTGGTGAATGACTCGCGCGGGCCCGTGATCGACGAAGCGGCACTGGCACGTGCGCTACGCGAGAACTGGATTGCCGGCGCCGCGCTCGATGTATTCGAGAAGGAACCGCTGCCTGCCGATTCTCCGCTACGCGACCCGGCCATCGCCGACCGGTGCCGCCTGATGCCACACTTTGCCAGCGCCGCGCGGATTACGAGGCTTTCCACCGATCCTGAAAAGGGCATGGCGGGTCGTTGCGTGCAGGGATTAATCGACGTGCTTGAAGCCAACTACGGCGGGGACATCACGAAGATGCCTTACGTCGTAAACAAGGAAGCGTTCGGAAAGTAAAGAGGAGCGCGTAGCCTAGAATCTCCAGTCGATGGGGACCGCTCTAATAAAGTAGCCCTACGATCACTGACGATTCTCTACGGATCAGCGGTCTTGGAGGCGCCTTTCCCGCTAGAATGAAGTACTGTTGACTTGCCCAAGGATGCGAATGAAAAAGCGAGCTGCCTTCTTACTTCCGCTCCTCCTACTGCCTCTGTTGGGCACGATGTCTGCCCAAACTTCCGGTCCCGAAGATCAATTGAAGCTGATCCCCGAGCCCAAGGAAGTGCAACTGCATTCCGGCAGTTTTCGGGTAAAGCCGACCACCAGGATCCTGGTTGAGTTCGGACATCAAGCCGAAGACCGCATTGCCGCGGAAACGCTGGCGGAAGAAATCCACGACCAGTCGGGATTGAGCATCAGCATTACCGGCGCTCGGGCGCAAGCCAAGCAAGCGCGAAGCACCATCGAACTGGCGCGGTTACAAGATGGAAGGGTTAAGCACTTCCTGGAACTGAGAGGCTTGAGGGCGGATTCAATCGGTGACCAGGGCTACCTTCTGTTCTCCGACAAGTTCCACCTGATCGTTGCCGCAAATACCGGACAGGGACTGTTCTATGGCGTGCAGACACTGCGTCAATTGTTGCGGAAAGACGACGGGAAGCTAATCTGTCCGGCAGTTGGGATTCGCGACTGGCCGAGCATGGAATGGCGAGGCGTGCAGGACGACATCAGCCGCGGCCCCATTCCCACGGAAGACTTTATGAAGGGCCAGATTCGCACTCTGGCGGCCTATAAAGTGAATATGTTTGCTCTCTACATGGAGCACGTGTTCGACTTCGCCAGCCAGCCTTTGGTGGCTCCGAAGGAAGCTGCGCTCACTCCGCAGGAAATCAAGGCTCTGGTGGCATATGCCCAGCGCCGGTACGTCACGATTCTTCCCGAGCAGCAAACCTTCGGGCATCTTCATCACATGTTGAAGTACGAAATCTACTCCGAGGTGGCGGAGAGGCCGCACGGGCATGTGCTCACTCCGACGAAGGAAAAGTCGTACGAAATCATCGGGGCGATGTATGCGGACCTGGTTCCGCTTTTTCCCGGGCCTTTTCTGCACGTCGGCGGCGATGAAACCTTCGAACTGGGACACGGACAAACCGCTGCGCGAGCCGGAGAAGTTGGTCTGGGCCGGGTGTATCTGGAGCACATGCAGAAAGTCAGCGGCATTCTTCAGCCGTATCACAAGCAACTCATGTTCTGGGGCGATATTGCGCTGAAGTATCCGCAACTGCTCGGCATTCTGCCTAAGGAGATGATCGCTGTCCCGTGGGACTATGACCCGAAGCCGAGCTATGACAGCATCATCAAGCCATATCGCGAGGCCGGACTGCGGGTAATTGTGGCGCCCGGGGCGAACAACTGGAATCAGCTCTGGCCGGACCTGGACGCGGGTTTCGTCAACATCCGCAACTTTGTGCGCGACGGGCAAAAGCTGGGCGCGATGGGCATGCTCAACACCACATGGAATGACGACGGCGAGTCGCTCTACGGGATGGCCTGGCCAGCGCTGATCTTCGGAGCGGCGGCGGGATGGCAGGCAGGTGAATCGAGCATCGACCAATTCAAGAGCGCCTACGACTGGGCCTTCTACCGTAACGGCGACACTACCTTTCGAGATGCGGTAGAGGATCTAGACCGGGGACACCAGGCACTCGCTAAAATCAAAGTCGAAACCGAGACGGACGATTTGTTCTGGATCGATCCTTTCACAGCGGAGGGGGCAAAGATGATGCAGAAGTTGGCGCCAGCCGCGCCTGAAATGCGTTTAGGCGCCGAGCACGCGCTGGAATCGCTCTACCGCGACGGAGCCAAGGCCCACACGAATCAAGCCACGCTGGCCGAGATGATACTGGGCGGGTGGCGCTGGGACGCGCTGGGCATGAAGGCGGAATTCACCGAGGAGATCAACCAATTCTACTGGGACGCTTTCCAGAATCAGGCCGACGTGAGCCGCGTGGACAACGATCTGGCTGAGATCACGGACATCAATGCGCGGCTGGAGGATCTGCGCGACGCCACCACGCGCGTGAGCCGGATGTACCGAGAAGCGTGGCTGCGCGAGTACGGTCCATACTGGCTGGACAACGTTTTGGTGCGCTATGACGGGCTGGCCCGCGAGTTCCAGGAAAAGATCGTCGCGGTCCGGCAGGTGAGGAGGCAATACGATGCCACCAAGACGCTGACGGCGCCGCAGGAGTTAGGGTTTTACTTGCAGCCGTAGAAGCGAGGGCCTGGGAGCTCGCTTTAGTTTTTCGAGCGCGCGTTTTTTCGAACGTGTTGCGAATTTGGCCGAGCGATGAGAACATGCCCGTCACCACTCGGAAAACGGAGATCAGGCTTGATCAACGGCGCGCATGTTGTGATCTATTCGAAGGATGCGGAGGCGGATCGGGTCTTCTTTCGCGATGTGCTTAAGCTTTCGTCGGTGGATGCCGGGCACGGCTGGTTGATTTTTGCCATGCCGCCGCTTGAAGCCGCGTTTCACGATTCCGAGAGTAACGACCGGCATGAACTTTACTTTATGTGCGACGACATTGCGGCCACGTTGAAAGATCTCGAGTCAAAAGACGTGAAGGTCTCCAAGGTGAGCGAAGAGCGTTGGGGAAGTGTTGCGACCTTCACCCTCCCCGGTGGCGGGAAGATAGGCGTTTACCAGCCAAAGCATCCGAGTCCATTGCAGCTCAAGCGCTGAGTGCGATTTGCGCTAAGAATTGGTTGATAAGGTGAATTTGGGCTCAGATGTTTTCCGACCGAACCAACTGGAAGCTCACGCGTAATCGCCTGACGGAGGCGCTCGAAGAGGTGAGAGCGGGCGGCGCGCGCGTGCTCGATCTCACGATCTCGAATCCCACTCGCGCGGGCCTGCGCTATGGCGAGGGGCTCATTATGCAATCGCTAGCCTCACCGCACGCCATGGATTACGATCCCCAGCCGAAAGGCTTGGCCAGCGCGCGCACAGCGGTTGCGGACTACTACCGAACGCAGCACGCGATTCACAGCCTGGACGCAGAGCGGGTGATTCTTACCACCAGCACCAGCGAAGGCTATTCCTTTGTGTTCCGACTGCTGTGCAATCCGGGCGATGAGTTGCTGGTGCCGAAGCCGAGCTATCCGTTGTTTGAGTTTCTGGCGGACTTGCAAGACGTGAAACTGGTGCCTTATCCGCTGATCTACGATCACGGGTGGCAGATGGATTTTCCGTCGCTGCAGAAGGCGGTGACGGAGCGCGCGCGGGGCGTGGTGGTGGTCCATCCCAATAATCCTACGGGGTCGTATGTGCATTCCGAGGAGCAAGAGCCTCTCAACGAGTTTTGCCGTGAACACGAGCTGGCGTTGATTGCGGACGAAGTATTTCTCGACTACGCCCACGACGGAGCACAGCAGCGGAGTTTCGCCGGCAATCAAGATGTGCTCACCTTTACGCTGAGCGGGGTCTCGAAAATTTCGGCGCTGCCGCAGATGAAGGTGGCGTGGATCGTCACGAGCGGCCCGGACGGAGAGGTTGAAGCGGCACAAGCGCGGCTGGAAGTGATCGCAGACACCTATCTTTCGATGAATGCACCCATCCAGTGGGCTACGCCAGTGCTGCTGGAGCAGCGGAAAAGCATTCAGCGGCAATTACTGGACCGCGTGCTCAAAAATCTTGCCGAACTCGATCGCCAGCTGGCGATGCAAAAGACTTGTCAGCGTTTGAGCGTAGAGGGAGGATGGTACGCGGTTTTACGCGTTCCGGTAACGCAGACCGATGAGGAGTTGGCGGTCGATCTGTTGCGCAAGAAGTTTGTACTGGTGCACCCGGGGCATTTTTATGATTTTCCGAGCGATGGATTTTTGGTGTTGAGTTTGATCGCAAGGGAGAGTGACTTTGCCGAAGGGGCACAGGCAGTTCTAGCGCGCGTCGCGTAACCCTCTGCAGGGGACCCTGTACGGCCGGGGCAAGCATATACAACCAGACTAATCGGTGCTCGTAACTCCTGAATAGGTCGTCGCCTGCTCAGTAAAGGTGGTTCACCCGCGCGGGTGCCGGATAAGACGTTCCTATGCTGGATGAATTTTGGGAGGTAAGCGTGATGCAGGTTTGTCTGGCGGGAGCTGGCCCATCCGTTGCGGGCACAAAGGATAGGCCACTCGCCGAAAGCAGAGCTGAGAAACCAGCCAGCCGGGTCTCCGAATCGTTGTTATTGCGCTTTGGCTCCGAGTGTGTTCGAAATCAAGGTCTGCGTCCGCAGCGTTTCCGGTCCGCGGGCCATCGCGGCTTTCATCTCATTGAGCTGCTCCCGAAGGTTGCGAATCTCGACCTCCTGGCGCTGCAGTTCGTTGAGCAGCATCGAATCGAGGACCTGGTATTTCACACTTTCGATTTCACCATCGGCCGAGCGCGCTACCAGGTCGGGGTAGACTTCCGCCACTTCTTCGGCGATTAGGCCGTACTGTATGGGCTGGGATCCATTGGCGAACGGTTTCTTATAGCGGAAGGTGACGGGCCGTAGGCGCAGAAGGCCGCTGCTGGCTTCTCCCATGTCCTGAATGTCAGTTTTGAAACGCCGCGACGAGCTGAGTGTGCCCAATTGGCCGTTGGAGTCGATCACGACGGGGACGGCGTTGTTGTCGCCCGTGGCGATGCCGCTCACGCCGCTCACAAAGAAAGAGGTTTGCCGTCCGACGGTTCCGATGCGGATGGCGCCGGTGTCGGTGTGCGCGCCCGGGCTGCCGACATAAATGTTGTAGCTGTTGGTGGCAGAGACCTGGGTCCCGGCCATGTAGCCGATGGCGATATTGGCAGTCCCGGTCGTGTTGTTGCCGAGCGCACCGTAGCCGACCGCGATATTGCCGGTGCCGCTCTGGTTGGAGGAAAGCGCGTTGGCGCCGACGCCGGTGTTGTAGTTTCCGGTCGTGTTGAAGGCAAGCGCGCTAGAGCCGTCGGCTACGTTGCCAGTTGCATTAGAGGCGAGGAGCGCTTCCCAGCCCGTGGCAGTATTGTTGCTCCCGGTGGTGTTATCGAAGAGGGATCCGGCGCCGACGGCGGTGTTGCTGTTTCCGGTGGTGTTAAGGTAGAGTGCTTCGTCGCCGGCGGCCGTGTTTTCCCCTCCCTCCGTGTTATAGGACATTGCGCCAGAGCCAATCGCTGTATTGGCGCCTCCGCTGGTATCAAGATTGAGCGCACTATAGCCGAGGGCGACATTGGCCCCTCCCGAAGTGACGGCCTCAAGCGAAAAATCGCCCATGGCCGTGTTATATAGGCCCGGCGTGCTACTTGGGATTGAGTCGATTCCCACGGCGATGTTTCCGCCGTCTACGCCGCCCGGGGCGATCAGTACCAACTCTTCGCCAATCAGGTAGCCGCTGCTGCTGTTGATGTGCCCAGAGACGTCGAGGGCATATTGTGGCGACGTGGTCCCGATGCCAATTCGGCCGTCCGTCTGGTACATGGTGGAGTTGCCCTGCGTTGTGCTACCCGTCCACACCGGGACGTAGTTGGTGGTTCCGGAGCCGGTGACCGTGCCCGGCGGCGAAGGCGTCTTCGAACTTTGCTGTGCCCAGAGCGGGCACAACGACAAAAACAAGAACGTCGTTACTACCTGAATCTGCTTCATGAAATCCTCCACTTTGAAATTTAGAAATCGACATGCATGAGCACGAAGACCGCACTCGCCATTCGTAGCTAAGTCTCGAAGCCGTTCTAAATTCTCCTGTTGGTGTTTCGAAATCAATCCAGGGCCTGAGTGAAAACCTGTCCTCCTGGCTGGACGAACAGGTTGATCGTCCGGGTCAGGACGATAGCATGGAGAGAAACTGTTGCGTGTATGGCCTCATGTCCATTGGCACAAATCGCGTGGCCTTTGGCCGCCCATCGTGATCGACCTGATTCCGCTGGGGCTCAACGCCTTAAGAGTCACAACATGATTGTCGCCTTCCGCGGCGTAAGTTTGAACGCTGCTAGCGGCTGGCATGAGCTATCTGCTGGAATAGTGCTGTTCAGGGCTGGAACGTTTCAGAAATATCTTCGGGTTCAAGCTGACCTAGGTTTTTCTGATGAATGGATTGCTCTCGCGTTCGTCCCCAATAGTCGTCAGTGGGCCGTGGCCGGGGACGACTGTGGTGTCGTCCGGCAGTGCGAGAACGGTGCCGTGCAGCGACTGCATGATCTTCTGCATCGATCCGCCGGGCAGGTCGGTGCGGCCGATGGAGCCGGCGAATAGCGTGTCTCCGGCGATCAGAGTTTTTTCGGCGGGGAAGTAAAGGCAGATGCTGCCTTCGGTGTGTCCCGGCGTGTGGAGCACGCTGGCAGTGTGCGCACCGGCCTTTACCGTGTCGCCGGTGGTTACGCTTTGGTCGATCTCGACTGCGCCGGGCGCTGCCATGCCGATCCATGCGGCCTGGACGTCGAGCATTTTCAGCAGGGCATAGTCGTTCTGGTTGAGCAG